>JANXTO010000329.1 GCA_025352365.1 Undibacterium sp. | reverse complement strand
AACAACTTGTATGCTGTATTTAAAAATTAAATTTTAAAAATCAAACTGTGCAGATACTTTATACGTTCTTGATGCGCCAGGCAATAAGTAGCCGCCCAAGGATTGCGTCACATCGCGCCAGTAAAATTTATCGGCGACGTTGTCGACATTGAACCGTAAAGTCGTCACGACATTAGCCAATTTGGTGACATAACGCGCGCCCAGATTGAATACTTGATAGCCTGGAACGATGACGCTGTTATCCGGTTGAAACGCCTTATTACCGGAATAATCCCAACTGCCGTTGATGTTGAGTCCAGGTATGCTGGCAATAGCATAGTCCGCGAACAGCACAGATTTTAATTCTGGTACGTTGGTCACGCGCTTATCATCCAATCCCGCAATGCCAGTATCGTATTGATGCGCTGCCAATGCAGTGACGCTGGCACCTAACATCAAAGCTGGAGTGATACGGCCTTGGGCCGCTAATTCTAGTCCATTATGGATTGCCTGGCCGTTGCTGACGTAGACATTATCCGAGTTGGTATATTCCAGTGATTTAGTGATGTGGAAGACGGCGGCAGTGATGCTGATATCTTGTGCCACATCTGCTTTAAGACCAAATTCAACTTGCTTGGATTTACTTGGATTGAGCATCTGATTGACGTTGTTGGTACCAAACGGAGCAATGCCGCCATGCTCTAAACCTTCGGTATAAGAGCCATACCATGTCCATGATTTTTGTGGTTTAAATAGCAGCGCCACGCTAGGTAATTCGTAGTGACGATCGTAACCTGGCGCATCGATTTGCTGACGGTTGATCGCGACGTGACGCACACCGATATCGAGTTTGATGGTGTCGGTCAGATCAATAATGTCCTGTGCAAACAAAGACCATTCTTTGTCGGTTCTACGTAAAAGAACCGGGCCTGTCGTGTTGGTCGATTGCGGTACGACCACAGGTTGGAATACATTGCTAGTTCCGACAAAATCGTACACATAATCGCCAAAACGATCACGTCGCTGGAAGCTGGAGAAACCCACTGCTACCGTGTTTTGCACGCCACCTAACTGGAATTTGCCATTTAAAATCGCCTGCGTTGCCACTGGTGTTTTCGATTCACCGACGCTTTGGTAGTCGTACACATCGTAATCGCCATTGGCGCAATAACCGGGGAATAAGTTGGCCGACGAACAGCCATAGGGGAAGGCAGTGTAATCATCACGTTTAAATTCATGACGATTAGCCGAGAACGAGGCGCGCCAGTCGTCATTGAATTGATACTCAAAACGTAAGCCGATATTGCTATCACGGGTACTGACAGGCTTCGCCCAAGGTTGATTGTTCAGCATGGTATCTGCGCTGACGTTACGTGGCAGATCGGTGCCATTAAATAGTTGAAATCCGGGGACAGTTAACTGGGATTTTTTCTGATAATCCATATCTAGCTGCAATAGTGCTTTTGGCGTGACATGCCAGTCAAAAGCACCAGAGATAAATTGTCGGTCTCCGTCTGCACCTTTCACATAGGAGCGTAATTTTTCTGTCGCAGCATTAATACGATAACCAAATTGCTGATCATCGGATTGACCGCCTAAATCTAGCGAACCGTATAGCGTGCCGCGCTCACTGGCGGCGACCGTTACTGAACGTAATGGCGTAGTGGTTGGGCGCTTGGTGACATAATTCACGATACCGCCGGGGGTAGCAAAGCCTGCCTGAAATCCGGCCAATCCTTTGAGTATTTCTATACGTTCTTTGTTTTCCAACGGGATAGACGCATCGCCTGGAATGGCTAATCCATCTTTGCGGTAACTGCTCGTATTATCTAGCGCAAAACCACGGATAGAAAATTGTTCAGAGTAGCCAACCGCGTTGTAAGCGTCGTTGACACTGGCATCAAATTTCATCGCATCGCTGCTAGTGCGGATGCTTAAATCTTGTAATTGTTGTTGAGTAAAGACGGTAATCGATGCTGGCGTATCTGATAATTTTGCATCGGCAAAGCCGCCGATTTTTGCTACATCATTTTTATTGCTATCCGTTTTATTAGCGCGAATGACGACTTCTGGCAGCGCTTTATCTGCGCTCTGCGCATAGGCAGCAGAGAATACAAAAGCCTGAGAAATCACCAAGGCCATCGTCAGCGGAATCAAGCGGCTTTGAACACCTGATAGCGAATGAGTTGATGACTTACGTGAAGTCGCTTGTAAAAGAGGTTGTGTAAGAAGTGGTGTAGCGTGGATGGGTGGTGCGATTGTCATAATTTGCTCTTTTTTTATCGCAAGCGCGGGAGCAAACAAAGAGACTGAGAGAGACTTTGCGCTTCCCTACGCTGGCATTATCCAGATCAGGTTCAAGGGTATTTCTCACTTACAGACAAGAATAAAAAATCATTTTATTCTTGACGCAAGACCCCTAGCGAAGCCTGTACTTTACCATAAACTGTAATGGCTCGATCTATGGCTCATTTTTCGGCACGCTTATTTCGGCACTCTTCGACACTCTTACCGCCAGATTATTGACGCCTGAAAGAGTGACGCACACCTTCTGCAGAATACACCGCCAGCGCAGCCCAGATCGCCATAAATCCGATCAGTCTTTCGCCGCTAAATGGCTCGTGATACAAAATGACGCCCAATATCAGTTGGATTGATGGCGCAATATATTGCAGCAATCCCAGCGTCGCCATAGGGATCAGGCGAGCACCGGCGGCAAACATGAGTAAGGGAATTGCAGTGATAGGACCAGCTGCCAGCAGTAATAATTGGGTTGTGCCAGATCCACTGATGAAGGCATTATGACCTTGTACCGTTAAGTAAGTCAGATAAGCAAAAGCAAACGGGAACAGCAAAAAGGTCTCCAGTGACAAGCCTTCCAGCGCACCAAGTGCGGCTGTTTTACGCAATAAACCATACACGCCAAAGCTGATGGCGAGAGACAATCCAATGATAGGAGGATGACCGGTTTGCCAGGTCAGCCAGATCACGCCGCAGGCTGCCAAGCCTATGGCAAACCATTGTGCAGACCGCAAGCGCTCACGCAAGATAGCGTAACCGAGCAGGACATTGACCAGCGGCGTCATAAAATATCCCAAACTGGCATCGACGATATGATCGTTATTGATCGCCCAGATGTAGATCAGCCAATTGACTGACAACAGGGTCGCACTGGCGACAAATCCGGCGATCAGTTTTGGCTGACGCAGCACATCGCGTACCCAAGACCATTGACTACGCCATGCCAGTACTACCATCAAAAATAGCAGTGACCATAACATGCGATGTAACAAAATTTCCAGCGCGGGTATCCCGTGCAGAGCTTTGAAATAAATTGGAAATAAACCCCAGACGATATAAGCCGAAGCTGCGTAGAGTATGCCTTTGCGCATGAGAGGACAATCAAAAAATAGAATATGGGATTGGATGCGTTATTTTTAGAATGATATTGATGGCATCGGTGAGGGCGCATTATCGCAGCAATCGATTATTCGCGTTGCCTTGTGGGCACTTCATTCAATCGCTATGGTTAATAGCTATTGTTTTTTCTGAAGACTGTCCCATCTGATGGTATGAGCTGATTCCAGCTCGTACTTATGTTTGCTATCAAGCTGCATAGATTTTACCAAGATGGCAACGGTCTAAATAACGAGAGATAACACGGTACCGTTACTGTGTTTCCATTCATAATTGCAGGTAATCAATGTCCTCCGCTTTACCACTAATGCTCGTATTATCCAGCATCGTAATCACGGTCGGACTGATTGCGTGGTTGCCTGATGTGCTGTTGAAGCGCGCTTTGCAAAAGCCATTCCCTGCGCATTACTCCAAAATACTGCGTAAAAATATCCCGGTGTATTCCAGAATGCCGGCGGAGCTGCAATTGCAGTTAAAGCGATTGATCAAACAGTTTTTATATCAAAAGAAATTTATTGCTTGCGATGATTTACAGATGACGGATGAAATCAAGGTCACGATCGCGGCCAGAGCTTGCATGTTGCTCCTTAATCGTCCTAGCACCGTTTACCCAGCCTTAAAAACCATCTTGGTTTATCCCAGTGCTTTTATGAAGCCGCATATCCAAACTAGCCTGGGTGGTGTAGTCACTCACGCCAACCAAACATTGTCGGGAGAATCTTGGAGTGATGGCAGGGTGATCCTGGCATGGGATCATGTGCAGCGCAGTGATGGTACGCAAATCGCAGGGCACGATGTGGTCTTGCATGAGTTTGCGCATCAGCTCGATAGCGAAACCGGCAGCACTAACGGCGCACCGGCATTGATGAGTAAGGCGCGTTATCAACGTTGGTCTAGTATCTTGTCCCAAGAGTTTGATGTATTGCAGCGCGCAGCGGAGCTAGGTGAAGAAACGGTGATGGATCATTATGGCGCGACCAATCCGGCAGAATTTTTTGCCGTCGGGACAGAGACGTTTTTTGAGAAAACCTGGGAAATGGCGAGATATCATCCCGCGCTGTTTGAGCAATTCCGTGCGTATTATCAGGTTGATCCACGCGACTGGAATTAATGGCTTAATTGTATGCTGGGTGTTGTGATCCGTTCTAGCTTTTGATTCGATCAAAAGGGCATATTTTTATATACTCCCCTTAATTTTTAATTAAAAATCCGAATTGTCCAGATAATATATGGACAATTAAAATATACACTACCTGAGTATATTTATTTGAATGTAATGTCAAGTAGGAGTAATATCCGCTTGCAACTCGCAAAGCTAGCAAAATGGGATCAGATTTGAATCTTACTTCAGTGTAGCTCTCGCCGTTGCCAGATGTTTGCAGAGCATCTCAGTGCCATCTAAAATTCTCGGCCCTGCACGATTCATCCAGTCACCTTTTACGGTAAATAAATTACCCTTGCTGACGGCATTGAGCGTAGTGAATTGCCGCCAGTCGGAGAAGACATCTTGCTGCTCGCCGCCAGTGGTAATAATCGCATCCGGGTTGGCAGCCAGCACTGCTTCGGTATTGACTGTTGGACTGATTTCTTTTAAGCCGCCAAATATGTTTTTACCACCGCACAAACGGATTGCTGCCGACACCAGATGCTGATCATTTAAGGTCATCAAAGGTTTGCGCCAGATTTGATAAAACACGCTGACGATTCTTTGTTTTTCTGCTGTGTTTGCAGTGCTGACTTGTGAACTGGGCGATAAGCCGGACGGCAAGCCGGGCTGATAAGTTTGGCGCAATTTCTCTAAACGATTTCTGAACCGTTGAGCGGCGGCATTGCCGGTCGCTTGTTTGTCCGTCAGAACGGCTAGCCTTTCTATCGAACTGGCAATATCTTCAAAACTGCGCGGTTCGCTCTCGAATATCGGAATATGGGTATCGCGCAATTTGTTGGCTAGGGTTTTGCCGTTGCCAGTACCCCAGATCACGATCAGATCAGGTTTGAGCGCAATGATGCGTTCTAAATCTAATGCGAATACATTGCCAATCGATGGGATCTTTTTTGCCGCCTCCGGAAAGTCGCTGTATTCGCTGACGCCAACAATTTGCCCGCCAGCGCCTGCTTCAAACAATAACTCAGTCGCGTGCGGCGCGAGGCTGATAATGCGCTGTGCTGGCTTCGCCAGCGTGACCACATGTTGTGCATCATCAGTCACGCTGATGGCAGCGTGCCCCACGACACTGTGCAAGCTGATCGCTGCCAGTGCCATGAAAGCAGTTAGTTGTTTGATGAGACACAAGTGCTCTCTGCTTTTTGCAAGCTGTGTCATCAGACTTCCAGATTGTCGATCAGGCGGGTGTTGCCAAGCTTGGCGGCGGCGACAACTACCAGCTCCGCCTTCTGCGCAATATCGCCAGCAGACGGTGGTTGCAAGTCGGAACGCTTGCGTACAGAAATATAATCTGGCTTCCAATGACGATGGGATAGTTTTGCCATGGCTTTCTTTTCCAGCTCAAAAATATCCAGATGGCCTGAGCGAATTTCTTGCGCAACCTCATTCAGTGTCTGGTATAAAACAGGCGCTTCTGCGCGTTCAGCCTCGGACAAATAACCGTTGCGTGATGACAGTGCGAGTCCATCATCAGCGCGCCAGGTATCGGCAGCGATAATTTCAGTCGGTAAGGCAAACTGCTTTGCCATATTCCGGATGATCATTAATTGTTGGTAATCTTTTTTACCAAACACCGCAACACGGGGCTGGACGCAAGAAAATAATTTCAGTACAACAGTACTCACGCCGGTAAAAAAGCCAGGGCGGAATTCGCCCTCTAAGATATTCCCCAGATCGTCGGGTGGACGCACCCTGTATTCTTGTGGTTCTGGATAGAGGTCTTTTTCTGTCGGGGCGAACAATACATACACACCTTCCTTCTCCAGCTTTTCTACGTCGGCCTGAAAAGTACGCGGATATTTATCAAAATCTTCGTTCGGGCCAAACTGTAATCGATTAACGAAAATCGATGCCACAATCGGATCGCCATGTTTTTTTGCCAGACGCATCAAGGACAAATGACCTTCATGTAAATTGCCCATCGTCGGCACAAATGCAGTCCGTAATTGACCACGTAGTTGATCGCGCAATTCTTCGATAGAGGAAATAATTTTCATGAGATAAAAAGTGAGTTGAATTTGACGAAGAGGATGTGATTCGTAGCGAGGGTTTGCTAACTTGGCGATTAATTAGGTGCGTGCGTTGGCAGATAAGCGAGTCTCACATAAATCGGTGCAAAGGCTTCTGCCTGAGTGATTTCTATTAAAGTTTCTTTTGCAAGTTCGAGCAGGGCGACAAAATTAACCACCAGAACGGGCGCACCTTTACTGGGATCGAACAAGTCAGAAAATTCGATAAATTTAGCGGACTGCAATTTGCGCAAAATACCTGTCATGTGTTCGCGCACAGATAGTTCTTCACGGCTGATTTTGTGGTGGGCAACCAGTGTGGCCCGTTTTAGCACGTCGGCCCAAGCTGCTTGTAAATCTTGCACGTCGACCTGCGGCCAATGCAATACCGTATTTTGCTCAACAAAGACTTGCGCATGCAAAAAATCACGTCCTAGCTGGGGAACCGCGTTGAGGTCGTAGGCAGCTAGTTTCATTTGCTCGTATTCCAGTAGACGACGTACTAATTCGGCACGCGGATCGCCTGCTTCGCCATCATCCAGACTTTTGGTGCTGGGCAAGAGCATGCGTGATTTGATTTCAATCAACATCGCTGCCATCAATAAATATTCTGCGGCCAGCTCCAGATTATGTTTGCGGATTTGCTCAACATAGTCCAGATATTGCAACGTGACTTGCGCCATCGGAATATCGAGAATATTGAAATTTTGCTTGCGGATCAGGTAGAGCAGCAAATCCAGCGGACCTTCAAACGCTTCTAAAAAAATTTCCAGCGCATCTGGCGGGATGTAGAGATCGTTGGGTAGTTTGAACAGCGGCTCGCCATATAGTTTGGCGAACGCCAGTCCATCAACAACGTTGGGCGTGCTGTCGCTACTGCCAACCAGAGGCAAATCTGTCGCTGACAAAGTAGTGCCGATTGCAGTCACAGCAGTCTTGGCTTAGGCTTTGTTTTGGTACACGTAAGCTTGTTGATCGATATTGGACTCAATCGTGTCTTTTTGCGTCGCAAGATCAATCGGTGCTTTATCCCATAATAAAGCACGACCATCACGCTGGCTTTGCTCTAATTGTGGATTAGCTTTTTTCAGACTTTGAATAAACTGAGTTGCTTCGGATTGGTAAAGCTGAAATTGTTTGGTGAACTTCATAATGATCGCGATCAACAGGTAAAAGAACAATCGAAGCCGCATTTTACCCTGTAATGCAGTAGTAATTAAGAGGGATTTTCTTATTTGCGGCCGCATAGACTAATGCATTAGTGACGTAGCGATGAGCTACAGAGTTTTGTCCGGACAATCTATGTTTTGGCTTTATCTGTGACTAAAAGAATACTTTTAGCTAAATACCTACAAAAAATGGGCATTTTTGAATAGGGCAAGTGGGCGCGCTCAAAGTGGGTCTGTTGCCACCAGTAAGCGAGAGAAACTGGCGATGCTGGCGACCGCTGCAAAAACGGCCCCCAGACCAAGCGCATAGCTAGTGCCACTTTTATTTGATAAGGTAAAGCAAAATGCGACCAGTGCCGCACCCGAGGCTTGTCCCATCAGACGGGAAGTAGCGACAATACCACTAGCGCCCCCAGCTCGCGATAAGGGCGCAGCTCCCATAATCGCCTTCAGATTAGGTGCTTGAAAAAATCCAAAACCGATACCGCACATAGCCATACGCCAGCCGATGTCAAACATTGAGGGGTTCAGGGGCATCAGCACTAAAGAAACCATACCCGCTGATAATGCGGCAAGACCAATACCACCTAGCAGTCCTGGTGAATAATGATCGCTCAATCGTCCTGCAATAGGCGCCATAACTGCAACCAGTGCCGCCCAAGGCGTCATCAAAAAGCCGGTTTCTACCGGTGAGCGTCCTAGGACTGTCTCAAAATAAAAAGGTAGTGATACAAAGGCAATGCTTTGAGTAGTAAAAGTGCAAATTGCCGTTAATACCGACAGTAAAAACAATGGACGGCGAAACAGATCAACTGGAAGCATCGGAGCCTGATGTCCATGTTGGCGACGTAGTAAGAGGGTAAAAAAGAAAATGGTAGCGAACATTTCGATCACTAGTATGTTCAAACTTTGAAGGTGAGCAGCTTCCCCGAACAACAAAATTAACAGACCAAAAGCAGCAATATTAAACAAGGCTGTCAGACTATCGATCTTATGAGTGGCTCGTCGAGTCAGTGGCAAAACTTTCCTTCCCAGAAAAAAAGCAAATATGCCGAGCGGAACGTTGATAGCGAACAACCAAGGCCAGCTCCAAACGGCAAGTATCAGAGAGGCGATTGTCGGTCCGACAGCAAATGCAACTGCGACCACCAAAGAGTTCAATCCAAAACCACGCCCTTGCAGACGAGTAGGAAAAATTGCTCTTAACATCGCGGTATTAACACCCATAATCGCGCTTGCGCCAACACCTTGAAATAAGCGCGCAATGACCAACGATGTTAACGACCAAGAGCATGCGCAGCCCAAAGATGCCAGCGTAAAAAGTACTAGCCCGGCGATGGAAACACGGCGATAACCGATCACTTCTCCTAAGGCTGCAAATGGCAACAGCGTAGCAACCATCGCTAATTGATAGACATTGATAATCCAGACAGAGGCCGCAGGTGATGTACGTAACTGATCAGCGATCGCTGGTAGCGCCGTATTGGCGATAGCCGTATCAAGCGACGCCATACCGACACCAATCGCGAGAGACAACATAGCCAAGTTACGTTCGCGTGTTGGCAATCCGTCGCGATTAACCAAGGCCTGATCGTGTTCAATACTATTTTGCTGTAGCATTCTTGACCTAGATTAGCGCTATTAGAGTGAGAGGCGAGCTTATGTTGATCGCACGCGCATTGATAAGTCTTCGATTGTATCGTTTGCGTACTGGCCCTGCACGACGGACGAATTTCTAACATGCGAGGAATTTGGATTTTAGAAAAGCAATTATTTAAGACTTACTCAATATCGTCCCGACAAGGGGTAGCGACGAAGACAATACTCTAGTAACGAAGTACGAAGACCCTAGTTGCAACGCTTTAGTGTAATTTTGCGTAAGTCCTCTTATTGTTTTTTATCTGGAAAAGTGACTGAACTATTTCTACAGTAAATGTGATTTGTATAAATCGTTTTGAATCTTAGTTAATTGATTCAAAAAAACAATAAAGGCCGCATTGAGCGACCTTTATTAAACACATTTTGTTACTTCAAATTAAATGCTTGCGATCGAAAACTCTCTAACTTGATTAACTCTGGCGTCCCCAAGGGGATTCGAACCCCTGTACTCACCGTGAAAGGGTGATGTCCTAGGCCTCTAGACGATGGGGACAATGATCTGTCCGTTACTGACCTTTTACTTCTGAACTACACTGCATTTTCTTGCTCTAAATTTTTTTTGCAATTTTCTGCAATCAAGCAAGACCAAAATTATATACTGTCTTTACTGATATCTGCAAGCAATTTTTTCTACTTATCTCACATCACTTGCTCATCTAATTACTGGTGGAGGTGAGCGGAATCGAACCGCTGACCTCTTGCATGCCATGCAAGCGCTCTACCAACTGAGCTACACCCCCAGAACAGAAACGAGATTATAGGGGCTGAGCCATTCTATGTAAAGCCCCGTTTTATTTCCCGCTTCTATTTACCTGTTTCAATTTCACTTAGAGATAGAGTTCAGCCTTTGAAGCACGACGTCGCGACCGAATAGTTCAACCACAGCATCAATTGATGGTGTTTGTAGCTGACCTGTTAATAACAAACGCAAAGGCATAGCAAGTTGCGGCATTTTTAGCGAGTACTGCGCCAAAGTTTCTTTCATCATCGACGACAAAGCTGGCTTGCTCCACTCCACAGTCTTGCACGCAGCTGCATAGTGTGCCAAGGCTGGCAACACTCCTTCCGTAATGTGCTGCTTGCACAACTCTGCGTCCGGGTTAGGCTGGCGATAAAACAACATCGCAGCTTGCGCCAATTCATTAGTGGTATTGGCTCGCTCTTTCATCAAAGCGACGACCGCAGACAACTCTGGCGCATTCTCAAATTGTGCGCCGTCATTTTGCATCTGCGCACGCACCAACTCAGCTAGACGCGCATTATCAGCAGCTTTGATGTAATAATTATTAATCCAGGCGAGTTTTTCCGGATTGAACTGCGCTGGCGAACTAGAAAGATGATTTAAATCGAACCAGCTACACATCTGCTCCATAGAAAAAACTTCATCATCACCATGACTCCAACCAAGACGCGCAAGGTAATTCAGCATCGCCTCGGGCAAATAACCTTTATCTAGATAGTCCATTACGCTAACCGCATCTCGACGCTTAGATAATTTTTGACCATCCGTACCGAGGATCATCGGCACATGACCGTAATGCGGCAAACTAGCTCCCAGCGCGTTTAGAATATTGATCTGGCGTGGCGTGTTATTGACATGGTCATCACCGCGAATTACGTGAGTAATTTGCATATCCCAATCATCGACTGCAACACAAAAATTGTATGTTGGCGTACCGTCTGGACGGGCAATTACTAAATCATCTAATTCACGATTACCGATCGTAATTTGACCTTTAACAACATCAAGCCAGCTCACTTCGCCATCTAAAGGATTTTTGAAACGTATGACAGGCTTACGGCCTGCTGGCACTGGTGGCAAATCTTTACCTGGCTCTGGACGCCAAGTGCCGTCATAGCGCGGTTTATCGCCGTTGGCCCGTTGTAGCTCACGCATAGCCTCGACTTCTTCGGGTGAGGAATAGCAATAATAGGCAGTGCCATCCGCTAGCATTTTGGCTAATACTTCGCTATATCTGTCCATCCTTTTCATCTGGTAAAAAGGACCTTCGTCATGTTGCAGACCCAGCCAATTCATTCCACCTAAAATAGCTTGCACCGCTTCGGGCGTAGAGCGCTCAAGATCCGTATCTTCGATACGTAATACAAAAGTACCACCAAAGTGGCGCGCAAATGCCCAGCTAAACAAGGCGGTGCGGGCACCACCAACATGCAAATAGCCTGTGGGACTGGGTGCGAAACGGGTGCGGACGGGCTTGCTCAAATCGACAGATGCAGAAGTACTCATTAGATGGTGCGTTTGTCGGGCATAATAAAATGCGCGACAAAACGATAGAAGTTAAAACCAACATTTTACCGCCTTCGCAGCAGGGCCATCGTGTAAAAATACAAATCCAGCATGCAAATCCCAAATCGCATACCAACGCCTCCTCTGGCCACACGTGATGGCGTATCACCAAGCTATCTATGGCTACCAGAGGGACGGTGGGATAATTTATTAGATTTTTTATTGACACAATTTCCGGATGTAAGCGAACAGCAGTGGCATGTGCGTATCGCAAAACATGAAGTTGTTGACGCTCAAGGCACAATTCTGGCCGCAAATAGCAAGGTCAAGCGTGGCATGTGTATTTTTTATTACCGCGAAATTGATGATGAGATGGCGATCCCTTTTCAAGAACAGATCCTTTACCAAGACGAGCATTTGCTGGTCGTAGATAAACCACATTTTTTGCCCGTAATACCAGGCGGTCGTTTTTTGCATGAAACCCTGTTAGTTCGGTTAAAAAAAAAGAGCGGCAACAATCAACTCACGCCCATTCACAGACTGGACAGAGAAACCGCAGGCGTGATTTTATTTTCACAAAAAACAGAAACGCGCGGCGCCTATCAATCTTTATTTCAGCAGCGCAAAGTTAATAAAACCTATCACGCCTTAGCACCACATTTATCGCTTCAAGAATTTCCGCTGACTTATCGCAGTAAAATGATTGACGCCGAAAAATTCTTTGTAATGGAAGAAACTCCTGGCGAACCTAACGCTGAAACTCAAATAACCGTCATAGAGCGCCGCGGTGACAATGATTTATATGAATTGCATCCCAGCACGGGAAAAAGACACCAATTGCGAGTACATTTAGCAAGCCTCGGCGCGCCGATTATCAATGATACTTTCTACCCAATCGCCCTTCCATGTAAGGGTGATGACTTTTCTGCCCCGCTACAATTACTGGCAAAATCGATTAGTTTTACCGATCCGCTCAGCGGTGACTATAGACAATTTACAAGCACAAAAACTCTGTGAATTGGCTGGGCAAATGATCAGCAATATATGCGGACTTAAACCCGCTATGTCGATTGCAAACCACCTGCAATGGCGAAGTCAGCAATGACAAAGCCCTTGACAGCGTAGTCGTGACGAGATATTATCTCGGTCTTCGGAGTGTGGCGCAGTCCGGTAGCGCACCTGGTTTGGGACCAGGGGGTCCAAGGTTCGAATCCTTGTACTCCGACCAAATATTAAAAGACCGTTAGGTTTAATTATCTTTCGGTCTTTTCCAATTTATAAGATTAAAGTTTAAAAATTTAGCGTTTGTCCAAGTAGCGAATTTAGCATTTGAACACGCAAAGCAAGTTTCGGAGTGTGGCGCAGTCCGGTAGCGCACCTGGTTTGGGACCAGGGGGTCCAAGGTTCGAATCCTTGTACTCCGACCAATTTAAAAGGATCATCAAGTTTGCCTGATGATCCTTTTTTTATATCTGAAGCGTAAAAATCAAGATTCAAGTAAGCGTCACTAAGACGTCAGTATGATTTAAAACCGCGCTAAAATTCGCAAACTTTCTCCGACCTGACTAATCTCATGGAACCGGACCCGCCTAGCATCTGCCACCAGCTTTAGCTCAGGAAGATCAAATAAACCAGCCCCATGTCCCAATAATTTGGGCGCTAAATAAATCAGTAATTCATCCACACAATCTTGAGCAATCAAGGCACCATTTAACTTAGCACCCGCCTCGACATGAAGCTCATTAATTTGCCTGCGTCCTAATTCTAATAGTAAGGCGTTTAAATCGACTTGTTGGTGATCATCCGGCAAACATACGACTTCAGCACCTTGCGCAATCAAGGCTTGCTGACGATTTTGCTGATGACCTTGCTTAAGTTCAGGCGCTTCTGCACAAACGATTACGAACTTACCGTCTTGCAGTAACTTAGCATTGGCAGGAATACGTAATTGGGAATCGACCACAACTTTTAAAGGTTGCCGCGGTGTTTCTATCGCACGGACATTCATTTGCGGATCATCCGCCAGCACGGTGCCAATACCAGTCAAGATCGCATCGGCACGCGCACGCCAACGATGACCGTCATCACGCGCATCTGATGCAGTGATCCATTTACTCTCGCCGTTTGCCAGCGCAGTTCTGCCGTCCAGGCTTGCGGCTACTTTCAGTCGCACCCAAGGTTTACCGGTTTCCATACGCTTAAAAAAACCAATATTCATTTCGCGTGC
>JANXTO010000218.1 GCA_025352365.1 Undibacterium sp. | reverse complement strand
GTCGCCTCCGAAGTTCGCAACCTCGCCCAACGCAGCGCCAGCGCCGCCAAAGAAATCAAATCCCTGATCGACGACTCAGTCGATAAAGTCAACCAAGGCGGCAAACTGGTAGACGAAGCAGGCAAAACCATGGACGAGATTGTCACCAGCGTCCAGCATGTCGCCGACATCATGAGCGAGATCACCGCCGCCAGCCAAGAGCAAAGTGCGGGGATAGAACAGGTCAATCTGGCGATTACGCAGATGGACGAAATGACGCAACAAAATGCAGCGTTGGTAGAACAGGCAGCAGCAGCGGCAGAGAGTATGGAGGAGCAGGCGCAGGCCTTGGCGCAGGCGGTCAGCGTATTTAAACTTACCTCCGCAAGTAACACTCCCCCGGCAAAGTCAATACGAGTGAATCCTGTGGTTCAGAAAAAAGACGTTAAACCAAAATTAAAACAAATCGCCTCTCGGGCAGAGTCTTCCGTATCAACTGGTAAAAGTGCAAAAAAGGAGAATACGGATGACTGGGAAGAGTTTTAATTTAGTATTTAATAATGACTAAAATGATTAAATTTACTTTTTTTGTTATATCGAATTTTGGTTAATCATAAAAATTAAAACATCTAAGCATCAAAGTGCAAATTTAATCTGATTAACTACCCTAGGCAGGTATATGCATATTTTTCTGAAATTAACTTAATCTAGGATGATGAGTTAATCAATATGCTTAATATTAAGGATAATTTAATGACCAAGTCTGCTGAAAAGGGTAAGAGCGAGACCTCAAAGGAATTTGACTTTAATGCAAAAGACTTTAATCGCGTCAGAGACTTGATTTATCAAAAGGCTGGAATTTCTCTTGCTGATAGTAAACAAGAGATGGTTTACAGCCGCTTAGCTCGTCGTCTTCGGGCAACAGGAATGAACTCGTTTTCTATTTACCTCGATAGTTTGGAGACCGATAATTCTGAAGCTGAGTGGGAGGCTTTTACTAATGCGCTTACCACCAATCTGACCTCTTTTTTTCGGGAGGAGCATCACTTCCCCTTACTTGCCGAGCATGTTAAAAAAATAAAAGAGCCAATTAATGTCTGGTGCTCTGCTAGCTCCACTGGCGAGGAGCCTTATTCAATCGCAATGACCTTGTGCGAGGCATTTGGTACCCTGAAGCCTCCAGTGCATATTATCGCAACCGACATAGATACCAACGTATTAGCGACCGCCTCAAAAGGAGTCTACAACCTTGATCGCTTGGATAAGATGTCGCCAGATAGAGCGAAGAAATTTTTCCTAAGAGGGAAGGGCGCGCAAGATGGATTGGTTAGGGTTAGGCCAGAGTTAAGAGATTTAATCACTTTTAAACAGCTGAATCTGTTAGCCGATGTTTGGCCAATTAATGGTGTTTTTGATGCTATTTTTTGTCGCAATGTGATGATCTACTTCGATAAGCCGACCCAAGGTGCAATTCTAAAAAAATTCGTCCCATTAATGAAATCAGATGGTTTACTCTTTGCTGGACATTCTGAGAATTTTTTGTACGTATCTGATGACTTCAAACTTAGAGGCAAAACAGTCTACGAGCTGGCAAGTGAACATGAAGTACGTAGTAAAGCAGTTTCGCGCCATTCGAACAAAGGTTAAGCCATGAGCCAGTTAAGTGAAGAGCATTTCGCTACGAATATTTATTACGACCGCACCTTTGATTGTGACGCTGCAAAAATTTTGCCTGGTGAGTTTTATTTCACAGGAAAAGATATGTTGATTGTTACCGTTCTTGGTTCTTGCGTCTCTGCTTGCATAAGGGATCGTGTTTCTGGCGTCGGAGGGATGAATCATTTCATGCTGCCAGATGGCGGAGCAGATTCTGATAATCCTGTTTCTGCATCAATGCGCTATGGTACCTATGCGATGGAAGTTCTGATCAATGAATTATTAAAAGCGGGTGCTAAACGCGAAAACATGGAGGCCAAAGTATTTGGCGGGGGTAATGTGTTGCGAGGATTTACTGCGATCAATGTTGGTGAAAGAAACGCGAAATTTGTGCTCGATTATTTGCGCGCTGAGCGAATGCGTGTCATTGCTGAGGACTTAAACGACATCTACCCTCGCAAAGTATATTTTTTTCCAAAAACAGGTAAGGTTCTTGTGAAGAAACTCAAAGTTGAACACAATGATACGCTGAGGAAACGCGAAAATGATTACGCCAGTCGACTCAAAGCCACACCTGTTAGTGGTGAAATTGATTTGTTTTAAGCAAAAATAATAAGAGACTGTTGTACGCGCGGAGCATGTGATGAAAATTAAAGTATTGATTGTGGATGATTCGGCGCTAATACGGAGCGTTCTCAGTGAGATCATTAGCAGACAGCCCGATATGGAAGTCGTTGGCGTTGCGCCCGATCCGTTGGTCGCCAGGGATTTGATCAAGCAAACAAATCCAGATGTTTTGACGCTTGATGTTGAAATGCCGAAGATGGATGGGCTGGATTTTTTAGAAAAACTCATGCGTCTCAGGCCGATGCCAGTCATTATGGTGTCGTCTTTGACTGAGCGTGGATCTGAAATCACCATGCGAGCGCTAGAACTGGGCGCAGTCGATTTTGTTACCAAACCAAAGCTATCGATTCAAAGCGGTATGTTGGAATATGCAGAACTGATTGCCGATAAAATTCGTGCTGCTTCAAAGGCGCGTATTCGACCACGGGCAGTTCATGCAAGTGATTTGAATAAAGGCGAGTTAACTGCACTGCCAATGGTGAAAAATCCGCTGACCAGTAGCGAAAAACTCATCATCATTGGCGCTTCTACTGGTGGAACAGAAGCGATCAAGAATTTTTTAGTTCAAATGCCCTCAGATTGCCCGGGGATTTTAATCACTCAACATATGCCTGAGGGTTTTACTCGCTCTTTTGCTAAAAGATTAGACGGGCTTTGTAAAATTTCAGTTAGTGAGGCCGCTGGTGGCGAGCGTGTATTGCCAGGTCATGCTTATATTGCGCCTGGTCATTCACATTTGCTCTTGGCCAGGAGTGGTGCAAATTATGTGACCCAGCTAGATGCCGGGCCGGCAGTAAACCGACATCGTCCCTCTGTAGATGTTTTGTTTCGCTCTGCGGCTACCTATGCCGGTAAAAATGCAGTTGGCGTTATTCTGACCGGAATGGGCAAGGATGGTGCGGTCGGTATGTTGGAGATGAAAAACGCAGGCGCCTATAATTTTGCCCAAGACGAAGCAACTTGTGTAGTATTTGGAATGCCTCGTGAAGCAATCGCAATCGGTGCAACACATGAGGTTGGCCCCTTAAATGAGTTGCCAACCAAGGTTTTGCATTATCTTGCGTTACACGGTAGTCGAGCCTTGCGCGTTTAAGTGAGCAAAATTTATATTCTTCTGGATTTTGCTCACCACTTTGTATTAATTTGACCGATAATGTTTATAACTATCCTTAAAGAAATAATGGAGTAATTTATGGCCGATCAGAATCTCAAATTTTTAGTTGTTGATGACTTTTCAACGATGCGCCGTATTGTACGTAATTTGCTTAAAGAGCTTGGTTACTCTAATGTCGATGAGGCAGAAGATGGTGCCATGGGATTAGCCAAATTGAAAAGTGGCGATTTCGATTTTGTGATTTCTGACTGGAATATGCCTAACATGGATGGGTTGACGATGTTGCAACACATTCGTGCTGATCCAGCGCTGGCTAAGTTGCCAGTATTAATGGTGACCGCCGAGGCAAAAAAAGAAAATATTATTGCGGCTGCCCAAGCAGGTGCAAATGGTTATGTTGTGAAACCATTCACAGCAGCGACTCTCGATGAGAAATTATCGAAAATTTTTGAAAAATTAGGAAAGACTGCATAGCTGAACTTGTATTTATTAAGGAGTAAATATGAGTACAGATATGGACGAAATTATTCCACAAGATGAGCTCTTTACCAGAGTCGGGATATGACCAGGCTGTTGCGTGACAGCCTTCGTTATCTAGATTTAGATAAGTTACTTGAACGAGCTATATAAGAATTGCTTGATCGCTTTGCTTTTTAATCATTGCAGCTCGTATGTTTTTTTTCTGTTTAATCTCACCATACCAATTATTGCCTTATGAGTGACGCAAATTTCATTGTTAGAGAGCCGTTGCTTGATCCCAAACAGCGCGTTATCGGTTTTCAGTTATCTTGGCAAAATCCAAATCAATCTGCAATGCTAAGCGTCGAAGATCTTGATTCCTTGATGGAGTTTGTCGCTCAAAATTTGAACGATGAAGAAACTGGATTTTTGCTAGGAGATAGCGTCTTATTTTTAGAGGCAACGCCAGAATTATTGCTTACCGACGGCCTGAAATTATTACCACCCAAAAACACTGTATTGATATTGTCAAAACGTGATTTTACTAATTCTACTACCTTAGAGGCGATAAAAGAACTACGTGCTTTGGGTTATGGTATTTGTATGCGTGGCGCTGACCTAAGCACCTTGGAAAGGTCTTTCTTCACGCAGATTTCTCATATTGAAGTCCAGTTGAATGCAACTAACTTTGCCTCTCAGGCAAAAGTGTATGCGGCATTAAAGCAATCCGCCATACATATGGTTGCTCGCAATGTGTCAACCTGGCAGGATTTTGATGCATGTTCTGCGCTTGGCTTAGAGTCGTTCGTTGGCAAGCTACATTTAACGCCTCGCCCTAGCGCGGACAAAAAAGGATTAAATACAGCGCAGACGACCATTTTGCAGTTAATGGAAATGATCAGAAAAAACGCTGACATTCAACAATTAGAATCCGTTGTAAAACGAGATGCTACTTTAGCGTATAAATTATTGCGTTACATCAACTCGGCAGGTTTTGGCTTGCGCACTGAGGTGCAATCCCTCAAACATGCAGTGCAGATACTAGGTTATAGCCCTTTGTATCGCTGGCTATCTGTATTGCTGGCGACCGCAAGTACCAGCGGTTACTCACCAGTTTTATTAGAAACAGCCATTGTCCGTGGTCGATTTGCAGAGTTACTTGGACAGCCTCACATGTCCAAATCTGAAGCTGAAAATCTTTTCGTCGCAGGGATGTTCTCTTTGCTGGATAGATTGCTGGGTGTGCCTATGGAAGAGGTCTTGTCCACGATCCAATTGCCAGAAGCAGTTACCGAAGCGCTGATCTCCAGAGGCGGAAGCTACGGCCCTTATCTGGCATTAGCCGAGGCTTGCGAGTTAAATAGTATGTTAGTCGGCTCTTTGGCCGAATCACTGCGTATTACACCTGCGGATGTCAACACAGCGCATCTTGGTGCTTTGGTTTGGGCTAAAAACATTGCCTCACTTTAATACCGGCACATAAAACTAGTCATAATTGCAGGGATGAGGAGCTATGTTTTTCCTCATCTCGCGCAAGCTGTAACACTTCTTTTTTAACCCAAACTTTTCATCAGAATAACGCCAAGTAGTTCGCCAATGGTGCAATTACAGGTTTGGCGTATGCACTTAAACCGCGATAGCGTTAATTCTCTGGGCTCAGACACGCTGTCTGCGTTGCTAAGGGTTGGTAGCGGTCTAATAGAAAGCCTGAATTTAATATACTCCCTACCATATTTAATAAATATGCTCTATTGTCCAATACTTGTATGGACAATAAAATATACTCATGGTGAGTATATTTTATTTCTCTAATTCTTTCGTAGCGTGTTCGTGTGTAATTCAACTATTTGAACGATAGATAAAAACCATCGTTCTGTCTCTGATTCCGCTCTTCAATATTGCTTGTTCTAATCACGCCATCGTTATTGCGCGTTCAGATCAAGAGTGATTCGCCGCTTTTAAAAAAAGCTGTCTTTTCTGAAAATCTAAGTTTACGTCACATCTCACTCGCTCTGATTTTTTTGGTTTACTGAAATAGGGGGTAAATCGTCACTTGTTCGGCGCATCTATAGAATGCAACATCGCCAATAATCATACTTGTATAAATGTGTAATAGCAGCGTTTTGCTTGCTTCGTAGAAATAGATGGGAGTCGGTAATGGCCGAAGATAGCGATCTCGAAAGAACCGAACCGGCGTCGCCCAAGCGCTTAGAGCAGGCGCGTGAAGAGGGCGATGTCCCGCGCTCAAGAGAGTTGTCTACTTGCACGATCTTGCTTGCCGCGGGCGCTGGCTTGTGGATGTCCGGCGGTTCTTTAATCAGACAGTTGAATCATATGCTCATAGATGGATTATCGATGGAGCGTACTTTGGCGTTTGATCACGATATGTTGTTTTCTCACATCGGCATGATCTTGATGGATGTGTTGCTTGCTTTTGCTCCGCTAGGTGGTTTGTTGATGCTGGTTGCAATTGGATCTCCGTTATTAATCGGTGGCTGGCTTTTTAGTGCTAAAGCCTTGCAACCTAATTTTAGTCGTATGAATCCTTTGTCTGGTCTGACGAATATGATTTCCTCCAAGGCCGGTGTGGAATTAGTTAAGGCAATTCTCAAAGCGCTGATTGTCGGAACGGTTGCTTGGATCGTCGTAATGAATCAAAAAGATGCCATCTTCGGCCTTGCTTCCGAGCCTTTGGCCGCTGGCAGCGCACACATGGCAACCATGCTTGCGATCTGTTTTTTATCGATCGTCGGTGCCTTGGTATTGATTGCCGGAATTGATGTTCCATACCAAATGTGGAGTTATGCCAACAAGCTCAAAATGACCCATCAAGAAGTGATACAAGAATCAAAAGAAGCCAACGGTAATCCCCAGATTAAAGCCAAAATCCGCGCGCAACAGCGCGAAATGGCGCGTCGCCGGATGATGTCAGAAGTACCGACAGCCGATGTCGTAGTCACCAATCCAACGCATTACGCGGTCGCTTTGAAATATAAAGATGGTAGCAATGGTGCACCGAGAGTGGTTGCCAAAGGTGCTGATGCCGTCGCTGCAAAAATTCGTGAACTGGCCGCGGAAAATAATATTCCCTTGCTGGAGGCGCCGCCATTAGCACGTGCTTTGTTTAAGCACACTGAGTTAGGTGACGAAATTCCAGAGACACTTTACGCGGCCGTTGCAGAAGTGTTGGCTTACGTCTTCCAGTTAAAAACATTCCGTCAGCATGGTGGCCTCAGGCCATCTGCGCCTTTCGATCTGGCAGTTCCTGCTGAACTTGATCCAAACAACGCTCCTCAACCAGCGAATGCCGCCGGAGCTAATCCATGAATGGTTTGAAATTACCCGCTTGGATGAGCATATTTAGTAACAAGGCCATTGCTGCGCCGATACTCATCATCATGATGTTGGCGATGATGATATTGCCGCTGCCCGCCTTTGTACTCGATGTCTTTTTCAGCTTCAATATTGCGCTAGCAATCATTGTTTTACTGACCAGCTTATACACCATCAAGCCACTTGATTTTATGGTGTTTCCAACCGTGTTATTGGTCAGCACGATGTTGCGCTTATCACTCAACGTGGCATCAACCCGGGTAGTGTTGACCGAGGGGCATACCGGTCCAGATGCTGCCGGTAAAGTGATTGAGGCGTTTGGACATTTTCTGATTGGCGGTAACTATACGGTTGGTATTGTGGTCTTTGTTATTTTGACGATTATTAACTTTACCGTCGTGACTAAAGGTGCAGGTCGTATTGCGGAGGTCGGTGCCAGGTTTGCATTGGATGCGATGCCTGGTAAGCAAATGGCGATTGATGCGGATTTAAATGCGGGTCTGATTGCGGAACAAGAAGCACGTCGTCGCCGTACCGAAGTCGCGCAAGAAGCTGAGTTTTATGGTGCGATGGATGGTGCTAGTAAGTATGTTCGTGGTGATGCAGTGGCGGGCATTATGGTCACCATCATCAATATTGTTGGCGGCTTAATTGTAGGTATGGTGCAGCATGATCTGGATTTTGCAACAGCGCTAAAAAACTATACTTTGCTGGCAATCGGCGATGGTTTGGTTGCGCAGATCCCGTCACTGATTATTTCAACAGCGGCAGGTATCGTAGTATCTCGGGTTGCCAGTGATCAGGATATTGGCGGTCAACTGATTGGCCAATTATTTGCTAAACCACAGGTGCTGTTCATTACAGGTGGCATCGTTGGTGGCATGGGTCTGATTCCAGGTATGCCACATATAGCTTTTTTATTGTTAGCTTTACTTCTGATCGGTGGCGGTTACTTATTAACCAAAAAATCGGATGTCGTCGCCACGCCCGAAGAGCAAGTTGCAGCGCCAGTTCCGCCGTCTGAAATGGAAGAAGCAACATGGCAAGATATCCTGCCAGTAGATACTTTAGGTTTAGAAGTTGGCTATCGCCTCATTCCTTTGGTTGACAAAGGGCAGGGAGGGGAGCTGCTTAGACGCATTAAAGGAATCCGCAAGAAGTTTGCGCAAGAGGTAGGTTTCTTATCGCCTCCTGTGCACATTAGAGACAACTTAGAGCTTAAGCCATCGGCGTACAAGATCACGCTAAAAGGCGTTGAGGTCGGCGTCGGTGAGGCAATTACCGGACAATATCTGGCAATTAATCCCGGCATGGTTTCTGGCACTTTGCCTGGCCCGATTACGACAGACCCAGCGTTCGGATTGCCTGCCACCTGGATTGACGCTGCCATGCGGGAGCAAGCCCAGACTATGGGTTATACCGTAGTGGATGCCGGTACTGTCATTGCTACTCATCTCAACCATTTAATTACATCGCATGCGGCTGAGCTGTTGGGTCGTCATGAAGTTCAGCAATTGATGGATCACCTCGCAAAAGACACGCCAAAGTTAGTCGAGGAATTGGTGCCTAAACTATTGCCACTGTCTATTTTGCAGAAGGTATTACAAAACCTGTTGATCGAAGGTGTGCATATTCGCGACATGCGCACCATTATCGAAACCTTGTCAGAGCATGGCATGCACACCCAAGACGCAAACGAGCTGACGACTTACGTTCGCATTGCATTAGGTCGGGCAATTGTGCAGCAGATATTCCCGTCCACCAATGAGTTGACGGTGATGACTTTAGATAACCGGCTCGAACGTTTGCTGATGCAAGCATTGCAAACGAGTGGCTCTGATGGTGCAGGTATTGAACCAGGATTGGCAGATACCTTGGCAACTCAGACAGAGGCAGCAGCAAAACATCAAGAGCAGATGGGTTTGGCACCGGTGCTGTTAGTGCCTGGTCCTTTAAGAGCGTTGTTGTCGCGTTTCTTGAGGCGTACTTTGCCGCAGTTAAAAGTGTTATCGCAAGCAGAATTACCAGAAACAAAAACAATTAGAGTTACCAGCCTGGTTGGAGGGCAATTATGAACGTGAAGAAATTTTCAGCGAATACATCGCGCGAGGCAATTCGTATGGTGAGGGATGCACTCGGTTCGGATGCAGTCATTCTCTCTAACCGGAACGTCGATGGAAAAGTAGAAATACTGGCGATGACCGATGAGACGATGAGTTCAATTGCGACATCATCGGATCAGCGTGCGATCCCGGAGACGGCCAAATTTCCACCACGGTTGCAGCAGGCTGAACAGGGATGGCAAGCCAGCGAATCGCCTCTGTTCTCAAAATCTCAGCCACACGCGCTTGATAACATAGTCAGCGCCGGTGAGTTAGCCGACGTGATGACTGAAATCCGGTCTATGCGCGGTATGCTGGAAGCGCAATTGGCAGAGATATCCTGGACTAATACCCAAAAGCGTCAACCTCAAAAGGCAGAAGTAATGCGAGAGATGCTGGCAACGGGTTTCAGCGCAAGCTTATCCCGTTATCTAGTCGATAAAATGCCAGAATCTGAAACCGTCGCTAGTAGTATGGATTGGATTAAAGCGATTTTAAATCGCAATTTATCCACTATTAATAATGAGAACGAAATCTTAGAAAAAGGCGGCGTTTATGCTTTGGTTGGCCCTACAGGCGTAGGTAAAACCACCACTACAGCAAAACTCGCTGCCCGCTGCGTGATGCGTCATGGTCCTGCCAAACTGGCATTAATTACGACGGATGGTTATCGTATTGGTGGCTATGAACAATTGCGTATTTACGGCAAAATATTAGGTGTGATGGTGCATTCAGTCAAAGATGAATCTGATTTACGGATTGCTTTGTCTGAACTAAAAAATAAACATACCGTATTAATCGATACGGTCGGCGTCAGCCAACGCGACAAAATGGTGACAGAGCAGGTTGCTATGTTGTCTGGTGCAGATGCCAATGTAAAACGCTTATTGTGTTTAAACGCGACCTCAACAGGCGAGACATTAAGTGAGGTTGTACGGGCTTATCAAGGTAGCGGATTGGCAGGATGTATCTTGACTAAGCTTGATGAGGCCGCGACCATCGGCGGCGTGTTAGATATTGCGATTCGTCAAAAGCTTCATATCTATTATCTCGCCAGTGGCCAGCGTGTGCCTGAGGATTTGCACATCGCAAACAAGCAGTACCTGGTTGATCGCGCATTCAAATTAAAACGAGAGACATCTGCCTATCGATTGCAAGATGAAGAGCTACCGATGGTGATGGCAAACGCGGCTATGGCTTCCGCCGCGAATACCAATAATGGCTTGCGGGAGGTGTCTTTTGGCTAGTTTTGATCAGGCAGAAGGCTTGCGCCGGATGTTAGAGGCGCCAAGACCGCGTGTGCTCACGTTTTTATCCGCTTTGCGTGACGAAGAAAAAAGTGGCATGCTTATTAATTTAGGTGCTTCTCTTGCGAGAAAAGGGCAGCAAGTCTTGATGGTTGATGCCAGATCTTCGGCCAATAGTATTGGCGCGTGGCTCAATGCAAATACCGAGCAGACCTTGTTGGACGTTGCAAGACAACGGCGTACAATGCAAGAGGCAGTAAAAATTGTATCAGCAGGCTTATCTGTGACGATGCTCTCAAAATATGCGACTGCATTGGCGCGATTGCCCGCCGAAAATACTAAGCGTTTATCCCGTGTTTTTGATGTTGCTGCAAACGGTGCGGACTTAGTCATTGTGGATAGCGAAATTGATGGCGATGATGCGTTCCCGCTAGCTTCATTTGAAGAGAGCGAAGTCGTAATACAAGTATCTGCCAATGCGGCCACGATTAAAGATGCTTATGGTTTGATTAAGCGTGTCAATAACCGCGTAGGTCGTCGTTCTTATGGTATTTTGGTATCGGGTGTAACAGAACCGGAAGCACGATTGGTTTATACCAATATGGCACAAGCGGCTAGTCGATATTTAGCAGTACCTTTGCATTTTGTTGGCTACGTGCCAGAGGACGATCACATGAAAAAAGCAGCGCATTTAGGACGTTCGGTGATTGATGCATTCCCATTGGCGGGTGCCTCTATTGCGTTTTCTCAATTGGCTGAGCGGCTTGCTTTGACCGCAAGATCAACAGCCCGCTCAACATTAGGTTTACATGGATTGCCAGAGTTAGGTATTCGTCTCGGAATTTGATTGATTATGTACACCGCTAGCGGAAAATCAGATAAAAATTCCCTACTTACGGAGCATGCTCCACTAGTGAAGCGACTCGCTTATCAATTAAAAGCGAGATTGCCCCCCAGCGTCGAAGTTGATGACTTAGTGCAGGCCGGTATGATAGGACTGCTAGATGCCGTTAACCGTTATGAAGACAATCACGGCGCACAATTTGAAACCTATGCCGTACAACGCATACGCGGTGCCATGCTGGATGAATTGCGCAGCAGTGATTGGCTGCCGCGTGGTGTGCGCCAAAACATGCGCAAAATTGAAAACGCAATGAACGCATTGCAGCAAAAATTGGGACGTCCACCGCTAGAAACGGAAGTTGCTAAATTGCTAAAATTGAGTCTGGCCGAATACCAGGATTTGCTGGGTGAGAGTGGTGGACATCAACTCGTGTATTACGAAGATTTTCATGACGCCGATACCAAAGAGCATTTCCTCGATCATTACTGTAACGATCGTTCAGGCGATCCTTTAGAAGATCTTTTGCATGGCGATTTTCGTGATGCTGTGATCTTCGCGATTGATAGTTTGCCCGAGCGAGAAAAGTTACTCATGGGTTTGTATTACGAACAAGAGCTCAATTTAAAAGAGATAGGCGCCGTCATGGGCGTATCCGAATCCCGGATATCGCAACTTCATAGCCAGGCAGTAGCCCGACTCAGGGCTTCTTTAAGGGAGAAAGCGTGGACTGGGCTAGCCTAATTGGATTTATCTTAGTAGTTGTCGGCATCTTTTCAGGCCAACTGATTGAGGGCGGACGCTTATCCTCCTTAGTGCAGCCTGCTGCGTTTGTTATCGTTGTCGTCGGCACGATTGGCGCTGTTTTGTTGCAAAGCCGGATGCCCACGTTTATCCGTGGTGTCAGGATGCTGAAATGGATTGTTTCCATGCCGGTCGATACCAGCAAAAAAACTATACAAGAGGCATTGATCTGGAGCGTAGTTGCTCGTCGAGAAGGTTTTTTGAGCCTTGAACGTTACATGGAATCCAGCAAAGATCCTTTTATAAGCAAAGGTTTACGCCTTGTTATTGACGGTATTGATCCTGCCCGCATAAAAGATATTCTCGAAGTTGACGTGTCGTTATACGAGATGGAGCAACGCCAAGCGATCAAAATTTGGGAAGCGGCTGGCGGTTATTCGCCAACTATCGGGATTTTAGGCGCGGTACTGGGTCTGATCCATGTGATGGAAAATCTGAGTGATCCCAGTAAGCTCGGTAGCGGGATTGCAGTCGCTTTTGTAGCGACAATTTACGGTGTAGGCCTGGCAAATTTATTGTTCCTACCTATCAGTAACAAGCTTAAAGAAATTGTCCATCGTGAGGTAGTAAGGCGCGAAATGTTATCGGATATTTTTTACAGCATCGCATTTGGCGATAGTCCTCGAGTGGTGGAAGAGCGCCTGGCAAACCATAAAAACTGATATTAGCCATGGCCAGAAAGAAATATCATGAAGAGAGTGACAACCATGACAGATGGTTAGTTTCTTACGCCGATTTCATTACCTTGTTATTTGCTTTTTTTGTCGTGATGTATGCGATCTCGTCGGTCAACGAAGGCAAGTACCGTGTGCTGTCTAATTCGCTTACAGGGGCGTTTGGTAAAGAGGTATTAGTTAAGCCGACTAAAAAAGATACCGACATAGAGCCTGCGATTAAGTTAGATCCTCTTCCCATCATCAAACCCAGAAATACAGAGCCCTTACGCAAAGAGCGTGAGCAAATGACCGGGATCGCACGCGACATTCTGGCTGTTTTAGAGCCCTTGGTCAGAGAGGGTAAAGTAAGAGTCACACAGACAAGTCGTGGCGTTACGATAGAAATTAATGCCAGTGTGCTTTTTGCCCCGGGTGAGGCAAAGTTGAACGAAGATTCAAATCAGGCATTGAAAGCGATTGCGTCGGTATTAAAGCTGGATAATCACGCCATTCAGGTGGAGGGGCACACCGATAATCTACCTATTAAAAATACTAATTTTCCGTCTAACTGGGAATTGTCCGCCGTGCGTGCCAGTACTGTCGTCCGATTGTTCACGGAAAACGGCGTTGATGAAAATCGTATGACTGCCGTCGGGCAAGGACAAAAGATGCCAGTCGGATCAAATGATACTGCGGATGGCAGGGCTAGAAATCGACGCGTCACTGTCACTATCCTAGCTATTTTGCCAGAATCGGGTGTTGACGTTCCGGTAACATCTTCCGATAAAATAACTAACTGACGCTCAAATATCAATCCTTGGCTAAAATATACTCGCCGTGAGTATATTTTAATCGTCCATATAATAATTGGACAATAAGCCATATTTGGAGGTGATGATGGGGGAGTATGTTAAATTTGATCGCTTTTAGAATTGCATCTAGCTATCAAAGAATATCTTCTAATTTTGACTTCACTAGTTCAGTAGACATGCCAAAGTTGGCAAAAGTGACTACTACAGTTGCAGTCAATTAACTTGCATTAACCTGCAACTACACCCCGACCTGGCATATTTTTGACCGTTGATTGTCCGTTTGGACCATACATTGATCCTGCGGGATTGTTTTGCTGGAGTATATTCAACGCACTTTGATTACGAGTGAACTGGCGGTTAATCAAAATACCATTTGTGCGGTTATTTTCTTGCGCTTGTTCAGAAATCGCTAAAAGCGTTTTCCAATAATTAGATGTTTCTACTTCTGTTGGTACTTGCTCCAGCAATGCTTGCATGCCAGACATATCGGATAGAAATCCCAGATCTTTTAAGCTTGATGCTCTTAATTTTTCTAATTCAGATACTTTAACAAGTAGCGCGCTTTTATCTTTGGTGATTTCTGTTAAGTCATTCACACGTGCTTCAACTAGCGCAGCTTGTTCCAATTTCAACAACTCAGATAATGATGTCATTTCTACGACTTCATCTTTAAGGCATTGATTTAATTGGAGTAGTTTTGCGCTGGAGAGGTTCATGACGATTGTTTTCTAGAGTTTAATAAATCTTTAACAGTCTCAAGCAAGCCATCAGCTACTTTTTCTGAATTGACCTGGAAGCGT
>JANXTO010000131.1 GCA_025352365.1 Undibacterium sp. | reverse complement strand
AACATGATGCCTAGTTCCGCCGCCAGTCTTTGCGCGCCGGCTTTGATCATGAAGGTTTCTTCATTGCAGGTGAGCCCCGCCAAATAGAATAAGACCGGGACTGCTCTCTCTTTGGCTTGCGGCGGCTGGAATACCGAAAACCGCATAGGCAATCCGATCTCACTCGACTCATGCCGATAAAAACCTTGCACGCCACCGTAGCAGGCGTGCTCGCTGATTATTTCTAATGCGGTCGCGGTCATCTTGACTCCTGTTTCAGTTCACTTAAATTAGTTAGCTCAGAATAATTTAGCTTAAAATTCGACAACAGAACGAATCGACTCTCCGCTCTTCATCAGATCAAAGCCTTCGTTGATGCGTTCTAACGGCAGTTTGTGCGTGATCAAATCGTCGATGTTGAGCTTACCTTCCATGTACCAGTCGACGATTTTTGGCACGTCGGTGCGGCCACGGGCACCACCGAAAGCAGAGCCTTTCCAAACGCGACCAGTGACGAGTTGGAATGGACGTGTGCTGATTTCTTGCCCTGCTGCGGCAACGCCAATGATGATCGACTGTCCCCAGCCTTTATGGCAAGATTCCAGCGACTGGCGCATCGTGGTGGTGTTGCCGATACATTCAAAACTATAATCAGCGCCGCCGTCGGTCAGGCCAATAATCGCGTCCACAACATTGCCGGATTCTTTTGGATTGACGAAGTGCGTCATGCCGAATTGACGCGCCATCGCTTCACGAGCCGGATTGATATCAACGCCAATAATTTTATTTGCTCCTACCATGCGCGCCGCCTGAATTACGTTGAGTCCGATGCCGCCGAGACCAAACACGACCACGTTGGCACCCGCTTCGACTTTAGCCGTGAACAACACAGCGCCGACGCCGGTAGTGACGCCGCAACCGATATAGCAGACTTTGTCGAAAGGCGCATCTTCACGGATTTTTGCCAGCGCGATTTCTGGCACCACGATGTAATTGGAGAAAGTCGATGTGCCCATATAGTGATACAGCGGCTTGCCATCTAATGAGAAGCGGCTAGTCGCATCTGGCATCAGACCGCGACCTTGGGTGCTGCGGATTGCCTGACAAAGATTAGTTTTTTGTGAGAGGCAAAATTTGCATTCACGGCATTCCGGCGTATACAGTGGAATCACATGATCATCTTTTTTCAAACTCTTAACGCCGGGGCCGACATCGACCACGATGCCAGCACCTTCATGTCCCAGAATTGCCGGGAAAATACCTTCAGGATCAGCGCCAGACAAGGTGTAGTAATCGGTGTGGCAAATACCGGTGGCTTTGATTTCGACTAAGACCTCACCGGCTCTGGGGCCGCCTAATTCAACTTCTTCAATCGTCAGTGGTTTGCCGGCTTGCCATGCGACTGCTGCTTTGGTTTTCATGTCTGTCCTTTGTCTTGATAGGAAGTAGGGTGAACTTTAATAAGTAGAACTGTAACGAGTAAAGCCGTAATGGGTAGATCCGCAACGAACGACTTAAAGCTGAGAGCAATTTTAGCCGAGAATGCTAGATAAACTGGTGGCTACCGCCACGAGTAAAGCAAGCTCTGCTCCGCTAAAAATATTCTGTGTGAATGCTTCGGAATCGATAATCCCCAGCACGCGACCATCTGCTGCCAGGATCGGCAAGCAAGCTTCTGCCTGCACTTTAGGATCGCAGGTGTAATACTCGCCGCCGGTTGCGAGATAGGCGCTGACGTTATTGATAATCCGGCCTTTGCCGCTGATGCCGACGGTGCTGTTATTACTGATGGCAGCAAATTCGGGCGTGAGCGGAAATTCGGCACGCGATGCGGCACCAAAGTAGGCCAGTTTGACCAGCACGGAATTACCATCTGACCCTGTAAGCGTTCGATCTATTTTTTGGTCAATTTTTTTATAAACCCCAAACCACTGGCTACTGCTGTGTTGCTGATAGAACTTGACCAGCGCCGTCACCTGTTGCAACAGTCGCAGATTGTCAGGCGTTTGTCCGCCCAGGCTGGCTGCGAGATCGTAGGGTGTGGCTGATAGCTGATCAAACAAAGAGCATGATCCGCCTTCGCCTAGTTCTGGCACTTGATATTGCCATTGGACTTGCGTGTCTTTTTCAGTTGATCTGATGAATTGTTGTAGTTGTTCTTGGTAGTTGGAAACTTGCGTCGCAAAATCAAGCGGTAATTGCGCTTGATCAATGCCGCTGTGTGTCATAAAAAATGCGATTGACATTGGTCTACCCGAGGTTCTGAAAAGTACTTGAGTTTATCAGATGTCTCCTACCAACGTGGCAGCGGTTAGCTGCTGAAAACTCAGAGCGTGCTGCACCAACGTCGACTTATCTGGCAGATCATTAATCAATTCGTTCAGCACTGAGCGAATTGATTGACGAGCTGCTCAGAGAGCTACTTCTTTTGTTTTTTTTCTTGTGCAATTTCTTGAATCGCTTCGGCAAATTCTGATACGTCTTCAAAACTTTTATACACCGAGGCAAATCGGATGTAGGCGACTTTGTCCAGACGTTTTAGTTCGCGCATAACCAGTTCACCGACGTGGCCAGAAACGACTTCTCGCTCACCGCTGGCCAGGAGTTTTTCTTCTATGCGCTGGATGGCGTTGTCCACCGCTTCTGCCGATACGGGGCGCTTGCGCAAGGCTAGCATCAGACTACCGCGCAGTTTAGCGGTTTCAAATTCGGTTCTACTGCCATTCTTTTTGACGATGACAGGCATCGCCAGTTCGATCCGCTCATATGTCGTAAAACGTTTATCGCAATTGGCGCAACGGCGGCGGCGGCGGATGGTATTGCCGTCATCTGGCACGCGGGTATCGATTACCTGCGTGTCATCGTGGTGACAGAACGGACATTTCATACTGACTCCAAGTCGGGAAGGAAATGCAGCGTAGAGTACATACTCCCCATTATTTTTATAGAAAATGCCTGATTGTCCAGTCTTTCTCTGGACGATTAAAATATACAGGTAGATAGTATATTTATTCTTATTGTATTACTTATGCGCTGAATTTGGCAAAACGGGTTCAAAAACTACCAGTTATTACACCAACGCCACTCGGTCTGAGTGGCGTTGGTTTTACTGCGATCCGTATTTACACTACCGCTAATATTTTACGGTGGATTATTTATGCAGCGTTTTATGCAGAATACACAGGGAAGGCATCGGTCAGTTTTTTGACTTCGACTTTAACCCGTTCTATGGTCGCTGCATCATTTGGATTGTCCAATACATCGGCGATCAGATGGCCGACTTTGATCGCTTCTGCCTCTTTAAAACCACGTGTCGTAAATGCCGGGCTGCCCAGGCGGATACCGGAGGTGATCATCGGTTTTTGCGGATCGTTAGGAATGCCGTTTTTGTTGCAGGTCATGTGGGCAGAGCCGAGGATGGCTTCTGCTTCTTTGCCTGTCAAACCTTTAGGACGCAAATCGACCAGCATCACATGCGACTCGGTACGGCCAGAGACGATGCGCAGACCACGTTCTGTCAGGGTTTGTGCCAGTGCAGCGGCATTTTTGACGACTTGTTGCTGGTAGGCTTTGAACTCGGGCGTCAGAGCTTCTTTGAACGCCACCGCTTTACCAGCGATGACGTGCATCAATGGGCCGCCTTGGATGCCGGGGAAAATCGCTGAATTGATTTTCTTGGCAATTGCTTCATCATTCGACAAAATAATCCCGCCGCGCGGGCCGCGCAGGCTCTTGTGTGTGGTGGAAGTCACTACGTCGGCGAATGGCATAGGGTTAGGATAAACACCTGCCGCGATCAGACCGGCATAGTGCGCCATGTCGACCATAAAATAGGCGCCGACTTCTTTGGCGATTTTGCTAAAGCGTTCAAAGTCGATGCGCAGAGAGAATGCGGATGCGCCAGCGATGATGATTTTTGGTTTGGCTTCGCGCGCGAGTTTTTCCATCGCATCGTAATCGATGTCTTCGGCCGCGTTCAGTCCGTATGACACCACGTTAAACCATTTTCCTGACATGTTGAGAGGCATGCCGTGGGTCAGATGTCCGCCTTCTGCCAGACTCATACCCATAATGGTATCGCCCGGATTTAACAGCGCAAAGAACACGCCTTGATTCGCTTGGGAGCCAGAATTTGGTTGGACGTTAGCGAAGTTCGCGCCGAACAATTCTTTAAGGCGATCAATCGCTAATTGCTCGACCACGTCAACATATTCACAACCACCATAATAGCGTTTGCCAGGGTAGCCTTCAGCGTATTTGTTAGTGAGTTGCGAGCCCTGGGCTTCCATCACTGCTGGCGAGGTATAGTTTTCTGAGGCGATCAACTCAATATGTTCTTGCTGGCGGTGATTTTCTTGTTGAATCACGGCAAACAATTCTGGATCGGTATTGGCGAGGGTATGAGTTTTTGCGAACATGACAAGCTTCCTGTTTAATTAGAAGGTAATTGCAGATGATCTGGTGCCCTGAAAAAGGGACAGGGCAGCCTAAATCGCTATGTCCATATCAGGCTACCCAGGCGCACGGCTATTGAAATCTCACGCTTCCCGATGGATCTCCATCTTTGTCGTTAAACGCAGAGTTTGTTGAAGATGGTACAAACTGCTGCTTTTAAGACATTTTCGCCAGTCACGTGAGACGAAATGGTGCCCAAATTTTACGCCAAGCCCCATTTTTGAGCAAGATTTGGATGCGATTTGCTTGATTGCACTGTGATGTCAGGATGAATGCCCCGCAAAACTCGCGGTTACAAGGCGTCACAAGCGCGGACATAACGCTGATCGCAAAACCGCATAGAATAACGGCAGACGTTTTTGCGGCGATGCTCGCGATGCGAGAAATGCGTCACATCATCAACATTCAATCCAATATCACATCAAACCAAGAGGAAATCATGATCGTTTTAATCACTGGCGCAAGTTCAGGTTTTGGCGAAGAGATGGCGCGTAAGTTTGCGTCGAATGGACATAAAGTCATTGCTACCGCTCGTCGCACGGATCGCTTGGATGCATTACAGGCAGAGTTGGGTGCGGCGTTGTTGCCTATCAAAATGGATGTCACCGACAAGGCGTCCATCAGTTCAGCGCTGGCGCAGTTGCCTGCTGAATGGAAGGAAATCGATGTGCTCATCAATAACGCAGGGCTAGCGCTCGGCACTGAGCCTGCGCATCTCGCTAATCTGGATGACTGGGAAACCATGATCGATACTAATACCAAGGGCTTGGTCAGAATGACCCGCGCTATTTTGCCTGCGATGGTGGAGCGTGGCAGCGGTCTGGTGATCAATATTGGCTCTATCGCCGGTTCTACGCCCTATCCGGGCGGCAATGTGTATGGCGCGACCAAGGCATTTGTCGATCAATTTACGCTTAACCTGCGCGCCGATCTGGTCGGTACTGGCGTGCGGGCAACCAATATTGCGCCAGGCTTATGCGGCGGCACTGAATTCTCCAACGTCCGTTTCAAAGGCAATGATGACGCAGCGGCCAAAGTGTATGAAGGCACAGTGCCTTTGACGGCAGTGGATATTGCGGAATCTGCTTATTGGATTGCGACATTGCCCAAGCATATCAATATCAATTACATAGAAATGTTACCCACTTGTCAGGGCTTTGGCGCTTTTAATATTAAGCGTAATCCGGCGTAAAACGCCGTATATAGTCGCCTAGGTTGAAATTTTATACTGGATGGAGTATTTTAAAGTGTCTAACAGATATATGGACATTAAGCATGTAAAATGCTGATACTCCCCCAATTTATACTTATTTATGGCTAAAGAATTCAACTGGTTTGTGCGCGTATATTACGAAGATACCGATGTGGGCGGCATCGTCTTCTATGCCAATTATTTGAAGTTTTTTGAGCGCGCCAGAACCGAATGGCTGCGCGCAGCCGGTATCAGCCAGCAAATCATGACCACGCAGCATCAAGTCATGTTTGTCGTCAAAGGCACCGCAGTCGAGTATCATGCACCTGCCAGACTGGATGATGAACTCAAACTCACCGTTGTGGTCGAAAGGTTGGGGCGCGCCTCCGTCCAGTTTGTACAAGAAGCCTGGTGCGGTGATCGTCTGCTGGCAACCGGCACGATTAAAGTAGGATGCGTTGGCATAACGACTGTGCGCCCAAGTGCGATTCCGGCGGAAGTGCTGGCAAAGCTGAGCGAGTAAAATCAGCAAAAATCAGGTAGCTAAAGTCAAACGAATACGGTCATGCGAATTAGCTAAACCAATCGGCCAAGCAAGTTACAAAGCCAGGCACCCATTGCGCGAACGTACACTACCGTGTGCATACGAATAATTAACTTACACACATAGACTATGAATGTTATGAATGTTACTCAAGACCTCTCATTTTTTACCCTGATTTCCGAAGCCTCTATCTTGGTGCAACTGGTGCTGCTCTTGCTGGTGGGCGTGTCAGTGACTAGCTGGAATTATATTTTCAGAAAAATGTTTGCGATCAGCAAAGCGCGCAAGCAGACGGAAGAATTTGAGCGCAATTTCTGGTCCGGCGGTAACCTGGGTGAGTTGTATCAGGCGGCAATGAGCAATCGTCGCAATAGTGGCAATAACACCGGCGCGTTAGAGCGTATTTTTGAAGCCGGTATGAGTGAATATCAAAAGGTCAAAGCGGCTAATAAAGCGAGCTTAGATGCGACCGCCATGCTGGACGGTGCGCGTCGTGCGATGCGCGCCGCTTATCAGCGCGAGATGGATCATCTGGAAGCCCACCTATCATTTTTAGCCTCAGTCGGTTCGGTCTCACCGTATGTGGGTTTGTTCGGTACGGTGTGGGGGATTATGAATGCCTTCCGAGGTTTGGCAAATGTACAGCAAGCCACGCTGGCTGCTGTGGCTCCCGGTATTGCCGAGGCCCTGATCGCCACTGCCATTGGTCTGTTTGCAGCGATCCCTGCAGTGCTGGCATACAACCGCTACTCACATGATATTGATCGTCTGGCGATCCGGTTTGAAACTTTTATTGAAGAGTTCTCCAATATTTTGCAAAGACAATCTCGTTAAATGGTATGAGTTCTCTGCGTGGCGAACGTAAACGCAAATTTAAAGCAGAAATCAATGTCGTGCCTTATATCGACGTGATGTTGGTGCTGCTGATTATTTTTATGGTGGCTGCTCCGATGACCAATCCCAGCGTCATCAATTTGCCGACTGCCGGACAATCAACCCAGCCGCCATCTGAATATATTGAGGTAACTCTAGACACCAACAAATATGTGATCAGTATCAATACCAAAGGCGCTAACGGAAAAACTGGCAATGGTAACAACCAGCAAGAGGCCAAAGAAACCGCTGCCAATCGTGCCCAGTTAATGCAAAAATTGAATGAATATCACACGGCAAAACCCTATTTGGCCGTACTGGTATCGGCAGATAAAGAAATGAAATACGACGAGATTATTCAAGTCATTTCCGAAGCCAAAAAGCTTGGTATCAACCGGGTTGGTTTGGCGACCAAGTGATGCGTCTGCAACCAGTATTCTTATTGGTAGCATTTATAGGCGTGACAAATTTTTGTCACGCTGAGGCGCCGCCTGCCGAGCTTCCTGCCCTTCCAGTGTCAAGCGTGATGTCTGCGCCAAGCTCGACAGCAGCGTCGACAGGAACACCGGCGGAAGCACAAACACAAGCAGAAATTCCAACATCAACACTAGCGTCCGCCACCGATACGAAGATCGCGCCCGATGCGGAAGAAGAGATTCTTGTAGCGAAATCGAATTTACGTCGTTTCCAGATAGGTGTTGCTAAAGGTGATTGGCTGGCTCTGTTGACACAACATATTCCAGAATTATCGTCAGATACCGATCCGCAAAACGTCACACCAACGCTGATCCGAAAATTGCGTCAGGATATCGGCAATATATTGGCGACAGAGGGATACTTTTCGCCCGTCATCACATTTGATGCCGGAAAAGATGGCCAAAATGGCGGCTCGCTTTTCCGTGGTGGCATTGGCAACCTCAGCAGTAATGTCATCCGCGTCAATATTGATGCCGGCCCCAGAACTACAATACAGCAAGTCGATCTGCAATTTTCCGGTGCTCTCGAAGACGCTGCCAAGCAGGGCAAGGTAGATGCAGTTAAACGTCGCCAAGCGCTGATTGCCGATTGGCGCTTACCTGTGGGATCTGTTTTCAGGGATGAAGAGTGGGATAAGGCCAAAACCGATATTACCGAGAGTCTGCGCTCCGATGTCTATGCTTCGGCCAGCATCATCAATAGCAACGCGACGATAGATGCAGATAGCCAGTCCGGTAGCTTAAAGGTGGAGATCGACAGTGGTCCGCCATTTACTCTTGGCGATCCGGTGATTACGGGTTTGCAGCGCTATCCTCCTTGGTTGCTTGATCGTTATTTACCTCCCAAAAAAGGTGAACCTTATTCCCGCTCGCGCCTGCTGGAATACCAGAGAGCTTTGCAAAATTCGGCCTATTTTTCTGCTGTGGCAGTCAGTGTTGATCCCGATCCGAGCAAAGCTGACGGCGTGCCTGTGGATGTGTCGGTCGTTGAGCGCCGCCCCCGTGATCTGGCGTTCGGCGTGGGTTACAGCAGCAATACTGGTTTCCGCACAGAAGTGTCTTATCGTGACCGCGATCTGCTCGACAGAGCTTGGGATTTACGCAGTGCGGTCCGCCTAGAGCAAAGGCGTCAGCTGGCTTATGCAGACATTTATTTGCCACCACGGGACAATCAATTTTTAGATTCTTTTGGCGTCTTATTGGACAAATCTAATCTCGCTGGATTAGATCAGACCCGCACCGCGATTGGTGTCAAGCGTACCAGCACACGTGGGCACCTGGAGCAGCGTTTAGGTTTGAATTTATCGCGTGAAAAGGTAGCGCTGGATGGCGAGCCGCAATCGGTCAGTAAGGCCTTAGTCAGTTCGGTAGGCTGGACATGGCGCGATGTAGATGACAGCTTTGCACCACGCAAGGGACAAATTCTACAGCTTGATTTTGCCATTTCAGAAAAAGCCTTAATCTCCGATCAGCGCTTTATCCGCACTTATGCCAAATATCAGCAATGGATACCGGTCCCCAAGCGCGATGTGATATTGCTCAGAGCAGAACTAGGGCAGGTTCTGGCGCCAAGTATTGACGGTATTCCTGAGGATTATTTATTCCGTACCGGTGGCAGCAGCACGGTGCGCGGGTATAGCTATCAAAGTCTGGGTATTCAGCATCCTACTGGCGTGACTGGCGGTATGGTGATGGGTGTTGCCAGCGCCGAGTATGTGCACTGGACTCAGGCGAATTGGGGCGCTGCTGCTTTTATCGATGTTGGTGACGCGGCGGAGGATTGGAGTGCCTATAAAGTCAAACAAGGTTTTGGTGTTGGTGGCAGGTATAAAACACCTGCGGGACCGATTGCACTTGATCTTGCCTACGGCAAAAACATAAAAAAATTCCGTTTGGATTTTTCGATTGCGGTCGCATTTTAATGATGACGAAATATTCTGCTGAAGCCGTTTTTTCTAAGCTCACGATGAGCATTTGCTTATGACACAAACGCCTTCAAATCCTGATGAAAAAAACTCAACAACGTTGGTGAGCGCTGCTGGTGCGTCTGCTGCGCCTGCTAATGCTGCAGAATTAGCTACTGCTAATGTACTGAAGCGCAGAAGTCTGCTTGGGATTTTTTTCCTGATTTTTAGCGCTTTACTGGTTATTCTATGTCTGACTTTAGGATGGGCAAGCTGGACCCAGCATGGCACGCGTACTATTCTCAACTGGCTACAAAATGCCAGCGGCGGCGAATTGCAATTAAGCGATGTAAGCGGGCGTTTGTCGGACCATGTATCGATTGGCGAGTTGTCGTATCAAACCAAGACGCTGCATCTTAAAGCAAGTGGAATACAGCTTGACTGGCATCCATTGAGTTTAGCTAGCGGCAAATTATCCATCAGCAGTTTACAGATTGCCGCGTTGACGATTGCAAACCTGGAGAGTAAATCATCACCGCAATTGCCAGGCGATCTCGATGCTGTTATTGAAGTCGCCGTGCAGCAAGCCGCGATTGGCCGCCTGACGATTGCCACGCTATATGCCGACGGTCACACTACACCTGTCACCACACTGACCGGATTAACAGGGCAATTAATCTCCAACCAAAAGCAGCATCAGTTACAGGCCAAAGTCACCACTGATTTTGGTATCGTACAAGCACAGGCGACCGTCGCTGTGCATCGGCCATTTGTAGTCCAAGGTCTGTTTGATTATCAAGGTCAGATCGATCAGCACATACCACGTATGGGCATTACCGGAAGTCTGACTGGTTCTTTACAAGAATTAGTTCTCAATGCCAACGCCAAAGTTAGCGATGAACTCGCTGGGGAAAAACCAATTGATTCTACCCAAGTTACCTCCGCATCTGAGCTGCCTAAATTATCTAAAGTATCTAAATTAAGTGGTGAACTTAAAGCAGTACTAGCACCATTTTCTGCAGAAATACTGCATTCATTACAGGCCACGATTGACGGACTGGACCCCGCCGAATTTGCAGCACAGGCACCGCATGCACAATTAAAAGTGGCGGCTAACCTAAAGCCAGATACCAAACTTGGTCCCAATGGATTAGCGGGTACGATCAAACTGAGTAATGCGCAACCGGGCACGATAGACAAAAACGGAATACCGGTCAGCGCGATGACTTCTGCCTTACGCTGGTCGGGTGATCGTCTTGAGTTGAGTCAAACCTTGTTGCAATTAATGGGCAAGGGAAAAATCTCTGGCGCTGCACAAATACAGTTTACGACCAGCGCTTTCCCTATCGTTGATACTCGGCTTGAAGTGAGTGAGGTGGATCTTTCGCAGATTGATACGCGGATTCGTCCTACTCAAATCAAAGGCACTATTCAAGCGCAGACAAGAGCGCATAAAGACGGTGATCATCAGATTACTTTTCAGGCGCAGTTGCATGATCCGCGCGCTAGTCTAAATGTGGATGCGAGTTACCAGCCCGGGAGTAGCGTTCAGACTGAGGCTAAAGATAAGACTACAGCGCAAACTAAAACGCAGACTATTTCAAAGATTACGTTAGCGAAGCTAGAACTACTTGCCGCAGATTCTCGTTTGCAAGGGCAGGGCGAGATCATCTTGAGCGGTACAGGGCAGCCTTTTAATTTTAAAGGGGTAATTCAGAATTTTGACCCCTCACGCTGGATCGCCGCACCAGCTGGCAAGATCAGTGCTGATTTTTCAGTCGCGGGACAAATGCAGCCTAAGCTGGATGTATCCGTGCAACTTCCCTCCTTGCAAGGACAATATGCCGGACAAGCACTGAGTGGCGCAATTGATGCGCGATGGCAGCAAGATGCGGCTTTGACTTTGCATAAGCTGGATGTGCACTGGGGTAAAAATGGTGTCACCGGCAGCGGTGCTTGGGGTAGCGACAAGGGACAGCTGCAATTAGCGATCGATATCCAGGAGTTGGATGCCTTATCGCATTTAATCCCGACCACTCAGGATGTGCCGCATCTGGGCGGAAGCCTGAAAGCGAATCTGGTCTTACAAGGAAAAATGAGTGAGCCTGCAGGTAAGCTCGATTTAATGGGAAAAAATCTCAACTATAGTCAGCAATCGGGTCAGCAAATCAGCATTGATAGTTTGACCGCGAAACTAGATCTGGCGCGCGGTTCACAAGGTATGTTTGACGGTAATATCATTGCTCAAACAGTGCGCAGTAATTTGATTAAGGCAGATGCTACTGATACCACCTATACATATGGTTCAGCTGCAAATCCTGGCACGAACACAGCATCAGGTAAAGAAACAAGTAGGGGGGCAAACGCTGCCCCAACTATCGTCACAAATAAGCCAAATGATAAGAGTTTACCGGTGCTGGCAGAGCAAATTAGCTTATCCATTAATGGAACTCGTGAGTCACATAATATTGCCCTCAACAGCCGGTTTAATAACAGACGGTCTGTCAGCATGACTGCGGTAGGTGGTTTGAATACTATTGGAAAAACTACAAAAATAGTCAGCAATAAATCTACTGGTCCAGCTAGTCAAATAAGTCGCCAAGCAACTAGCCAGGTCGTTGTTGCTGCGCCTGTCAATTCAGTAGCGCAATGGCAAGGACAATTACTGAGTTTTGTGCTTAGCGGAAAACCCGATGTCAAATTACTGGCGCCTATGAGTGTTGTTGCCTCCAGCCAGTCGGTGCGCTTAGGACCCGCACAATTTTCGGGTGTGGTTGGTAAGCTGGTACTCAAGCAATTGGAGTGGTCGCCCGACGGTTTAAAAACGCAAGGGCAATGGAATGCTATGAACGTTATTGCAGTGGCTAACTTGCTTAAACCACAGTACGCCGTGGATGGCGATTTACTGTTGAATGCCGTATGGGATTTACAGTTAAAAGACCATTTGCAAGGCGAAATCAGTTTGCAGCGCCAGAGCGGCGACGTTCGTATCAATGATGCGGATGGCACCGGAAAAGCGATACCGCTTGGTATCCGCGACCTGCAAATGAAGATGCTGTTTGGTGGTCTAGTCGTTGGTAGTGACGCAGAAAAAATGGCTTTGACCATGACCGCTGATGGGGCTCGTTTGGGGGCTTGGCAAGCGCGGGTGAATTCTGCTTTGAGTAAAAAAACCGGGACATGGGCGATTGCCCCGGATGCGCCGTTAGAAGGGCAGATCAAAGCGAATATCCCAGACGTGCAGTGGCTGGGACCATGGATTAATCCTGGTCTGGCGCTTAAAGGCCAATTACAAGTTGATGCCCAATTGGCAGGACAATTTAGCCAGCCACGTTATCAGGCAAAAATTAGTGGAAGTGGATTAGAAGTCGCTTTTGCGGCGGAGGGTTTGTTGTTGCCGAATGGCCGTCTGGAGGCGGTAATAGACGAAAATCGCGTTCGCCTAAATAGTCTGGAATTTTCTAATGTAGTGTCCGTCATGCCGCGCCATTCTACATTCCAGGATGTGAATTGGGTTGGTCAAAAGGGCGAATTAAAAGCTAGCGGTGATATTGATATTCGCAATCAGACCGGCAATATTCAGGCTCAACTGAATCAGTTTCCGCTGCTCCAGCGCAATGACCGGTGGTTGGTTGCTAGCGGTGATTTAGGTGTGGCGAATATTAAAGATGTCTGGAATGTGACGGGCAAAATAAGAGCCGACGGTGCGTATTTTAAATTGCCAAAATTACCGCCGCCAAGTTTGTCTAGCGACGTGCTGGTGATTCGCAGCAAAGATAAGGCAGCACAAAATAAAGCGGCTGACGATGCCAATAAAAAGGCGCTCAAGTCGCGGCTTGATATGAGCTTCGACATGGGCTCACGTTTTGTATTTGTCGGACGTGGACTAGATACGGCGTTGGCGGGTAGCATTCGCTTACGTTCCTCCGATGGCAATCCGGTGCAAGCCAGCGGTTCGATCAGTACTGTCGGCGGGGCTTATGAGGGTTACGGGCAACAATTGGCGATAGAGCGGGGCATCTTAAACTTTCAAGGTCCTCCAGCTAATCCGGGCTTGAATATCCGTGCCTTGCGCCTGGGTTTGGCGGTAGAAGCCGGCGTAGAAGTAGTCGGCACGGTTGCTGCGCCGCAAGTCCGGCTAGTCTCAGAACCCACTGTACCCGATGCAGAAAAATTATCTTGGCTAGTATTGGGACGAGGTTCCGACCAAATCGCAGGCAATGATGCGTCTTTGCTGATGTCGGCAGCCAGTGCAATTTTTGGCGGTGATGGTAGCCGCAATGTTCCAAGGGACATCGTACAAGGCTTAGGTTTTGACGAGTTTTCCTTAGGTACGGCGGATACCAGCAATGGCTCTAAATTACCTAGCCAAACCGTAGCGGGCACCACATCGACTAGCGGAGCGACCTCTGGCGATCAGGTCGTTTCGGTCGGTAAGCGCTTAGCGCCTGGCATGGTATTGTCAGTTGAGCGCGGCTTGTCGGACGCCAGCGGCGCGATTAAATTAAGTTGGCAACTGACCCGTAGAGTCAGCATTATTGGCCGCACTGGTACTGATTCGTCGATTGATGCTTACTATACGTTTTCATTTAATTAGGATGTAGAGTCAGGGTAGTAAGTTAAATACCCCGGGTATGTATATTTAAGTTGTCCATAGAATCATTGGGCAATAATGCATTTTTTAAAAATAAAATGGGGAGTATATTTACTTTCTCTTCTTTGGACTTGTCGGAAATGAGAATTGAACCTTATGTTTTCAGTGCCGATTTGATAGGACTTCTTTGTTAAACCAACAAAGATGATTTGAATCGGTTTGGATCGGAATGCCGATTATAATTTTACTCATCGAATATTTTTCTAAAGAGAGACGGCCTCAGCCAGCTTTTGGACGGAAAATAAACGGAACTAAGCAGCGATAGAAGCATCATATAAAGTCATGAAAGAATTTTCTCCGAACGTCCCTACGCATTCTTCCACTCGTGATTTCCCCCGTGAGGCTGGTCAGTGGCGCTCTTTTACCCTGGCTGCTTTGGTGCATGTCGTATTGATCGCCTTTTTGTGGGTAGGCGTTCAATGGCAAAATAAAGAAACTACTGCGGTGGAAGCAGAGGTTTGGGATATGACCACCAGGCAGGCAGCTCCCAAGCCGATTCCGGAGGAAGAAGTACAGCCAGAGCCTGAGAAAATTGCGCCGCCAGTGGCACCAACGTCAGTCGTTAAAGACGAGCCAGTGGTCGATCCCGAGATCGCGTTAGCCCAAGAAAAAAAGCGTCTGCTAGTTGAGAAAAAGAAAATAGAAGATCAGAAAAAAGCTGAGTTACAAGAAGCAAAGCTCAAGCAAGAGCAAGAACTGGCACTGAAAAAAGCCAAAGAAAAGCTGGCGGAAGAAAAAAAGAAAGCCGATAAATTGCTTGCCGATGAAGCCGAGAAGAAAAAACTAGCCGATTCCAAAGCGCAATCAAAAACGCAGCAAAATAAAGAACAAGCCGCCCGCGATAAAGTTTTTGAAGAAAATATGCGCCGCTTAAATGGACAAGCTGGGCAAGCGGTAGTCACAGGTACGGGTGGTACGGGCGATGCGCCTAAATCTACCGGCAATAATCGTGGCGATCCAAGTTATGCAGCCCGTATTGCTTCCAAGGTAAGACAAAATACGGTGTTCAACGCAGTTGATAATTCCAATACCAACCCCACAGTAGAATATAGAATTGATTTGTTACCAGATGGTTCTTTGCGTGGTCCGGTACGTAAATTAAAATCTTCCGGCGCACCTGGTTTTGATGAAGCGGTAGAAAAAGGGATAGAAAAGTCAGCACCTTTCCCACGTGATAAATCTGGCGATGTCCCTACCAGTATTGTCCTCAGTTATAAAATGAAAGAGTAAATTGAAGATAGTTTCCTTGATTAAAGTGTTCTCAGTGAGCACATTATTGATAACCAGTGTGGTGCAGGCTCAGCTTAGGGTCGAGGTATCTGGCGTTGGTTCCACCCAAATCCCGGTTGCGATTGCGAGCTTTGCTGATGAGGCTCTGACACCGCAGCAAATCACTACTATCGTCAAAGACGATTTAACCCGCAGCGGTTATTTTAAAATTATTGATACTGGTAGCGTTATTACCGAGACAACCGCCGTCAATTTCGATGACTGGAAATCACGCGGAGCCGAAGCCTTAGTCGTTGGCAGCGTGCAAAAACTCAGCGATGGTCGTTTTGACGTGCGTTACAAATTATTGGATACGATTAAGTCATCCACATTATCTGGCCTTGCCATTGCAACGTCCTCAGCGAATACCCGGGTGACTGCGCACAAAATCGCCGATGATATTTATGAAAAATTAATTGGCGTGCGTGGCGTATTCTCAACCCGTATTGCTTATGTGACCAAGTCCGGTAAGGAATATCGTCTGGAAGTTGCCGATGCAGATGGAGACGGCACACAAGTGGCTTTGCGCTCGAATGAACCTATCATTTCACCAGCCTGGTCGCCTGACGGCACCAAGGTTGCTTATGTGTCGTTTGAGGCTAAGAAGCCCGTCATTTACGTGCAAAATCTGATCACGCGCGAACGCACAGTGATTGCCAACTACAAAGGCAGCAACTCAGCACCTGCATGGTCACCGGACGGTAATAAATTAGCGATAGCCTTGTCGCGCGATGGCTTGACTCAGGTATATACCGTCAACGCCAATGGCACTGGTTTGCAGCGCCTGACTCAAACCAGCGGCATAGACACTGAGCCACAATTTTCTGCGGATGGACAAAGCATTTATTTTCTAAGCGACCGTAGCGGCGGACCTCAAATTTATCGCATGGGTGTGACTGGTGGTGAGGCAAAGCGTGTCACGTTTAATGGCAGCTATAACATCACGCCGAGGATTTCACCTGATGGGAAAACACTGGCGTATATTTCTCGCCGTGATGGCAAATTCCAGTTGTATTCACTAGATATTGCCAGCGGCCAAGAACAGCGCTTATCGGATACCGTTAAAGATGAATCGCCAAGCTTTTCGCCTAACGGCAAATATATTATGTACGCTACTGAGTCTGGTCGTCGCGGCACATTGGCGGTAGTATCGGTCGACGGCAGAGTGAAGCAAAAATTGACCTTGCAAGCTGGAGATGTTCGGGAACCCACATGGGGACCTTTTATGAAGTAATGGTCAAATTTTGAAGTCTGTTTAATTCATTTGCTTTATTTAGTTTTTAAAAAAAGGAGAAATACATGCGCTCAGCAATTAATTCTAAAACTCTGGCTCTGCTGTTGACCAGCGTCGCTCTTATCTCAGCTTGTAGTACGCCAGTTAAATTGGACGAGAAGCCACCTGTCGTTGAAGATAAGTCTGCAATGAATAAACCAGTAGAAGACAACACCCGCACTGTCAAACCAGTTGAAGTCGTTTCTGTTGACCCTTTAAACGACCCGCAAGGAGTGTTGGCGAAACGTAGTGTGTATTTTGACTATGATAGCTATGTGGTTAAAGATGAGTTCAAATCTTTAGTCGAAGCCCATGCTAAATATCTGGTCGGCAATAAAGCTCGTAAAATTTTAATCCAAGGTAATACGGATGAACGTGGTGGTCGTGAATACAATCTGGCTTTAGGGCAAAAACGTGCAGAAGCAGTGCATAAAGCTCTGGCTTTGTTAGGTGTGCCAGAAGCCCAAGTAGAGGCGGTTTCTTTAGGTAAAGAGAAGCCAAAAGCAACGGGTAGTGACGAGGCTTCATGGGCAGAAAACCGCCGGTCTGATATCGTCTATCAGTAAGTATTAAATACGTATTAAGTTATCCTCATTAATACAGATTGTCGCTAAACATAATGATTGCTGCAATCTGTATTTTGAGAGACGCTTCGATGGTGACAAGCTTCGAACGATATTCCTTTCTTTGTCCTCCAGCATGCTGGATCACTTCAAGATCATTCTTATTGAACTCTTCCCATGAAATTTTTTACTTTCTCTAAAACAGCGCGCTCGGTTGCCTTCGCCATGATGCTGACACCAATGCTGCCATCAGTCGCAGCAGCGGGCATCTTTGATGATGATGAAGCACGTAAAGCAATTTTAGATTTGCGTTCCAAAGTGGATGAGGTAAGTAATAAGCTCGATACGAAGTTAGATACCAAAGCCGATAAAAGTAGTGCGCTTGATCTGGCTAATCAAAATGAGCAATTGCGGTCAGAGATCGCAAAATTGCGCGGACAGATAGAAGTGCTAACCAATGATTTAGCAAATACGCAGCGCCGCCAGCAAGACTTTTATGTCGATCTAGACAACCGTGTTCGCAAACTAGAGCCAAAGAAAATGACGGTCGATGGCAAAGAGGCGACGGTAGAAATCAATGAGCAACGTGCCTATGACGCAGCTTTATCTTTATTTAAAGCAGGCGATTACAAAAATGCAAGTGCTGCATTTACAGCCTTCAATGTGAACTATCCGCAATCAGCTTTTGCCGGATCTGCGCAATATTGGCTGGGTAATTCCTGGTATGCACAGCGTGATTGCAAGAATACGATTTCATCTCTGCAGGTTTTGGTTAGAAATTATCCTGATCATCCAAAAGCACCAGATGCGATGTTGAATATCTCTGCTTGTCAGCTGGAATTAAAAGACAAATCAGGAAGCAAAAAAACGCTGGAGGCAGTGATTGCACAGTACCCGGAAACTGAAGCCGCACAGGCAGCAAAGAGTCGCTTGGCCGCCACAAAATAAGACTAGCTCCCGAGAGAATACCGCTTCGCTGGAAAAAATCCAGTAAGCTCGTTGACAGCGGTATTGGAACATACTATAATTTTGTTCTTTCGGGTCGTTAGCTCAGCTGGTAGAGCAGCGGACTTTTAATCCGTTGGTCGCAGGTTCGAATCCCGCACGGCCTACCACGAAATTCGGAAGACTTAGATGAAAATCTAAGTCTTTTTTATTTATAAACATGATGTCTGGTGCGCGTTAGTTTTGTTTTCTGCACACATTTTATGTTCATAAAACGCAAGTCTTTGGGTCGTTAGCTCAGCTGGTAGAGCAGCGGACTTTTAATCCGTTGGTCGCAGGTTCGAATCCCGCACGGCCTACCAAAGTTTTAAGAATAAAAGGACTCAGGTGAAAGCCTGAGTCCTTTTTGTTTTTCGGCGACGAGAAGTGTCTATACTTGATGCATCGCCACGCACGCTTATCCTATTTTTAAATCATGTGTTCACCGAATCATAAGCGACAATCATGATTTAAAAATCGCATGAAATAGAATTATTCCGTAATTCAGTAAAGGACGTCTGATGAAGCAAAAACAGAATAGCGGCAAGCTCAAAACGGAACAAAAATCAGAGCCAAAGCCAGAACAGCATCATGAAATTCGCCTAGGACAATCGATAGAATTACTCAAAGAATTGCACATCCTCACGCGTGACGGCAAGATGAATCAAGATAGCCGGCGCAAGTTAAAGCAGGTCTATCATCTGTACCAATTTATCGAGCCCTTGTTGCAGCAATTACGCGAAGATCATAGCGACCTCACTCTGGTTGATCATGGCGCTGGCAAATCGTATCTTGGTTTTATTTTGTATGACCTATTTTTTAAAGCGACGGCAAGTCAAAATCAGTCCCGTATTTACGGCATAGAGACTCGTGATGAATTAGTACAAAAGTCTGTCGAGCTGGCCACCAGACTAGATTTTCCCGGTATGTCATTCTTAAATTTATCTGTTGCTGACTCCATTACTTCTGCCCAGTTGCCCGATCAAATTGATATTGTTACTGCGCTGCATGCTTGTAATACGGCGACGGATGATGCGATTCAATTTGCATTAAAAAAGAAGGCAAAATTTATGGTGTTAGTACCTTGCTGTCAGGCAGAAGTGGCGGCAGAGCTGCGCAAACATAAGGGTGATGCTATGCGTGATAATCCTTTATCAGAGATGTGGCGCCACCCGATTCATACGCGTGAATTTGGTAGCCAGATCACTAACGTGCTACGGTGTCTGCAATTAGAAGCACATGGCTATCAGGTTAGAGTAACCGAGCTGGTTGGTTGGGAGCATTCAATGAAGAATGAACTGATCATTGCTGAGTACAAAGGCTTACCGGCTAAACGCCCTGCCGAACGCTTGGCTGAGGTGCTGAAGACTACCGGCTTAGAATCTATGCAGGAGCGATTTTTTACGCCACACTAATTTCAACATTCGTCGTGCGTTAGTTTTAAATGCAATTTGAAGACAGAAAAATGACACACTCATTGACATGTAATTTGGTGATTTACACCGAAGTCACCAGCACGTCACAAACAATTATTAATATCATTTATCTTATAAATAAGACTTAAGTAAAACCGCCCCAACTGTGTTGTAGCTTAAAGTAATATCTTCGTCGCTGCGCCTTGCTAGGGCAATTTTGCGTAAGTCCTGATAAAGTTTTTGAACCCAGTTGCCCAATTGAGAATTTCGATTTTCATCGCTATCAAAAAATCGTTTGGAGAATTAACGTATGTTCGCTGCAGTCGATCTTGGTTCTAACAGTTTTCGCTTGCACATAGGTCGTCATGAGGGTGATGTGATTCGCGTTGTCAAAAGTGCCCGCGATCCTATTCGTCTAGCGGCTGGGCTGGATCAGCAAGGAAATCTGTCGCCTGCAGCAATACAAAGCGCGATTGCGTGTCTCGCGCGCTTTAAACAAATCTTAGATAGCTACCCGCTGGATGCCGTCCGCGTAGTAGCAACCAACACCATACGTATTGCAAAAAATAGTGCCGATTTTATGCCTGCAGCGGAAGCGGCTATTGGCTATCCGATCGATATTATTTCTGGTGAAGAAGAAGGACGTCTGATTTATATGGGCGTTTCCAATTCGATTGCTATTCCAGGCGAGCGTCGCTTAGCGCTGGATATCGGTGGTGGCTCTACCGAAGTGATACTTGGTCGCGGCCATGAGGTGGTTAAGGTGGAGTCTTTTAGTATTGGTACGGTGAAGCACAGCAGTACTTTTTTCCCGCAAGGTAGAATCACTGAAGCAGGATTTGAAGCCGCTATTCTGTCAGCACGATCGATGTTTGAGGATGCCGCACCGCCGTATCAGCCTGAGCATTGGCGCAATGCTTATGGCTCCTCGGGCACGATAAGAGCGATCTCTGATGCAATCGCAAAAAACAATTTAGGTGACGGTAGTATTACGCTCAAAAGCCTGATAGCGTTAAAACAATACTGCGTCCAATGTGGGCAGGTGAGTCAGCTAGAATTAGCCGGTATTAAGCCCGAGCGTGTCGCCATGGTCGTTGGCGGACTTGCGATCTTGATCGCCTTGTTGCAAGAATTTAATATCACTGTATTGCAACCCATAGAAGCAGGTTTGCGCATGGGGGTGATGTGGGATTTATACCTGCGTGCGACTAAGCGTGACCGGCGTGAGCAAGCCGTGCATAACGTCGCCACCATGTTCTATGTTGATGCCACACGCGCTAGTCGGGTAGCCGATATGGTACGTTCTTTGTATGCACAATTAAAACCGGCAACGGATATCTATATCCGGCATTTACACTGGAGTGCGATGTTGCATGAGGTCGGTATGGCGATATCGCATACCGGCTATCATAAGCACGGCGCATACATGATAGAGAATGCCGATATGGCCGGTTTCACTACCCGCGAACAGCGTGTAATGAGTAAATTAATTTTGAGTCAAAAAGGTAATCTGAGAAAAATTAGTGATAGCTTTGCCGACTTGGATTTTGCTAAAGCCGTGCTTGCATTGCGTCTCTCAGTCACCTTTATGCATTCACGGATAGAGCTCGATTACGCTGATTTTAGTTTAAAAATGAAGAGCAAAATCGAGCTGGAAATTCGACAAGACTGGGTGACTCTACATCCGACAGTTGCTTTTTGGCTGCAAAAAGAAATCGAATTTTGGCGCGAAGTGGGCGTGGAGTTTGTCGTTAAGGCGAATATTTAAGCTACCAATATTGCGTAGTATTCCATATCGACAAATCGATTATTTTTCCAGGCAACTTCTCGACGTCGACCTTCTAACTCAAAGCCTAATTTTTGTAAAAGCTGACTGCTAGCTTTGTTTTCCGGCTCTACCTCAGCCTCAATCCTGTGTAAGTGCAGGTGCTGAAAGCCATATTGCAAAATCGTCGATAAACACTCATGCATTACTGCCTGACGCCAATAATTCGGATGCAACCAATAACCCAGATCTGCGTTTTGGTTTTCTGTATCTAATTCGTAAAAACCGCACGCGCCGATTAGCTGATCGGGTGTGGCTTGCGGACAGATCGCCCACCAGATACCACTTTCTTCTTGCTCAATCCGTCGATACCAGTCTATCTGTTCTTGTGTTGCCACCAGGCTATCGTATGAGATGCCATAGTAGGCGATGACTTTAGGATGCGATAAACCCTTAAAAATATTACCAATATCCGACTGAACAATTTTTCTCAATACAAAGCGCTTACTCTGTAGTACAGGAAAACTGATGCTTAGCGGGTGACTCATGGCTTCGACCTTTCATCTGCATTATCTGGATATTCTTAAACACGGTTTAACACAATGTAACGCCTGAGTACCATCCAGTAATAATTTGTAATAGTCCCATGGCAAAGGTGTGTAAAAGATTATATTAATGACGTTTTATGTACTTTTCTTGATCCCACTCCCGAAGTGGTTTAGAGCTACGCCCACATGGTGTAGCTTTTTTTTGCCCAGATATTTTGTCCTGACATTTCAGCTACCTTGCTCTAATTGGAGAACTCATGTCCATACAATTTCCGCGACATAGAATTAAATCTATTTTGCTTACGCTCTCGTTGATACTTAGTTCTGCTGCCACGATGCCCGCGATGGCGATTCCGGTAGCTGATTTTCGTGCGGAAGATGCTTTACCTATTTTGACGGAATTTAAAAAGAATGTGAATCTGAATCCCAATCAGCAATTGCTTTGGCAACAAACCGAAAG
>JANXTO010000128.1 GCA_025352365.1 Undibacterium sp. | reverse complement strand
GTCAAAGGTGAGTTAATCGCCAAGTTTGGCAGCAAACGTGGCGACGGCCCTAGCTGGAAAGGTATTTTCATCAAGACCGCAGAAGGCGCAGAAATCAAAGCGATTGCGGCTGGCCGAGTAGTGTTTGCCGATTGGCTACGCGGCTTTGGGAATATGGTGATTGTCGATCACGGCAACGAATATCTGAGTTTATATAGCAACAATCAGGCAGTCTTAAAGCATGTAGGCGACATTGTAAAAACCGGCGACGTCATCGCCAGCGCGGGTAATAGCGGCGGTAATGAAGAATCAGGTTTATACTTTGAGCTAAGGTATCAAGGGCGCGTATTCGACCCATTGACGTGGGCAACAATCAGATGAGATGTGGATATTGAAATGGGTAGCAAAATAAAAAGTTTTAGCTTAATCAGTTTTGGCGTGATCGCTGGCGTTGCCGCGACCATCCAGTTTTCTGCTTTGGCACAAAAAAATACCGGTTCACCTTTACCCGTAGAAGAACTGCGGCAACTGGCTGACGTTTTTGGCATGATCAAGACCGATTACGTCGAGCCTGTTGAAGATAGCAAACTGCTGACCGAAGCCATCTCTGGCATGGTCGCCTCACTCGATCCGCATTCAGCTTATCTGGATAAAAAAGCCTACAAAGAATTACGCGAAGGTACGCAAGGTAAATTTGTCGGTCTGGGTATTGAAGTCGGCATGGAAGATGGTTACGTCAAAATCATTTCTCCGATTGAAGATTCCCCCGCTTATCGCGCTGGCATCAAACCGGGCGATCTGATTACGCGTCTGGATTCGATACCGATCAAAGGTCTGAGTCTGGATGAAGCTGTCAAAAAAATGCGTGGTGAACCAAATAGCAAAATCACGCTGACGTTGGCGCGCAAAAACGAAGACAAACCGATTGTCGTCACCATCACACGTGAACTAATCAAACAGCAAAGCGTTAAAGCAAAGATGGTAGAGCCCGGTTACGCCTGGTTGCGGATAGCCCAGTTCCAGGAGCCGACAGTTGAAGACATGGCCAAAAAGATTCAGGCTTTGTACACACAAGACCCGAACCTCAAAGGTCTGGTGCTCGACTTACGCAACGATCCGGGTGGTGTGTTGCCTGGTGCGATTGGTGTCTCTGCCGCATTTTTGCCGAAAGATGCCGTCGTCGTTACGACCAACGGTCAGTTAGCCGACTCCAAAGCCAGCTACACCGCCAAGCGTGAAAACTATGCCACCCGCGCTATTGGCGATCCGCTCAGCAAATTGCCAGAGGCGATCAAGAACGTGCCGATGGTCGTGCTGATCAATACCGGCTCCGCCTCCGCGTCCGAAATCGTGGCAGGTGCTTTACAAGATTACAAACGCGCCACCATTCTGGGCACCCAAAGTTTTGGTAAGGGATCGGTACAAACCATACGCCAGATCTCTGCGGATACCGCTGTCAAGCTAACCACTGCACGCTATTACACACCGAACGGTCGCTCGATTCAGGCGAAAGGCATCACCCCTGATCTGGCAGTGGAAGAAACCGCAGAAGGCGACGGCTTCAACAGTCTGCGCACACGCGAAGTAGATTTAGATAAGCACTTAAATAACGACAAAGAAGCTGAGCAAGCCAATAAATCCAAGGTTGATGAGGTGGAAGAAGAACAGCGCCTGATCGCTCTCGCCAAGAAAAGCAAACCATTGGAATACGGCAGCAAAGATGACTTCCAATTAGCCCAAGCCTTAAATCACTTAAAAGGCTTGCCAGTCAAAGTCACCAAAGTTGATCCAAAAGATGCTGCAGAAGTGAGCAAAGAGGAACCTGAATCTAAAGCGGATTCCAAAGCAGAGTCAAAGAAAAAATAAAGCGACAATGATCACGGTCATGTCCTGCATGCCACGATCTGATCTGACCAAGCCGCATATTGTGCGGCCTTTTTTACGACTCTCTTTTAGTTTTTTTTAGGTTCTTTTTTGAATCTCTATTTGAAAGCTAAAAGACTAGTATTAAATATACTCATAGTTAGTATATTTTATATCGTCCATATATTGACTTGATAATACGCAGATTTGTAAGAAAGTAATTAGGAGTATATGAATAAGCTTTCCTCATCAGTCACTACAAATTCAGCATAATGCCGCTCAACTTTATTGTCCTTACTCAGCGTTTTAACTAAATTATTCCTGCCAATAATTACTATGAATGATCAGCAACTCCTACGTTACTCGCGCCATATTTTGCTGGACCAGATCGGTATTGAGGGTCAACAAAAAATCAATGCAGCGCATGCGCTCATCATTGGCGCTGGCGGTCTGGGATCACCCGCAGCGATGTATCTCGCCAGCGCCGGTGTAGGCAAAATCACGCTGGTTGATCATGACGAAGTCGATTTAACCAACTTACAGCGCCAGATTCTCCACACCACCGCACGCGTCGGTCAGCCCAAAGCAGAGTCCGCCAGACAGACTTTGCAAGCCATCAATCCCGACATTGAGATCGTCACTCTGCAAGAAAAAGCCAACGGCCGACGCCTGCAAGAACTAGTACAAAACGCCAGCATCGTCCTGGATTGCTGCGACAATTTCAGCACCCGCCACGCAGTCAATCAAGCCTGTGTTGAGTTTGGCGTGCCGCTGGTATCCGGCGCAGCGATCTCATTTGACGGACAAATCAGCGTATTCGACAGTCGGGATACCAATTCACCCTGCTACGCCTGCCTGTTCCCACCGGATCAGCAATTTGAAGAAGTCCAATGCGCCACGATGGGCGTATTTGCGCCGCTAGTCGGCATCATCGGCAGCATGCAAGCAGCCGAAGCACTGAAGGTCATGATGGGCATAGGCAAACCGCTACTTGGCCGCCTGCTACTACTCGATGCGCAAACCATGGAATGGACGCAAATCCGCGTGGCACGTAATCTTGCATGTGCGGTTTGTGGTCAGCGACATTAGTGCAAATTACAGTTTTCATGCACAAGTCAGGTAGCGATCTTCCCCTAGCGGCGCGGTTCTTAGGCTAGTCTCTTTAGATATTGGTAACTCCTACACGGCTGTACGTCCAGCCTTTTTCCTCTTGTACTACAGGATTCTGTGCCCTGCTGGAACGGTGTTCCTTGAAGTTTGGAGCTGCATACAATATTAATACTCCCCATATGTATATTTTAGTTCTCCATATAATACTTGAACAATTAGGTATTTTTAAATAATTTTTATGGGAGTATATTAAATTGTACCTTGATTACCGTTGAATAAGAGCAAGCGGATTTAGCTGATAACAGTCCAGTTGCCAGTCTACATTCCAATTTTGTGTGCGATTTTTTCATCACTAGTTAAATTTGCTAGATAAATTTTCAATTCTAAATTGTAAGTAGATTGAGCAACTGTTACTATTTTCCTTTTAGTCAACATACGGCGCTGGTGAAAGCATCATCAACATCGCAACGCTGATGCATCTACACAAAACCATGGCACTAACCATCATCAAAAACGAGATCCGCTCTTTACTGAAAATACGTCAAGAGCGCGTGATACCGCCACCCAGCGGCATGCCTCAGTTTGGCAGCACCATCGTTTGGGACAAACTCAAAATCCAGTTGCGGATGACTATCGATGGTGAGCAATGGGATTGGCTGACACTCAAAGGTTGGCGCGTGCAAGATATGCGTAAAAACCGTCGTAATTATTTTAAAGTCCCGAGCAAAGCTGTTGAACGTTTATTGCTGGCATCACAAGAAGAGCGAGAAGATGTTTATCAGCGCATTGTGAATTACGACTACGATAAGAGCAGGCCAAGCTGATCAGCGAGTCTGCCTCCGGTATAATTAGTGACATGAATCAATGGATTAAACGAAGTCGGCTGCCGCTCTGGATTGCATTGTTTGCGATCTTGCTGAATGCGCTTGCTCCTTCGATTTCGCATGCGCTGTCTGCGCGAAACGGCTCATCGGATCTTTTCGAAATATGTACTGTATCTGGTACACAATTGGTCAGAATTGGTAGTGCGAAAAATGGCGCCTCAGTACAGATTAAATCCTCGAAACCTGCCACATCTCAGTTGTTGGAACACTGCCCTTTCTGCATGACACATGCAGGATCGTTTGCCCTGCCTTCCACGCCTCCCGTTGCACCATTCGTCATTGGCGGACACGATCATTTTCCCGCGCTGTTTTATCACTCACCTTCCCCACTCTTCTCCTGGTCAGCCGCTAATCCGCGCGCGCCGCCCTTCACTTCCTGATGATATTTAATCGCCTGCTGCATTTGATCTAAGTAAGTACAAAGTAAATACAAGGTAAATGCGGCAAAGGTGATTCGTAGTCGATTTTCTATTCAAGATCCGCTTTGTGGTGAGCTTGGCTCTCGCGATTGCGGACGACTATTCGTTCAGACGCGCTCCAATTCAATCAAAAATATTTCAGCATTTAAAGGATTCATCATGTCTCGTCTTTCAACATTAAAAACTGTTTCACTCATCGCTGGTAGTGTCGCGATGTTATTCCCTATGCTGGCAAATGCCTGCGCAAGTTGTGGCTGCACTCTAAGTTCTGATTGGGAAAATATGGGGATGTCCAGTGGCACTGGCTTTAAGTTGGATATCCGCTACGACTACCTGAATCAAGATCAGCTGCGTAGTGGTACAAGTAAAATCAGCCCCGCAGCAGCGAGCCAGGTAACCAACAATGGTGACCCGCAAGAGGTAGAAAAATTCACCAAGAATAATTACCTAACATTTGGACTGGACTACAGCAATAGTCCGAACTGGGGCATCAATCTACAAGTACCTTATATCAACAGAACCCACAGCACACTCGGGACTGTATCCGACGGTGCAGTAGCAGGCGATGGCGGTGGCCAATATGATTCCAGCACCTCCAACATTGGCGATATCAAAGTAGTGGCACGCTATCAAGGGTTTGCAGAAGAACATAATTTCGGTCTGCTATATGGCATCAAACTGCCTACTGGTAGCCATACCCAAACCGGTACATCAACGGATGCAACGGCACCTGGGATCGCAACGATTGATCGTGGCTTGCAACCGGGCACCGGAACTACCGATGTGATTGTCGGCGCTTACTATTTCGATAGTTTGAATAACAATTGGGACTATTTTGCACAAGGACTGTATCAAGCGGCGATCAATTCTAGCTACGATTACAAACCAGGTAATGGTTTAAATCTGAATGCAGGATTGCGCTACAAAGGATTTGAGAGCATCACTCCGCTATTGCAAATTAACGCTAGACATGTGGCACATGATACCGGTGCCAATGCTGACACAACCAGCACTGGTGGCACTCTGGTCTATCTGAGCCCTGGCGCAGTGATGCCGGTCAACGAACGTTTATCGGTTTATGGTTTTGTGCAATTGCCCTTATACCAGGCTGTTCGTGGCGTGCAACTGGCACCTCGCTATACCGCTTCGTTAGGGGCGAGAATTTCCTTCTGATCCACTTGCTCAGACCTCAGGATAGGTGCGATTGGCATCGCGTAATCGCACCTATATCGATACCCTAAACTGATGAGTCATGTTTATATGTTGGCAGGTTTGCACCGCTTTATTCAAACATTAGAGCGAAGCATGGCCGATTGCTAAAAGCAAGAATTTGAAATAGGTGACGTTGTTTGAGTTTTGGAAATCTGCCAGCAAGTACATGACAGGATTCTATTTCCGGATTTCTTTTACGCTACCATCTGAAAAATATCGCTCCTCTTTATCCAGTTTTCCTTCTTTGTAATATTTCGCATGTGTAACATGATCATCTTCGTAATCACGTTCGATGGATAACATTTCTTTGCCTGGCATGCCTTCAGGTTCATACACTTTTTCGTGTCCTTGACGCTTGCCCTTGGCGAAGAAGGCTTCGGCCTCGATACCACCTTTTCTATTGTAAAATTTTTGCGGCCCTTCACGCTTAAATCCGTAGTCACTAGGCTCACAAGACATCAAAGATTCGACGTTATTGCTACCCCAGACTATTTCGTCATTTTGCAAGCTGACACTGCCGGTAAATTGCAGTTTTTCGTTGTCCCAATAATATTGCATACTGTAGATATCGTTTTTTTTCTGAATGACTGCGCGCGGACTACCATTTTCCCACCAGCAAGAACTTTGCTGGACGATCAGATCTTTTCCAGAACTGCCACCAACGCCATAGGCTGTGCTGCGCGCTTTACCGCCTGAGTTAAACCACTCTTCGTCTGTGCCAACCAGCGCCCCTTTTGAATCGACGTGCATCACACGTTTGATTTTTCCATCGGCATACAGGTCGGTGATCGTTGCCGAACCATCGCTGTTGATCTGTTTTTGGCGTTTCGCCGCCTTGGGTACTGTTATAGAGCCAACTTTCAATACCGAATCCCATTCGCTGGTGGCTTTAACAGCCTCTTCGATGTTGGTTTCCTTACCTTGCACCAACCGTACTTTTTTGTAAACTTGCCCATGAATATCGTAGTAAACGATATCGCTAGGGCCATTGAAGCCACACAACTTTGCATCAATCGATGTTTCTTTATTGTTCGAGCAACGAGCAAAACGAATTTGTCCACCGGGCAAATAGCCAATGGAAGAAACCTCATATCCAAGCTTTCCGGTAGTCCCATCACCGTACAAGGTACGCTGAAAAATTGATCCATCCGAACTGTACTCTTCCTTCATTCCGGAATTCTGGTTGCTTTTTACATTTTCTTTGATGCGAATTTTTGAAGTGCCCGGGAAATAGGTAATTTGTTCACCGGCCTTGGTATCGTATCCATTCACTTGAGCATAGTGACGCAGCACATGCTGTCGTGGCCCGTCAATTTCTTCTTCCAGCTTGTGGCCCTTGGCAAAAACAAAACGTTCCTTTTGCTTTTCGTTACCCCAATCACGCACGCAGTTCACGGTGCCATCAGACTTTTGCCGATCGCCCTCCTTATCCATATCCAACGCGTTATCGCAGGTATAGGTCATACCCGAGTGAGCGAAGGTGGCAGATAAACTCAACAAAAAACCAAGAGTCCAATGTTGATAAGTTTTATTCATTTTTTCCATATGTATCAAAATTGGTTAATGGTGCGGGACGTACTTCGCTATACAACAGCGCTGTTGCTTCATCCTTCTTGCCCTCTTTGGCTAGTGCTAAAAAAGCGGTTCGCCCTTTGGCAAATTGAAGTTTTGCATTGACCACGATGCTTCAGATTTTCTCGCCCTTTTTCTGAGGTAATTGTCTTATCTAATTTATCGATATGGGTGGTAATGATCCCATTGCTTTCATCAATATTGGCATATTCTTTTTTAAGTACCTTAGTATCGGTCATCAATAAAATATTTCGCATATTCCGCGCAATCTCATTAAGTTCATCTTTGATCGTATGGGCTGATACGATTTTTTGGATAACGGTCTTTATTGAGTAACTCTATGCCGCTAGCAAGACCATTCATACGAGCATAAGCAAACATCGCAAGTAACAACATTAATACTATTACTACGCTAAAACTGAATGCCAATTTTTGACCGATTTTTAGATTTTTGAATGTCATTTTCTCCACGGCGTTGATGAAGGTATTTCTGTTCCAACTTCGTATAACACTCAATAAAGTAAAGTGCGTAAGCCTAAGAGACGATACCAGGTAAAGGGCATTTAATACATGGAGCTCAGCGCAAGCAGAGTAAACGATCAGCACAAGTTGCTACGTTAAAAATGAGAAATACCGGCCGATGCGCACGCAGTAAAGTGCGCATCATGCCATCAAACTAACGAGATTATTTTATAAGCAGACGAGCTTTATTCGCCTTTATATTTTCATTCAATTAAGTTATTGTAAAATATAAACAACGTCTAGTTATGCAACATTTGAGAAATTTCACTGGCAGACTCAGCAGACCGATGGGCGAGCTTCCTGACTTCTGATGCTACTACCGCAAAACCTCGTCCACCGTCTCCTGCACGGGCGGCTTCGATGGCGGCGTTTAAGGATAACAAGTTAGTTTGCATCGCCAAATCATTAATAGTTGCTACGACTGTGCGTATGCGATCCATCGTATTGCGCTGATTAGTAATATCGCTAGCGTACATGGTCAATTTTGAGAGCGTGTTCTCTACATCAAATATGGGATTGAACGTACATTGAAGCCAGATCAAACTGCCATCGGCACCAGTCACCTTTGTTTCGCACTCTACTCCCTCTCCATGCTGTAATTTAGAAAGCGTTTCTCCCACCATTACGTCTCTAAAAACGATACTTAGTGCTTTACTGGCTGCGATGAGATTATCGTATCCAAGTATTTTCAATAAAATAGGGCTGGCATCGACTGGCTCGCCTTTAGGCGACCAATCTGCCGTTGCGGTTGAAGAACGAATCGCTGTCAGACGCGTTGCGTCTTCTTGTGCCTTCATTTTGGTTTCAGTAATATTGGCTTGCACCGACACGATTTTGCTTAAATTGCCGTTTTTATCAAAGACCGGATTGATAGATAGGGATATCCAATAAGGCTCAGCGTTTTTTGTGTAATTTAAAATCTGTTCATAGAAAGCCTCTTGTGCGTGTAATTTAGCGTGTATGCGGCCAACCGTTGCCGGATCGGTATGTGGCCCTTGAAGTAATTTTCCTGGTTTTTTACCTAAAATCTCGTCGGGTTGATAGCCTGTCAGTTTGGTAAACCCCAGGTTCACATATTCACACCAACCATCAGCGCCTGTAATGACCACTGAGTTATCAGTTCCGTTAGCGACCAAGGATAATAATTCAAAGCCCTTGCGCTGCTCTACCTCGCAGGTAATATCAGTCGCAAACTTGACTACTTTAAACGGCTTTCCTGACAAATCTAAAATAGGGTTATAACTTGCTTGTATCCAAACATCGCGGCCAGTTTTATGCACGCGTCTGAATTCAGCCGTCTGATATTTACCTTCTCGTAAATTGTCCCAAAACTTCTTATAGGGCGCACTTTTACTTTCCGCTTTGTCGACAAAAATTCGATGATGCTTACCTTGAACTTCTTCAAGCCGATATCCCAAAGCATTTAAGAACTTATCATTAGCATGTAAGATATTTCCATCCATATCAAATTCTATAACTGCTTGCGACTGACTAATGGCGTTAATCTGCCCTTCGTAATTTGAGTCTCGCAGTTTTCGTTCGGTCGTATTCTGAGCAATCTTCACCACTCTGAACGGTTTACCAAAACGATCTAACACAGGGTTATAACTTGCTTGCATCCACACTGTTTTGCCGCTCTTGGTAAGACGTTTGACTTCCGCACTGTGCGACTGTCCATCCCTCAGGCGGGACCAAAACTGTTTATATTCAGGGCTGGTGGCATAGGTTGGGTCGATAAACACACTATGATGCTTGCCCTTGATTTCAGCAAAAGTGTATTCCATCAGGTTTAAGAATTGTTGGTTGGCATCTACCACATTTCCAGATAAATCAAACTCAATAGAAGCTTGCGATTCGAGTAAAGCATTGAGCTTGCGAGTAGATTTTGACAAAAATAAATTAAGCATCTTGGTTCATCCTATAAGTGACAGATTCAGTCTATTTCTTGAATCTAAATTTGACGCTAATGCAGTGTTCACTTGTCGGTTTTTACACTCGAGATGTCCGTATTACCCTCATCACTGACGTACCCAACTTTATTTTTTGCGAAAGTACTGCTGTTTCACATTTTTAAATTCATAAAATAGTGCTGCGGAGTTCAACACCTTGCTGCATTTTCTCTACGCACTCAATAAATAAACAATGTCTGAAACTATGACTCAGCCTGGGTTATCGTTAATAAAAAATATCGAGCTCTACGCAATTATCCAAATGACTACAGAATTTAGTGGATCGCAGCAATGAAGTTTCCGCAGTTCAATGTAGCACATTTCATTCTCTTGATTTTGCATTCAACACACGTTAGCAGTGTACAAAATACAAAACGCACCGATACTGTACCGACATATTTATCAAGCTCTAATTCATATGTTGTCTTCCGCACAGATCGCCTCTTTTTTGTAATGCACTCTCAACAAACTTAATTCAATGACTAAAAATTAAACAAGCCGGTGATGTCCTTGTCGTAATCACTCTGCTTCAAGAATTACCTAAAGCTGCGATTGCGGCGACAAACAAGTAACGTCGCTGGAATTGCCTTGTGTAACTCTATTATTTTATTTTTTAGAATTTTGAATCTAAAGCAGTGTTGTTGGCGTATCACCATTGCCCGCTACATTTTTTAGTGCAGTGGTAGCCGCTTTCCCTCAACTTCAGGAGTTGGTCATGAGACAAATATCATCGAAATTAGGCAATAAAGCTTTAAATAAAGTTTTGCTATCCGTCATCGCAGCAGGAAGCCTGAGCAGCATTGCTACTCTGCCAGTGCAAGCATCCAGTCATAGAGAAGCGCCTTTTATTACACGTCATCCAAAAGTCGATGGTACTGATTTTTATATGTTCCGCAGCTATGAAGCAAATCGTAGTGCATTCACTACCTTGATTGCAGATTACGCCCC
>JANXTO010000122.1 GCA_025352365.1 Undibacterium sp. | reverse complement strand
CCCAATCGTATCACCACTACCAAACGCATTTGCTTGTTGAATTGAACCTGTTAAAGTCAATTTTTCTGCGCCGGAGTAACCTGCACCGAGCAAAATGTTACCGGTCGGCTTCTCAGTGATCGTCAAATTCACATCAACTTGGTCTGTACTAGTTGGCACTTCTGGCGTTTCTATATTGACGTCTTTAAAATATCCAAGGCGATCAACCCTATCGCGAGAAATTTTGATTTTTTCACCGTCATACCAAGATCCTTCGAATTGACGGAATTCTCTACGAATTACTTCGTCTCTGGTTCGAGTGTTACCTGCAAGATTAATGCGGCGCACATAGACTCGCTTACCAGGATCGATAAAGATTGTGAACGCAACTTCTTTCTTTTCTTTATCAAGTTGCGGATTGGCATTAACGTTCGCAAAAGCGTAACCAAAGTTACCCATACGCTCAGAAATACGTTTGGTACTATCCGTTAATCTAGCAGCGTTATAAATATCACCGCTCTTTAGGGATAATAAGGATTTGAGTTCGTCTTCACGGCCAAAAACTTCACCTTCAAGCTTGACGTCAGATACTGTGTATTTGTCGCCTTCTATAATATTGATGGTGATGTAAATATTCTTTTTATCTGGGGTAATAGAAATTTGTGTGGAATCAATTTGCATTTCCAGATAACCGCGATTTTGATAAAAAGATCGCAGTGTTTCTATATCGCCAGACAATTTTTGTTTTGAGTATTGATCAGCCTTGGTGTACCAGCTAAACCAACCAGGTGTTGAGAGCGCAAATAATTCACGTAATTCACTATCGGAAAACGCTTTATTACCGACTAAAGTAATTTGTGCAATACGAGCGATATCGCCTTCATTGACTGCAAAAGTTACATTCACCCGGTTACGTTCAATCGGTGTGATAGTTGTCGTAATCTGAACACCATACAAACCACGCGATAAATATTGACGTTTGAGTTCTTGCTCTGCACGATCCACCGTCGCTTTATCGAAGATTTTTGCTTCACCAACGCCAATATCTTTTAAGGCTTTAATCAAAGCATCTTTTTCAAACTCTTTGGTACCGGTGAACTCGACGCCAGCGATAGATGGACGCTCTTCAAGCAAAACAATTAAAACACCGTTTTGCACTTCGATCTGAACGTCTTTAAAAAAACCTGTCGCATACAAAGACTTGATTGCAGTAATACTCTTGGCATCATCAAATACTTCGCCAACTTTAACGGGAAGGTAAGTAAACACCGTTCCTGCTTCGGTCCGCTGAATACCCTCTACACGGATATCTTTTACAGTGAATGGCTCAACGGCCAATGCACTTCCTGAACAAACGGCAAGAGCCGCTAATGCCAATATGTGGCGTCGTAATTTAGGCAAAGTATTTGGCAAAGTAAAGTGCTCGATATGTAATTTCATTGGGTGTTATTTAATCTCAAATTTCTACCGGAAAGATCGACAACCATCAGCATAGTTTGCTTCAGCTGCGCATTATGACATTAGTCGTGAAATATCATTAAAAAAGGCAACTGCCATCAAAGCCATTAATAAAACCACGCCTGCGCGCTGTGCAATCTCACCGAAACGCTCTGACACAGCCCTTCCAGTCAAAACTTCCAGCGAATAATACAACAAATGCCCACCATCCAACATAGGAATAGGGAGCAAATTCATGACGCCAAGACTAATACTGATTAAAGCAATAAAGCTAAGGTAACTGACGACACTGGTTCTGGAGGTCTGACCTGCATAATCAGCAATCGTAATTGGACCTGTAATATTCTTTAAAGAAATATCCCCAGTCACCATTTTCCCCAGCATTTTAAAATTTAAAATACTGGTATCCCAGGTTCTTTTTGTGCCCTTGACCACTGAATCCAAAAGAGTTGTTTCTACTTGCACCATCTCTGGTGCGAGCATCAATCCAACTTTAATTCTGCCAATAGTCTGATCCTTAATCACTTGCTGCTCAGGTGTGACATCAAGTTCGAAAGTTCGTTCGCCTCGCTTCACCAACAAATGTATTGCTTTATTTGGGGAGGCATTGACCAGTTCGGTGAATGCTAAGCCATCCAATAATGGCCTGCCATCAACTTCAAGAATTTGGTCTTTCTCCTGCAAGCCAGCGCGCTTCGCAGCTCCATCGGGATCTACTGTGCCTAGTATTGCCGGAGGACGAGCAACGGAAAAACCCAATTGAGTCAAAAAATCAGCTTCCATCTCTTTACTTAAAAGCTGGGATAAAGGGAGCTCAATAGTTACATGATCAAGAATTTCCGGTTTATTTTGACTCACCCTAGCGACCACTAACTGGGCATTACTTTTAGACAACCCTAATTGAAGCAACTTCCAGCGTACGTCAGACCAAGTTTGCACATTTTCGTCATTTACGCTAGTGATCACGTCACCTTGACGCAAACCTGCGTGATAAGCCAATGAAGAATTTGAAGGTACGCGAATTTTACTGCTGGGCTCGGCAACTCCATGCAAGTAAAGACCAGAAAATAAGGTAATTGCCAGCAAAAAATTAGCTATCGGACCTGCGGCAACAATTGCGATGCGTTTCCAAACTGACTGTCTACAAAATTCCCTGCTTAACTCATGCTCAGATAGCTTACTAACATCCTGCTCTCTGGCATCAAGCATTTTGACGTAACCGCCCAAAGGTAAAATTGATAAAGCCCATTCAGTCTGATCGTTACCAAAGCGCCTGGAGTAAACGACTCGCCCCATACCGACAGAAAAACGTAAAACTTTAACGCCACAAAGCCTCGCGACAAAATAATGTCCGAGCTCGTGAATAATGACCAAAGTGCCAAGCGCAAATGCGAAGGCTAGGACAGTTTGTAAAAAAGTTTGTATTTGAATCATAAAGCGAGCAAAGCCTGAGTAATTACTCGCGTTTCTTTATCGCATTCAAGAATAGATTCAATATCATCCGCGCTAGATAACGCAATTTTGTCTAATACACGAGCAATAATTTGATCAATCATTCTGAAACCAATTTTCCCGTCCAAAAACAATTGGACAGCGATTTCATTACTTGCGTTCAATATAGTTGATGCAGTTTGACCCGCTTTCAACGCAGCATAAGCCAGATTAAGGCAAGGAAAACGCTTAAAGTCCGGCGCTTCGAAATGGAGTTTAGCAATTTTAACCAGATCGAGTGGTGCGACGCCAGATGCAATTCGTTCTGGGTAGGCCAAACCGTAAGCAATCGGTGTGCGCATATCCGGATTCCCCATCTGGGCGAGGACTGAACCATCATTGTAGGAAACCATAGAATGAATCACGCTCTGGGGATGTATCAAAACTTCAATTTGCTCTGAAGGCGCAGCAAATAACCAGTGCGCCTCAATGACCTCTAAGCCCTTATTCATCATGGTGGCGGAATCAATCGAAATCTTCCTGCCCATGACCCAGTTTGGATGCGCCACGGCCTCGTCAGGCGTTACATCGGATAAGGATTCTAAATTGCGATTTAAAAAAGGCCCTCCAGACGCTGTCAAGATAATCTTGCTGATTCCATATTCAGATGGATGTCGATTGTAATTGTGCGGCAAGCATTGGAAGATCGCATTATGCTCGCTGTCTATGGGTAGTAAAGTAGCACCGCTGTCACGAACAGTATTGATAAATATCTGTCCAGACATGACCAAGGCTTCTTTGTTCGCAAGTAGAACTTTCTTACCCGCCTTAGCTGCAGCTAAGGATGCAGGCAAACCAGCAGCGCCGACAATTGCCGCCATTACCGTATCACAATCGACAGAGCTCGCTACATCACATAGGGCTTGTGAGCCATAGCTGACTTCAGTCTTTAGATTCTTTCCAAGCAGTAGCCGTTGTAATTCAGAAGCTGCCTTAGCGGAACCAACCACTGCAATCTGCGGATTGAATTGCTGACATTGCAGCGCCAATTTTTCAACTTGACTATGTGCTGTTAAAGCAAATACCTGATAGCGATCTGGATGTCTGGCAACCACATCCAGAGTAGAAACTCCGATAGAACCGGTTGAACCTAAAATGCAGAGTTTTTGTACACTTGATACGCTCGTCGTCATACTTACTTCATCCATAAAACAATGAGCGCAGCAATGGGTAATACGGGGATTAAGGCGTCAATCCTGTCAAGCACACCTCCATGACCCGGCAGTAAAGCACTACTGTCTTTGAAACCTGCACGGCGTTTTAATGAGGATTCAAATAAATCGCCCACAACACTGGCGACAACCAACAGACTCATAATGCCAACGAAGCCCAAAATTCCAAACGAGATTAATACTTTGGAAGGAAAAGTACCAGAAAGCACATCAACTTGGCTCGCAGCAAAACTAATCAGCAGTACAGCAACCCAGCCGCCTATCGCTCCCTCCCAAGACTTGCCGGGTGAAATACTTGGTGCCAGCTTATGATTACCAAAAGCTTTTCCAGAAAAATAGGCTCCGATATCAGCAACCCAGACTATCGCCATGATAGACAACAAAAAAATCGGGGAGTAATTGAACAAACTGGTTATCGCGACAAAACAAGCAAAAATAGATGCGCTATACATACCACTAAATAGAGAGTTAGCAATTCCGTTATTACGAGCCGGAAGACCTCTAGCTAGCGAGGGAGTAAATTTAACCGCCCAAAATGCAGTGGACAAAGCAAACAGCATAGGTTGAGAAATAGCAGCATTACTAACAGTTAAGCCAGCAAATAAGCCCGCCCAAATAAGGGCAATAACAATCGGAGACGGTTTCTGAAACAGACGTTGGTTTTCCCACATTGCGGCGCCCAAGAACAAGGTTGCGATGATCGTAAACGCAATAAAAGAACCCGAATAAAGAATCGGCAATAAAATCGCCAATAGTAGCAATGCCGTAATGACACGAGTTTTAAGCATTAAATCGCCTGAGGGCTATAACGATGTTTGTCCTACCAATTGCGCACTGGTTCGGCCAAATCTTCGTTCTCTTGTTTGATAGGATGTGATGGCCGTATCTAGCGCTGCAGCATCAAAGTCAGGCCAGTAGGTCTCGGTAAAGTAAAGCTCACTGTAGGCCAATTGCCACAGTAAAAAATTAGAAATTCTTGTTTCGCCGCCAGTACGGATAAAAAGATCTGGCTCGGGCGCATACGCCATAGACAAATAAGGCTCTAATTGATCCTCATCAATCGGCATACTAACTTGCCCCTCTTGCACCAAACGATTAAAAGCTTGTACGACATCCCAGCGGCCGCCATAGTTAGCGCAGATGGTGACTGTGAGCCCGGTATTGTTCGCCGTCTTCGTCTCTGCTGCTTGTATCATTTTCTGCAATGACGTATCGAAACGACTTAAATCACCGACTACCTTCAAGCGAATATCGTTTACGTGCATTTTTGCGACTTCTTTCTCAAGCGCAGTAACAAATAAGCGCATCAATAAAGAAACTTCATCTGCAGGCCGACGCCAGTTTTCAGAACTAAAGGCAAAAAGAGTCAGGTATTGCACGCCCCTGATGGCACATGCTTCGACGATGACACGAACTGCATCAACCCCTTTAGCATGTCCCGCCACACGTGGCAAAAAGCGCTTGGTCGCCCAACGCCCGTTACCATCCATGATAATAGCTACATGCTTAGGCACATTATCGACAACGGGAACATCTTTTGTAGAGCTAATGTGAGTCATGAATATCCAGAATGAATTACTTCTTTTCTGCCTTGAGCAAAAAATTTAATTAAACGCCCAAGGCAAATAGGAGCAAGGAAATATCGGGGCAATCTATACCGTCAATACTTCTTTTTCTTTTTCAGCAAGTAGCTTGTCTACTTCACTAACAAACTTATCGGTCAGCTTCTGTATATCATCTTGAGCCCGACGTTCATCATCCTCGGAACACTCTTTATCCTTGAGAATTTTCTTGAGTGACTCGTTAGCATCACGGCGAATATTACGGATGGCGATTTTTCCATCTTCGCCCTCATTCTTAACTAACTTAACCATTTCTTTACGACGCTCTTCTGTCAACGCCGGAGTTGGTACTCGGATCATGTCACCTTGCGTGGACGGATTCAGACCTAAATCCGCATCACGAATCGCCTTCTCAACCGCAGAAATCATTTTCTTTTCCCAAGGTTGAACACCGATAGTACGGGCATCGATTAGGGTCACGTTCGCAACTTGGGTAATATGTGTTGCCGTACCATAGTAATCAACTTGAACATGATCAAGAATGCCGGTATGCGCGCGGCCAGTACGGACTTTGGACAAATCCGCCTTCAGCGTCTCTATCGTTTTTTGCATTCTTTGTTCAGTATTTTTCTTTACATCTGCAACGGTCATGCCGCCCTCCTATACATCAACTTATCAATTCAGTAGTACGTTCAATAAAATTATACGTGTACCAAGGTGCCTTCGTCTGCTCCCATGATGACGTTTCTTAGCGCACCTGGTTTGACAATTGAGAACACTTTGATTGGTAATTTTTGATCTCTACATAACGCAAATGCAGTTGCGTCCATTACCTGCAAATGGCGTGAGATTGCCTCATCAAAAGAAATCGTAGTGTAACGTGTTGCAGTCGCATCTTTCTTTGGGTCGGCAGTATAAACGCCATCGACCTTGGTTGCTTTTAAAACGATCTCAGCACCAATTTCTGATCCTCTTAAAGCAGCGGCAGTATCTGTAGTAAAGAACGGATTACCTGTTCCAGCTGCAAATACAACAACTTTACCCTCCTCCAGATATTGCAATGCTTTAGGGCGGACGTAGGGCTCAACCACTTGATCGATCCCAATTGCTGACATAACCCTGGCAGTAATACCCGCCTGACGCATCGCATCCGCCAATGCCAGGGAATTCATTACAGTTGCAAGCATCCCCATATAATCCGCTGTGGCCCGATCCATACCTTGCGCACCGGGCGCCACACCGCGAAAAATATTGCCGCCGCCAATAACAATCGCCAACTCAACGCCAAGCCTTGAGACTTCAGCGACATCAGCAACCATACGCTCAATTGTTGCGCGATTAATTCCAAAGGCATCATCTCCCATCAAGGCCTCACCAGAGAGCTTCAACAAGACACGTTTGTAAGCTGGCTTTGCGTTCGTTACGTTTGTCACGTTCTGGACTCCTTATGGATTTAGACGATTAATTTCTTACAGGCTAAAAGCTGAGAACCGAGCTGCATTAAATAGCTTCACTAAATGTAAATACTAGCTAGTAATTTAATGTAACTAGTACACTCAATTATCACACTGCATCTATACTTAAAAAGCGGGCAGTTTAAAAAAACGGGCCTTTCGGCCCGCATTCTTGCTTACGCCTGCTTTGCTGCTGCCACCTGAGCAGCCACTTCCGCAGCGAAATCATCTTGCTTTTTCTCAATGCCTTCACCAACCACATACATTGTGAAAGATTTGACGGAAGCATTTGCCGCCTTCAACATTTGCTCGACTGTTTGCTTGTCGTTCTTCACAAATGTTTGATTCAACAGCGAGACTTCTTTCAAAAACTTCTGGATCGAACCGTCAACCATTTTAGCAACGATATCTGCTGGCTTACCAGACTCAGCTGCTTTCTGAGAGGCTACTGAACGTTCTTTCTCAATCAATTCAGCAGGAACTTGCTCAGAGGACAATGAAACTGGTTTCATTGCAGCAATGTGCATAGCAACATCTTTACCGACCTGATCATCAGCGGCATTAAAGTCAACTACAACACCGATACGGGTGCCGTGCAAGTAAGCAGCCAATTTAGATTCAGTATCAAAACGTACAAAACGGCGAATTGACATGTTTTCGCCGATTTTCCCGATCAATGCAGCGCGCACTGATTCTACTGTACCGCCTTCCAGTGGCAAAGCTGATAAAGCTGCTACGTCAGCAGGGTTATGCTCTGCAACCAACTTTGCACAATTGTTTACTAACGCCAAAAAGTCATCGTTCTTGGTAACAAAGTCAGTTTCGCAATTAACTTCAATCATTGCGCCAACATTACCAGTTAAGTAACTAGCTACTACGCCTTCTGCAGTAATACGGGATGCCGCTTTCGATGCTTTACCACCAAGTTTAATACGGAGCAATTCTTCTGCGCGCTCCATATTACCTTCGGCTTCAGTCAAAGCTTTTTTGCACTCCATCATCGGCGCATCTGTCTTTGCGCGCAATTCGCCTACCATCGCTGCTGTAATCGCTGCCATGTTTTTCTCCTAAATTGATAGTGCCATCTGCTGATAAGCACCAACATCAAAATTTATTTAAAAAAAGGGGCGAACGATTGTTGCCCCTTTACCATCACCTTACTTGCGAACTCAGTTCGTAGCTTTTAAGCAATTAAGCTTGATCTGCCACTTCGACGAATTCATCAGCACTTGGCTTAACGGCTTCCAACACTTCGTTGACAGCATTAGCACGTCCTTCGAGAATTGCATCAGCAACGCCGCGAGCGTACAAAGCAATTGCCTTAGAAGAGTCATCGTTACCTGGAATGATGTAAGTAACACCTTCAGGAGAGTGATTAGTATCAACTACGCCGATAACTGGGATACCCAATTTAGCAGCCTCAGTGATAGCGCCTTTGTGATAACCAACGTCAACTACGAAAATTGCGTCAGGAATACCACCCATATCCTTGATACCGCCGATTGCTTTTTGCAATTTAACGATTTCACGTTGGAACATCAACGCTTCTTTTTTACTCAACTTTTCTACGGAACCATCTTCTACAGAAGCTTCCATATCTTTCAAACGCTTGATCGATGTTTTGACTGTTTTGAAGTTAGTCAACATACCACCCAACCAGCGCTGATCAACGAAAGGCATACCAGCGCGTTGCGCTTCTGCTGCCATAATGTCGCGTGCTTGACGTTTTGTACCAACCAACAAAATTGTGCCGCGATTTGCTGATAACTGACGAATGTATTGCATCGCCTCTTGATACATGCCCAGAGTTTTTTCCAGGTTGACGATATGAATTTTGTTGCGGTGACCGAAGATGAACGGTGCCATTTTTGGATTCCAAAAACGAGTTTGGTGACCAAAATGGACGCCAGCTTCTAGCATTTCGCGCATTGTTACAGACATATTAACTCCAGGGTTAGGTCTTGAATCCGGTCAGTGATCTGGGAATATTATGTAATTCCAGACACCCTTGTTGATCAGATTCGTGCATTAATAAATAATTTTTCAATCAACTTTTTATAGCCGATTTGTAGTTTTTTCCTAGCTTGGTGGTGCATTTATCCAAACTAGCCTTCTATTCTACTACGAAATGAGCCCTAAATTCAAGCAAGCAATGATCGGCCAGCGAACAGCTGTTGCCTCGACTATAATCACAACTTATTTATGTTCAACTTATTTGGCTCAGCATGACATCTATCTCAATTAAAACACCGGAAGATATCGCCGGAATGCGTGTGGCAGGCCGACTTGGATCGGAAGTACTGGATTACATTACGCCATTCGTCAAAGTAGGCGTAACCACGGGTGAATTAGACAGATTGTGTCATGAATACATGGCCAATGTCCAAGGCACCATCCCAGCCCCGCTAAACTATTGCCCACCTGGCTACACGCCTTACCCAAAGGCGATTTGCACTTCGGTCAACGACGTAATTTGTCATGGAATTCCCGGCGATAAAATATTAAAAAGTGGCGATGTTGTAAATTTAGACATTACTGTGATCAAAGATGGCTACCACGGCGACAATAGCCGTATGTTCCTCGTCGGTGAGCCATCGATTTTGGCAAAACGTCTTAATGAGATCACATACGAATGCATGTGGTTAGGTATTTCCAAAGTAAAACCGGGTAATCATTTGGGCGATATCGGTCATATCATTCAACAACACGCAGAAAAAGCTGGCTATAGCGTGGTTCGTGAATTTTGTGGTCACGGCATCGGCAAAGTTTTCCATGAAGAACCACAAGTACTTCATTACGGGCGTCCTGGCACATTAGAGAAATTAGTGCCTGGCATGATATTCACTATAGAACCGATGATTAATGCTGGTCGTCGTGACATTCGTGAAATGGGTGACGGCTGGACCATTAAAACAAAAGACCGCAGCTTATCTGCACAGTGGGAACACACGATTTTGGTCACAGAAACAGGTTATGAAGTATTGACCTTATCTGCGGGATCACCTCCGCCTCCTGCATTTATTTTGGCCGGCTCGACGCAAAATCTGCCAGCATAATGACAGCCGCTGTTGCAAACATTTCCGCATTAGAGTTCAAAGAAGAACTCAAAGCAGCGCAACAGTTGGTCATCGCTGCATTCACAGAGAATCACAAAGCGGAACAATTACTGCACGACTTGTGCCGCAATGTTGATAACGTTTTAATCAAAATTTGGAAAAAATTCAACTTCCCGACCAGTACTGCGCTGGTCGCAGTTGGTGGTTATGGGCGAGGAGAATTATTCCCCTATTCTGATGTAGACGTGATGATTCTCCTGTCTGCACAGCCAGATAGTATGACACGTGCAAAGCTTGAACAATTAGTGCAGATTTTTTGGGATATCGGACTCGATATTGGCCACAGCATACGCACCGTTGACGAATGCATGCAAGAAGCAAAAGTAGACCTTACCGTTAAAACTTGCTTGCTGGAAGCGCGCTTAGTTACTGGCAGCCGAAAATTATTCCGTGAACTACAAGCAGCCTATCTTGCCGATATAAATCCGCAACAATTTTTCCAGGAAAAACTACTGGAAATGCGTCAGCGGCATGTCAAGTACGAAGATACTGCCTACAGCCTGGAACCAAACTGCAAAGAAAGCCCGGGAGGATTAAGAGACCTGCAGGTGATCTTATGGGTTGCTAAAGCGGCTAACTTAGGTAACTCATGGCGGGAACTCGCTGATCGTGGCTTGATTACGCCAACCGAAGCACACCAACTTAAGCGCAATGAGCGCGCTTTCAAAGATATTCGCATACGGCTGCATATTCACGCGGGTCGACGCGAAGACAGGCTGATCTTTGACGTGCAAACAGCGATTGCTGAGACTTTTGGATTTAAGACTACTGATTCGCGCAGAGCCAGTGAACATTTAATGCAGCGCTACTATTGGGCAGCAAAAACGGTCACGCAACTCAATATGATCCTGCTGCAAAATATTGAAGCCAATTTATTTCCTCAACCGTCGGTACCAAGACCAATCAATCTGCGTTTTAACGAAGTAAATGGCTTTATAGATATCGCTAAGGATGAGCTTTTTCAATTGACGCCATCGGCAATACTGGAAGTATTTCTGCTGCTGGTACAACATCCTGAATTGAAAGGGATGACCGCACGTACGATGCGCGCCTTATGGCATGCCCGCTTTTTGATTGATGCGGGTTTCCGTCATGACATTTTTAATCGCGCGACGTTTTTGCAGATTCTGCAGTCACCGCGTGGCATTACCCATGCACTACGTCGCATGAACCAGATGAGTATTCTGGGGCGCTATCTGCCTAACTTCAGACGCATTATTGGTCAGATGCAGCACGACCTGTTTCATGCTTACACAGTAGATCAACACATCTTGATGGTGGTGCGCAATATACGTCGTTTTACAATGACAGAACATGCGCATGAATACCCGTTCTGTAGCCAGTTGATGGCGAACTTTACGCAACCATGGGTGCTATATATAGCTGCGCTTTTCCACGATAT
>JANXTO010000118.1 GCA_025352365.1 Undibacterium sp. | reverse complement strand
TGGACTGGAAGATGGCAATTATTTTATCCGCGCCAGTACGATTGATAGCGTTGGCCTGGAAGGCTTACCGTTAATTCAGGCATTCACTCTTAAAGCTCGCCCTGAACCACCTTTTAACGTACTACCTAAAGCGAAAATACGTGCAGAAAAAATAGACTTCGTCTGGACAGAGGCTGCCAACGCACAGGCATATCATTTGCAAGTTGCCAGTGATAATGCCTTCGAAAAAATCGTGCTGGACCAAAGCGATATCAAGGCAGTGCAATATCGTGCAGACAAACTTACTAACGGCAAATATTACTGGCGAATTGCAAGCATTACGCAAAAAAATGGCGTGCCAAATCAAGGCCCCTACAGTGACGCAAAAGTAGTTAATTTTTTACCGGTTCAAAAGGTAAATCCACCTAGTGACAGAGATGCAAACTTGTTGACGTTTAACTGGCCGTCCGAACCCGGTCAAGTCTTCTTGATACAAATTGGACGCGACCCCAGCTTTGCCGATATGTACTTTTTCAGAAAAATAGACAAACCAGAATTACAAATTCCTCGTGTAGCTCCTGGCGACTATTTTATTCGCGTCAGAGCTACGGACGCAGACGGGTATGTTGGTGAATTTTCAGCACCACAAAAATTTACTGTTGAATCTCGCTGGGTTAGCGGCTCTGGCGATACGATCAAATCCGGCGACGCAGTCATCAAATCAAGCTTTTAATTCCGGCATTCAATGTCTTGTAATTTCATGTTTTTCTATTCCACAGACTCCATAGATATTCAATGAATAAAAACATCAAAGTCGAAAGGATCGCTCTGCGAGAATGGCTGGCCATCAGTTTTCTGATGTTATTGCTGACGGTGGGATTAGCATCAACCAATGTCCTTAAACGCATTGATCTAAGTTTGTATGATCGCTTCATGCAAGCCAATTCCGTCCCTGCCCGTGATGACATCATCATCGTAGCGATTGATGATTACAGTCTTGCTGAACTCGGTAAATGGCCCTTTGCAAGAGAACATCATGCTGCATTATTGCGGCAACTTTCTGCTGCCAAACCACTCGCCATCGGCATCGACGTTTCGTTCACCGAAGCAGAGCCGGTACAGGCAAACCAAGCCAATGGCGACCAACAATTAGCCGACGCATTAAGCCAGAATAATGTTGTCGTGCTGCCTTTATCCTCCGAAAGCGCGGGCAAAGGATTAAGCATCGTAAAGCCGATACCGGCACTCGCCAGTGCAGCAAGACAGCTAGGTCATATCCATTTGGAATTAGATCAGGATGGCGTCGCCCGCAGCGTGTTTTTACGAGAAGGTATGAATGGTGAAATGTGGCCACAATTTGCACTGGCGATGAAGGATATTGGTACCAAAATCGCACCTGGTACCGAGACAAATTTACCAGGTGCCAGAGCACCTGCCGGCGATCATGCCAAAGACAACCCAACATTAAATAACTCAACTAAAAACAGCTCAGCTAAATCCAGTACAGCACAAAACACCCAAGGTATATGGCAACGTGATTACCAGATGCATATCCCGTTTTATGGCAACAACGGTCAATTCACATCGGTACCTTATGTCGCGGTCTTACGCGGCGAAGTTCCCGCTAGTTTTTTCAAAAACAAATATGTCTTAGTCGGCCCTACCGCGATCGGCATGGCAGATGCCTACCCCACACCTGTCTCTGGAGAAGACGGCAATATGGCAGGGATAGAGATCCATGCCAATGTCCTGGCTAGTCTGCTGGATAATCGCTCCATCCATTTTGCTGCCAACTGGCAAACTAGCTTGTATTGCTTTTCTGCTGTCTTGATCGCATTGCTAGGCTATTTACTTTTATCACCACGGATCGCTTTAGTGATCACTGTGATTTTGTTTACAGGCTTATTGCTGATCAGTTATGTGGCATTGCGCGAAGGCGTATGGCTACCGCCCACTGCGGCATTGTTTATCCTGATTATCGCCTACCCGCTCTGGAGCTGGCGCCGGCTGGAAGCGGCCATCAGGTATCTAGGTGAAGAATTTATCTTGCTGGACAATGAGCCTCATTTGCTTCCAGAGCTACAGATCGATCTGGATGACGAAGAAAAAAGTCGCCCCTTGCAAGATCGCTTAGAACAACGGATCGATGCAATGCAACTGGCGGCACGCCGGGTGCGTGATCTGCGTCAGTTTGTGAGCGACAGTTTAAGTAGTTTGCCTGATGCTACGCTAGTCACCACCACAGACGGTAATGTGTTGATGTCCAACCAGGTTGCCAAAGATTATTTTAGTAGTATAGGCATACCGCAAGTGAACGATGCCTTGGCACCCTATTTATTCGCCAAAATGAGTAATCCGCAAGCGATGGACCAGACTGCCAGCAACGCATTTAGCTGGTGGCATTTGCTAGATTTACATCAAAGCAAAACGATGGCAAGCGGTATAGAAGTGGTAGATCCCCGCAGTCGTGACTTGTTGATCAAAAGTGCACCTTGCTATTCCAGCAGCAAAGAACTGGTGGGCTGGATTGTCAGTCTGATCGACATCACTAATATCCGCGCAGCAGAGCGCAGCCGGGACGAGACCTTACATTTTATCTCGCACGATATGCGCGCTCCGCAAGCATCTATTCTGGCGCTGCTGGAGCTGCAACAAGACTCCGCTACCGCTTTACCACAAGCAGAATTTTTAAGTCGCATCGAAAAAGCGTCTCGTATCACGCTCGGGCTGGCAGATAACTTTGTACAGTTAGCGCGCGCTGAATCGCAAGATTATCGAATGGAAGACACGGACTTTCAGGATATCTTGTTGGATGCGACCGAAGAAATGTGGACACTCACCCGGACCAAAAATATCCGTATCTCGAGTCAAATACCAGCAGGTGACTATCCGGTACGGGTTGATCGGGCGTTAATGACGCGCGCTCTGACCAATTTACTCTCTAACGCGATCAAATATAGTCCGCCCAACACGATGATCAGTTGCAGCCTGGAATACGAACGGGGTCTGGCAGAAGCCTCCGTCATTTGCTCTATCAGCGACCAAGGTTATGGCATCGCCAGAGCCGATCAGCCCAAATTATTCCAGCGCTTTCAACGTTTTAGAAATGGCGAGCAACCCAAAAATGATGGCGTTGGTCTAGGGATGGTATTCGTCAAAGCAGTGATTGACCGTCATCATGGCCAGATCAGTTTCGTCAGCGCCCCCAACGAAGGCACGACCTTTAATATCAAATTACCAGCATTTAGTATTTGATCTGGTTTGATTTGTATTGATCTGGATCAAACCATGTAACTGTGCAGAAACTTGATCTGCGCTAAGCGTTATAATGACAGCTATGTTTGTTGGTGTTTGCAAGTATTTGCAACTACGTCAGCAAGCGATCTAAGCATTTGATCTACATTTAAGCTGCCTAAGCCATACGCCCTAACCGCCCAATTATGCAACTACTAGCTGTTGGCCTCAACCACACGACTGCGCCAGTGTCGCTCCGCGAAAAGCTGGCGTTTTCGCCTGACCAGATTGGTCCGGCGGTGGTGGCTGCACGCTCCTGGTTTGGTCGCGACGGATTCAATCAGCAAACGGAAGTGGAGGCAGCTATTTTATCTACCTGCAACCGTACCGAAATGTATGCGGCGAGCCATGTGGATAATCCGGTCGATGCGACTGCGCATTTTTTGGCAGATTTCCACAAATTGCCTTATGCCGAGTTGCGCCATCATCTGTACACACTGCCGCAAGACAATGCTGTCCGCCATGCTTTCCGCGTAGCGTCTGGTCTGGATTCGATGGTGTTGGGCGAACCACAAATTTTAGGTCAGATGAAAGATGCCGTGCGCCAGGCAGATGCCGCGGGTGGGCTTGGCACTTATCTGCATCAGTTATTCCAGCGTACTTTTGCCGTCGCAAAAGAAGTTCGCAGCACCACAGAAATCGGCGCCCACAGTGTTTCGATGGCAGCCGCTGCTGTACGCTTATCACAACGGATTTTCGATAAAATTTCTGAGCAACATGTGCTGTTTATCGGCGCTGGCGAAATGATCGAATTATGCGCTACCCACTTCGCTGCACAAAATCCGAAGAGCATCACCATCGCCAATCGCACGCTGGAACGTGGCGAAGTACTGGCGCACCGCTTTAATGGCAAAGCAATCCGTCTGGCAGAGCTACCAAATAGTTTGTCCCAATTTGACATCATCATCTCTTGCACGGCGTCGTCATTGCCGATTATCGGTCTGGGCATGGTTGAACGCGCAGTCAAAGCGCGTCGTCATCGCCCTATGTTTATGGTCGATCTGGCGGTACCACGCGATATTGAGTCAGAAGTCGGCGCGCTGGATGACGTGTTTCTATACACCGTAGATGATCTGGGCAATGTGGTGCAAACTGGTAAAGAAAATCGCCAGGCAGCGGTGACGCAGGCAGAAGCAATTATCGAAACCCGTGTGCAGTCCTTTATGCATTGGGTGGACGGACGTCTGGTAGTACCTATCATTCGGGATTTACATGAAAACAGCGAAGCTATGCGTTTGCTGGAGCTAGAAAGAGCACGCAAAATGCTAGCCCGTGGGGATGATATTGAAGCGGTGTTAGAAGCGCTCTCCAAAGGCATCACCGCCAAATTTCTGCATGGCCCGCAACAGGCTTTGCATCAGGCTAGCGGCGACGAACGCGCCCGTCTTGCGACGCTATTGCCACAACTATTCCGCACCAAGCGTTAGCGACGCACAACATTCATCTGGTGACACTGGCAACTTGCTACTCATCATCGACATCGAATCAAAATTGATGCGTACCAAGAACGACTGCGTATCTGCAATAATCCCATAGTGACAATCTCACTGTACTCACAATAACAGGTAAGACTATGAAACCATCCATGCTCTCTAAGCTCGACCAATTGGCAGAACGCCTAGTCGAAGTGGGTCAACTATTAAATCAGGAAGGTGTCACCAATGACATGGGCAACTACCGTAAACTCACCCGCGAGCATGCCGAGTTAGAACCCTTGGTGGAGCTGTATAAGAATTACCAGCAAGCACAAAATGATATTGATTCAGCGCAAGAAATGATGGCGGATCCTGAGATGAAAGATTTTGCTCAGGAAGAGATCAATGACGCCAAACAGCGCATGGAAGAGTTGCAAGTCGATTTGCAAAAAATGCTGCTGCCCAAAGATCCGAATGACGAACGTAATATTTTACTGGAAGTTCGCGCCGGTACCGGTGGCGATGAAGCGGCGTTATTTGCGGGCGACTTGCTGCGTATGTACACCCGTTTTGCGGAACGTAATCGCTGGCAAATTGAAATGATGTCGGAATCTCCGTCCGAACTGGGCGGCTACAAAGAAGTCATCATCCGCATCGCCGGTTTTGGTGCCTACTCAAAGCTCAAGTTTGAATCCGGCGGCCATCGCGTACAACGTGTGCCAACCACCGAGACTCAAGGCCGCATCCATACTTCTGCATGTACCGTCGCGGTGATGCCAGAGGCAGATGAACTGGCCGATGTGGTGATCAATAATGCCGATTTGCGTATCGACACGTTCCGCGCCTCCGGTGCGGGTGGTCAGCATATTAATAAAACCGATTCTGCCGTTCGTCTGACCCATTTACCGACCGGTATTGTGGTCGAATGCCAGGACGGTCGCAGCCAGCATCAAAATAAAGCTCAGGCGATGCGCGTTCTGGCAACCCGCATCATGGATGGTCAGATGCGCGCGAAACAAGCAAAAGAGGCGGCAACCCGCAAGAGCCTGATCGGCTCGGGCGACCGCAGCGAACGTATCCGCACTTACAACTATCCACAAGGCCGCATGACCGATCACCGCATCAACCTGACTCTGTACAAACTAGATTTTATTTTGGACGGCGATCTGGTGGAGCTGACCAATGCACTGGTGGCAGAACATCAGGCCGAATTGCTGGCAGCTTTGGGCGATGATGGGATTTAAAATGGGCTAAAGCAGGTATTGCAGATTCAACGTGAATTCACACGGGACAAATACTAAAAAACATATACTCCCCCATAAATTAAGTGAAATATAGCTTTATGTCCAAATACTATATGGACAATTAAAATATACACGGTGGGAGTATTTTAAAATTATTCTGCTCAATCTCTACGCACTTAGCCAAAGCTATCACCCATGATCAGAATTGAACCAGACCAATGGCTGCCGCACACTTACGCAAAAGCGCTAAGTCTGGTCGATGTGCTGCGTCACCCGGCAGCCGATTACGAGGCGATGACCGCGATTGAAAAAGACAGCTTGCGGCAATCACAAATCGAAGCGGATGAGGTGGTGCGTATCTTAGGTTTCCATGACGCACATACGCTGGTCATGAAATCAGATCAGGTGCTGGGCTGGCTACCAGTAAGCAGCCTCGCTGTTGATGCGACGTTGACCGCATTTGTACTACCGCAATCAGCACAACTTTCGGTAGAAGTGTTCTTCCAGCAATGGCAAAACACACCCTATATCTGGGGCGGCATCACACATCATGGCGTAGATTGTTCAGGTCTGACGCAACGTTATTTTTTAGATGTACTGAATCAACGCATTCCCAAAAACACCTACGACCAGCGCCGTGCAGGTATCAGCAAGACCTTGGCGGATATCACAAATAATGATCTGGTCTTTTGCACACGCATCGGTGGTCGCGGCATTCATCACGTCGGTATTTATATCAACTCAGACATTTGGCATGCGCATGGTGAACGCGGTGTGATCAGGCAAACTCTGGATGAATTTATAACCCAGTATCAACTACTTGATGTCGTCAAGATTGATGTTTGATTTGTGTTTTATATTGCAAAGAGCTATCTATCAAGCACCAGTTATAGCCTAGCTTACAATTTATTAAGCCCGTCGCCGAACCAAATCGAGCTTTACGTATCCTAATTTGCAGGTGGTGTAATTCCACGAACCAGTACACAATGCGCGTATTGTTTTTATTGATGGCACGTTGTTACTATATTTGCATAGATTGCAACGTAAGCAAACCCAGCTCACTATGAATCCTACAAAACCACTACTAATTTCTATCGCCTCTATTTGTATCGCCTTACTGGGGATCGCCTTATACCTGCAACTGGTTGAAAAAATGCTGCCCTGCCCTTTGTGTGTAATGCAGCGCTATGCATTTGTTATGGTCGCCTTGTTTTGCCTGCTAGCGCTGGCATTGCCAGATGTTGGGCGTCGGCTCGCCAGTGCAATGGCGCTGACCGCATCGGCTTTCGGACTAGGCGTTGCTGCTTACCATTTGTGGATATTAGCCAATCCGCAATTAACTTGCGGTATCGATCCGCTGGAAACATCGCTGAATAAGATTTTTCCGGCCAAGCTGCTGCCAACGATGTTCCGAGCGGATGGCATATGCGAAACACCTTATGAACCGATTTTGGGTTTATCCATACCAACGTGGTCAGCCGTATGGTTTGGCATTTTTTCAATCGCGCTCTTGGTTATCCTTATTCAAAACCGTAAAGCGCAAAGGCGCCATTTATTTAGAAGTCTGCGGTGATTAGTCTGCATTAATTAGTTCATATTGAAAACAGGCTCGCCAGATTAATCATGACTCGCCCGTTTTAGAATTACGATCTACATCATTACCGCAATATCACAAAAAATCTCAACTATATTACCCACCAAGCAGCAAGCGAACAGATACCGACATGTCGATTTCTATAGCAACTTTTTTACTGAATCGGACATAAAAATGGAATGGATTAAAGAAGGCATCACGCTTGCCGACTGCCAAAAAGCAGGTCCTCTGGATTTGATCGACACTCG
>JANXTO010000079.1 GCA_025352365.1 Undibacterium sp. | reverse complement strand
TGTCGCCTCGATTGCTGGTTTGGCGGGCAACGGACCGGGTACGATGCAGACGATTGCCTACAATACGTCCAAAGCGGCAGTCATCAATTTCACTCGCACTCTGGCTGGTGAATGGGGCGTGCATGGCATTACTGTGAATGCCGTCGCACCGGGATTTTTTCCGTCCAAAATGACGAAAGGGATTCTGGAAAATCTGGGAGAAGAGAAACTCTCCAAAGACGCTCCGCTGCAACGCATCGGTGATGACGAAGATTTAAAAGGCGTTGCCTTATTGTTTGCCTCTGATGCAGGTAAACATATCACTGGTCAAACCTTGGCAGTCGATGGTGGAGTCTCTGCGGTTTAATGCGGGCAATTTAAAAACCGAGTCTGAAAACCGACTATTGAATGCAGTTCACAATCCAAACACAGTCGCTCCATTTATTGCTGTGTTTTGTATTCTGCATTCTGATAATTCATTTTTAGAAATGCTCAGAGGGCTGCACTGTGCTGTGCTAAGTCCCGACAATATAACCGGAGATCAGCATGAGCTTGTCTACTACTGAGTCGAAAAAAATTGCAGAAGATCATTCACATACCGTGACACAGGTTCAGGATGAATCTCCCAGCAATGGTGTTCCGATTCCGCAGCCTACTTCTGCACTCAATCCCTTCCTGCATGATCTCGGCGTCGAATTCTTAGAAATGGACGGAGGTCGTGCCAAACTCACTTTGGATCTGACCGAGCGCCATATGAATAGCTGGCAAATTGTCCACGGCGGTGTATTGATGACCATGCTGGATGTGGTGATGGCAATGGCTGGACGATCTTTGTGCGAAGATTTAAAAGGTGTGGTCACGGTTGAGATGAAAACGACTTTTCTGCAACCGGGCGGTATTACAGGTGGCAATATTGAAGCACGAGGTCATGCTTTTCATCGGTCAACGACCATGTGTTTCTGCGAAGGCGAGATCTGGAACGGCGACAAATTGGTGGCAAAGGCAATGGGTACGTTTAAATATTTACGCAGGCTGAAATCAGGTGAGAATATGAAGAAGCTGTATGGTAGCGATTGACTGATTGAATGAATGAATGAGTGATTTAGTTTTTAAAAATATCTGGTTAGCGAGTCAATCTACATTGGTGAAACCCCTCTCCTGCCAGCGGGAGAGGAGGGAGTTAATCGCTGATTTGGCGCGCAATAGTTATTCGGATGTAGATGTTTAAGTTGGTGAATTATAAATATACTGGGATGGGGTATTTTTAGTTGCCCATAGAATCATTGGACAATGAGCCATATTTTAATAAAATCGGGGGGAGTATGTGAATTTCCCCTCTAAGTTGATCTTATATTTTCTCGATTAATTTTACCAAAGTTCAACCAAAGTTCAACCAAAGTCAGACCAAAGGTATAAGCAGATAAAGTGTCAGCAGGTCCTAATAAATCCAACAGTAAAAACACAGAATGGAAACAGGAGACAGCATGCCCACAACAAAAAGAATACAAAGAACGCGTCAGAAATTATCAATCGCATCGGGCTTTACAATCGCGGCGAAGTTACTCATTGGCGGACTCATGACAACAGCAATCAATACCGCAATCGCGCAAACGGCTTTACCCGATCCAGCGAGCACTGATCCAAAAACGCTAGGCTGGATGCAAGGTTTCCCACCCGCGCCAGACAAAGTCATTAAATTTAGCAATGGCAGCAACTACCAGTTTCCCCGCACCCGTTGGTCGTTTTCGCATGGGCGTGAGTTAGGTCCAACAGCAAACGTTTGGCATGGCGCGCTGGCTGCGTCCCCCTTGCCACAAGCATTGGTGGGTCTGGATAAAGTCTCTTTTGTTGATGACAAGGGAGCAAATTTGACTTGGGCTGATATGCTCAACAATACGTATACCGATAGCGTGCTGGTGATGCACAAAGGTCGTATCGTGTATGAGAAATACTTTGGTATCAGCAAACCGCAGTTGCCGCATATTGCGATGTCTGTAACTAAGTCTTTTGTCGGTACTTTGGCTGTAGCAATGGCGGTTGAGGGGAGTCTCGATCCTGCTGCGCTGGTGACCAAATATCTCCCTGAATTAAAAGAGTCCGCTTATGGCGATGCTACAGTGCGTCAAGTCATGGATATGACGATTGGTGTGCAATATTCTGAGAATTATGCTGATCCCAAAGCCGAGATTTGGGATTACGCCAGAGCCGGTGGTTTGTTGCCGACAGCACCAACGTATGATGGTCCCAGAACCTTTTACGATTTTCTGGTTAAGCTGAAAAAAGAAGGTCAACACGACGATGCCTTCGCCTATAAAACAGTAAATGCAGAAGTGCTGGCCTGGATCATCAAGCGTGCCAGCGGCGAATCGCTGGCGGATTTATTGTCTGAACGTATCTGGCAAAAATTAGGGGTAGAAAATGACGCCTATTTTGCGGTCGATAGCATCGGTACCGAGCAGGGTGGTGGTGGCCTCAATCTTGGCTTACGTGATATGGCGCGGTTTGGCGAGATGATGCGTTTGGACGGCAAGTTTAACGGACAGCAAATTATTCCTAAAGCTGCCATCGATGATATTCGCAAAGGTGGTGATCAGGCCAAATTTGCTAAAGCCGGTTACGCCACTATCCCCGGTTATTCGTATCGCAATATGTGGTGGATAGGACATAACAGCCACAACACTTTTGAAGCACGCGGTATTCATGGTCAACGTATTTACATTGATCCAGTGGCCGAAATGGTCATCGTTAAATTTTCTTCTCACCCCATCGCTGCCAATGGCGCAAGTGACCCAATCACTTACCGTGCTTTTCAGGCAGTCGCTAACCAATTAATGAAATGAGATCAACATGAGCACAACAACTTACCAACGTATTGTCCTTGCATCCCGCCCAAAAGGGGAAGTTCAGCCAGATAACTTTCGTCTGGAGACAGTCCCTGTTCCAGAGATCAAAGACGGAGAAGTCTTGATCCGCAATCACTTTATGTCACTCGATCCGTATATGCGTGGTCGCATGGAAGAGTCGAAAAGCTACGCGGTCCCACAAGCCATTGGCGAGACCATGATCGGTGGTACCGTGGGCGAGATCGTCGCGAGTAAACATCCTCAGTTTGCCGTCGGCGATAAAGTCGTTGGCATGTTGGGCTGGGCAGAGATGGGCGTCTCCGACGGCATCATGCTGCGCAAAGTCGATACGACGCATATTCCGTTGTCGGCATATCTTGGCTCCGTCGGTATGCCAGGGATGACTGCCTGGTACGGTCTAACACAAATCATTCATCCTAAAAAAGGTGAGACGGTCGTAGTCTCCGCAGCCAGTGGTGCAGTCGGTAGTGTGGTCGGCCAGTTAGCCAAACAAATGGGCTGCCGCGTCGTCGGTATCGCCGGCGGTGCAGAGAAGTGCGCTTATGTTGTCAACGAATTGGGCTTCGACGCCTGTGTCGATTACAAGGCCGGTAACTTAGAAGCTGACCTTGCAGCAGCGACGCCTGACGGTATTGATGGCGTGTTCGAAAACGTCGGCGGTGAAGTATTTGATGCCAGTCTGGCACGCATGAATCAGTTTGGTCGTGTTGCCCTGTGCGGTATGATCGCGGGGTACAACGGTGAGGCGATTTCTATCCGTAACGCTCGTGTATTCTTGACCATGCGTGTCACTTTACGCGGCTTCATCGTGTCAGAACATATCGAAATGTGGCCACAAGGCTTGAAAGAACTAGGCACTCTGGTTGCTACCGGCAAACTCAAATTCCGTGAATCCATCGCGCCAGATTTGGCCGCTGCACCAGAAGCATTTATTGGTTTGCTCAAAGGTAAAAACTTTGGCAAGCAATTGGTGAAGTTGGTATAACGGATCTAACGTATTTACTTAATTTTTCTGCCTCTCACATAAGTGGAGAGGGAGAAAACACAGCAAATTATTAGAGTTACTGGTGTGCAGTGTGATTTGAAAAGCCAATGCCAATAGCCGCAAAAAGAGGTGTTCATGTCCGATATTATTTTCCATCACTATCCAGTTTCACCATTTTCAGAAAAAATACGTCTGATCTTCGGGTTTAAAAATCTGAGTTGGAAGTCAGTGATGATTCCTTCCATCATGCCAAAGCCCGATGTCATTGCATTGACCGGCGGTTATCGCCGTACGCCCATTATGCAAATCGGCGCAGACATTTATTGTGATACCGCCTTGATTGCAGACGTGTTAGAAACTCTCGCACCAACGCCGTCACTTTATCCAAAACCGATTGCTGGCTTGACTAAAACACTGGCACATTGGGCAGACACCACCTTGTTCTGGACGGCGATTGCCTACACGTTTCAGCCAGCCGCGATGAGTGGCATCTTGGGCGATATCACGCCAGAGCAGATGAAAGCATTTGGTGCTGACCGTGCCGCCATGCGTGCCAACGCACCGCGCATGTCCTTGCCAGAGGCGACCGGACAATTGCAAGAGTATCTGCGTCGTCTGGACAATATGCTGGCAGATGGTCAAGCGTATTTACTCGGTGATCAGGTGAGCATCGCTGATTTTTCTGCGTATCACGCTTTGTGGTTTATCCGGCGTGTTCCCGCAGTGGCAGGGATTCTGGATGGGTATCCTTTGATTCTTTCGTGGATGGATAAGGTCGCTAGCTTTGGTCATGGGCAGTTTGAAAAAATGCGTAGTGCTGAGGCGATTGAACTCGTCAGTACATCAACGCCAGCTGCTGTCACAGCCAGTTTTATTGATACCCATGGCATTGCGTTGGGTGAGCAAGTCACCATCATGCCTAACGATTACGCACTAGACCCGGTGCAGGGCGAGTTGGTGATATGTAGCGCCAATCAGTTAGCGGTACGACGTCACGATGATCGTGCCGGTAACGTGACTGTGCATTTTCCACGTGTAGGTTTCCAAATGAAACGCGTAATACCGGCTTGAGCTTTGAGCAAACCAAGTCTTAATTAATCCTTTTGCATTAATCGTTTTTTCCATAAAAATAGCTGGAGACACCCATGAAAAATTTTCAAAATAAAGTAGCCGTTATCACTGGCGGTGGTAGCGGATTTGGTCGTGAGTTTGCGCTGATCGGTGCCAAGCTCGGTATGAAGTTGGTATTGGCCGACGTGCAACAAGACGCATTAGATAAAGTCCAAGCCGAGCTAGAGGCAATGGATG
>JANXTO010000081.1 GCA_025352365.1 Undibacterium sp. | reverse complement strand
GCCCCAAAAATGACATTGCAGCTAGTAATGATTGGCAAGCTGCGCTGTTAGAGCATCATCCTGATGCAATTTACGTGTTCATTGATGAAATATTGGTTTACACCAATATTGCCGGTATTCGTTTGCTAAAAGCAGAATCTATTACTCAAATAATAGGAAAAAAATCCGCTGAATTTTTACTGCTGCCAACCGAACCTTCCGGTACACATCAATCTTTAAGTCATTTGCTAGATCGACTCCTGGCACAGCAAACAGATTGTGCTGTACAGCCATGTCAATGCAGACAAATGGACGGCGAATACCGACAGATAGATGTGCGAGGTACGCATTTCTCATATCAATCCAAATCTGCAATACAATTGGTGGTGAGCGAAATTAAAAATCTTCCCGCGTCCAAGTTAGTAACAAGTGATTCCAGCTTCCCCAACTATGTAACCAAACAAAAATCTAATCGTGTCCATGAGGCTCTGCATCACGAGAAAGAAATTCTGGAAATGATTGCTCTAGACAAACCGCTTGCACATATTTTGCAAGATGTTTGTGACCGTATGGAACGCTTGCTAGATAACGATGGGCTGTGTGCCATCATGCTGTTTGATGCGCGTAATCAACGCTTACAACTGGGGGCGGCCCCCTCACTTCCCCCTGATTTTTGTGCGGCTTTAGAAAATATCGTAGTCGGATCAAAAAATGGTTCTGGTGCGGCGGCGATTCATTACAACCGTATTATTCTGGTAGAAGATATTGCGTTAAGTCCACTCTGGGAACAAGGCCGAACACTCGCACTTGAGAATGGATTACGCTCTTGCTGGTCGGTGCCAATTACCACTGCTTTTAATGCAGTGCTCGGTACGGTAGACATTTATCACCATACCAAACGTAGTCCTAGTGAAGACGAGCAGGCTCTGATTAAAGATGCAACTGACCTGATTGCTTTAGCAATCGACAAAAAAAACATGGAGCAAAGTCTGGAAGAAAGCGAGCAGCGCTATCGCTCTGTCGTTACTAATCTGACTGAAGGTATTATGGTGGTTGCTCCTGGCGGGCAAATCTTGACCTGCAATCCCAGTGCTATGCGGATTTTGAAAATCAATTCAGATGACGCACAGAATGCGGGGCGTCGGCATCGCTACTTCAAACGTATTATTAATGAAGATAGCACTGAGCAAAAAATGGGAGACGATTTAATCACCAAGGTATTTCGCACCAATATACCTATTTTGAATTTATCGATAGGGCTAGAGCTTAGGGATCGTTCTATTGCATGGCTAGTCGTAAATGTTTTACCAATCAGCCAAATCAGCAGCAAAGCAACGACTGCCGTTCTGATCTCATTTACGGACACGACAGAGGTCAGAGAAACTCAGCGTCAGTTGCAATATATTGCGTCCCACGATGCACTGACGGGCTTACCGAACCGGCACCAACTCCATCAACGTTTGCAGCATGCTTTGTTTAATGCTAAGCATAATCAGCATAAAGTGGCCGTGTTATTTCTAGACTTAGATCGTTTTAAAAATGTAAATGATACCGCCGGACATGCGGCAGGGGACAGTCTACTTAAAGACGTGGCGACCCGACTAAATTCCTGCATCCGGACCACCGACATGCTAACGCGTTTAGGCGGTGATGAATTTGTGATTGTAGCCGAAGCGTTTGATACCGCTTTACATCTGAAAGAATTAGCCGAGCGCGTGCTGGCGCAAATGCGTGAGCCTTTCCTGATTGAAGGAAACGAATACCATCTCGGTACATCCATTGGTATTAGCATTTTTCCGCATGATGCTGACGACGCATTGACTTTACTGCGTAGCGCCGATTCCGCCATGTATTATGCAAAAGAGCTGGGGCGAAACAACTACCAGTTCTTTACTACCGAACTGAATGTCCGTGCCCAGCATCGTTTCACCTTAGAAAAAAACTTACGCCGTGCGCTAATAGAAGAAGAATTTTTGGTTTATTACCAGCCAAAAGTCTGCTTGAGCACCTCACGCATACTGGGCGCAGAGGCACTGATACGCTGGCAAATGCCAGAATCTGGCTTAATCCCGCCAACGGACTTTATCCCGATTTCAGAAGAAATTGGTTTGATCCTGCCTATTGGTCGCTGGGTTTTAGAACAAGCCTGCAAACAAACCAAAGTATGGCGCGATACTCTCATACCAGATCTGGTCGTCAGCGTCAATATTTCGCCACGTCAATTCCAAGATCCTAGTCTGGTGAAGTTTATCCATCAGGTACTAGAAGAAACTGGCTTACCTGCTAATGCCTTGCAATTAGAAATTACCGAAGGCTTATTAATGGGTGAAATTGACCTGTTGTTACCGGTATTTGCAGCGATTAAAAAATTGGGTGTGAGCATTTCGCTGGACGACTTTGGGACTGGATTCTCGTCACTGTCTTACCTGCAACGCTTCCCGATTGATAATCTGAAAATTGATCGTTCGTTTATCCGCGAGATTCCAGAAAATCAGGATTCTGTGATTTTGACGCACGCCATTATTGCGATGGCGAATGCGCTGGGTATGAGTGTTACGGCCGAGGGTGTAGAAAAAGCGGAGCAAATGTTTTTCCTGACGGAATCTGGTTGCCAGGAAATGCAAGGCTATTATTTCAGTAAGCCGCTGCCAAAAGACGAGTTTGAACAATTGCTGATCAGTCATACGCGCTAAACCGACCAAAGCTTTTCGTCATGCGGTCTTAAGCTTACTTTAGAAGTTTTATCCGTTTTTCAACAATTTCTCTTAGCGTTTCTGTTAAAGCTTTTGTTAGTATTTTTGTCAATTAGGCAGACAAAGAAAAGAAGCCTATAATTTGCCAGATGCGCCTCTTGTGCATCGCACCATTTTGCTGAAATACAGATCTTGCGTCATGACAAACATTGCGAAAATACTCCCCCTCTCCAACGTCTTACTGGACTTAGAAGTGTCCAGCAAAAAAAGAGCCTTTGAACAAGCTGGCCTGTTATTTGAAAATAATTGCAGTATTGCTCGCTCTACCGTATCAGATAACCTGTTCGCCAGAGAACGTCTGGGCTCAACCGGGCTTGGTCATGGTGTTGCTATTCCGCATGGCCGTATCAAGGGATTAAAAGCACCGATTGCGGCATTTGTGCGCTTGGCAGAGCCAATTCCTTTCGAGTCTCCAGACGGACAAGCAGTCAGCATTTTGATTTTTCTACTGATGCCTGACAATGTGACGCAACAACATCTGGAGATATTGTCTGAAGTTGCTGAGATGCTATCCAATGAGGCATTTCGGGATACGCTCAATAGCGAAGCTAGTGCTGGTGCTATTTATGAAAAAATTATCGCATGGCAGCCCAACCCACAATTTGTCTAGCATAGTAAAACAAAGCGCAAACCTGCGGTAATTGCGCTTTGTTGTCGTTGTTGTACACGTCCCTCCCATTGATTTTAATCAAGCTATCATGCCACTACTGACCGAACTGACCATACAAAAAATCTTTGATGACAATCGGGATGCAATGCAGTTAGGCTGGTTTGCCGGGTTCTCTGGTGGTGACAAACAAATTACGGGCGACGCCACCTCTTCTGCCGATCAGGTTGGCCATCTTAACTTCATCCATCCTGGGCGTATTCAGGTGCTGGGGCATCAAGAACTGGCCTACTTCCATCGGTTGCCATCGCATTCACGCGGTAATTTGATTAAAGAATTGATTGCCGGCGCGCCACCGGCACTGATCGTGGCACAAGGATTAGAAACGCCGCAAGCGATTCTGGCCACCTGCGACGACAATAATATCCCCCTGTTTTCTACGCCCTTGCCTTCTGCACAGGTAATCGATTTTTTACGCGTTTATCTGTCCAAAAAGCTGGCACAACGCACGACGATGCATGGCGTATTTATGGATGTGCTTGGTGTTGGCGTATTAATCACAGGCGAATCTGGCTTGGGGAAAAGCGAATTGGGGCTGGAGCTGATCTCCCGCAGTCATGGACTGGTGGCAGATGATGCGGTGGAATTTTCGCGTATCGCTCCCAATATGATAGAAGGTCGCTG
>JANXTO010000352.1 GCA_025352365.1 Undibacterium sp. | reverse complement strand
GCCTTTGCCAAATTGCTTTTCAATCTGCGCAAGTGCGGCGGCTAAAGCTTTGCTCTTATCTGAGCCGGTATCGGATTTTTTGTCGTCCATAATTTCTTTCAGGTATGTTGCGCTTTATGATTTTTTGAAATGTGCTGATGGGGTTTTTACAAAAATCAGCAGGTTTTCTACATCTGACGATACTGTATAAAAAATCAGTGATTTATGCAAGCAGGATTTTAAAGAATTTATGATTAACTAAAAACTAAATCACTTGATATGTGTCGATTTTCATTTAACTTTGAACTTTTGGAGGTGTGCATCAACATTTTTCATCTTAGCTATTTATTAATATGCACAATTTGATAATCTGAAAAAATCGGATCTTTAATGATGATCTCAAATCCATTTCCGTCGAATAACGTTTGAACGATCTTCAGAATTGATAGCGATTATGGCTTTTGTGGCGCTGCAAGCTTTTGCTTAAGTCTGTTAACATTTAAACTTGCAAATGAATTGATGCCAAAATGCAAGAATGCGCCATGGCGCTGCTTGCTTGTGGCTTTGTGCTTGTTTGGATCCAATCCCTTACTCGGTTTATGTTAACGGGCCCGGCTTCGTCAGTTATTCTAGGGCAAGTATAGTCGTTATAGAGAATCGGCTTGGCTCCTTGTTGCAAGGAAAAGAACAAACAATATCTGTTCAGTAGTCAAGTTCATTAGTCAACTTTTGTTATCCCCATTTTGAAAACATATCGGCTACTTATGAAACGAAAGCATCAATTCCCTCAAACTTCTGATCGGGCGGAGGTCTTAGCCCACACCCGAAATCTCAAAATGACCAGCTCCGCGAGCGCATACGTGCGCGGTAGCACATCAAAATTTTACGAATGGCTTGAAACATCCAGTATGGGGAAAATACCCGAAGGACCACCTATATGGATTTGCGGGGATTGCCACATGGGCAATCTTGGACCGGTTGCTGATATTGACGGCAAAGTTGATTTTCAAATCCGAGACTTTGATCAAACGGTGATCGGCAATCCTGCCCATGATCTGATCAGGCTGGCGTTGTCTCTCGCATTCGCCGCTCGCGGCTCTAACCTGCCGGGCATTATGACGGCGCACATGTTAGAGGTGTTGATGGATGGATACACATCGCAATTTGTGATCGGCGATGAGACGCCGGTCCCAGTACCGGCGGTAGTCAGGGCTTCAATGAAAGTAGCACGGAATCGCACCTGGAAGCATCTCGCACGGGAACGTATTGCGGATGTCCAACCGCATATTCCGCTCGGAAAAAAATATTGGCCAATCCTAGCCAAAGAACAAAACGCCATCCGATCTGTATTTAAGAAAGGAAGAGCGATCAATTTGGTGAACAAGATTCGCAGCAGGAATCTTGAAGATAATGTCAGTCTTTTGGATGCCGCCTATTGGGTCAAAGGGTGCAGCTCACTAGGTCTGTTGAGATATGCTGTACTTTTGGATGTTGATGATGTGAAGACTAAACGGCAAGAAATTTGCCTGATGGATATTAAAGAAGCGGTAGCAGCAAAAGCTCCGCGGTATCCAGATAGCGGCATGCCATTGGTCAATGCGGAACGTGTCGTCAAAGGTGCCAGAAATTTGTCTCCCAATCTTGGCGAGCGCATGATGACCGGACGCATATTAGGCAAATCGGTCTTCGTAAGGGAGCTTAGGCCAGAAGATCTGAAATTGGAAATCCAGACTTTATCTCCGCGAGAAGCGGTAAAAGTTGCACGTTATGTTGGCGCCATCGTTGGTAAGGCTCATGTACGACAAATGGATGAATCAGTTGCACTAGATTGGTTTAAAGAATTGACACGTAACCCGTCTAGTAAAGGGGCGCCCAATTGGCTGTGGAAGTGTACGGTAGAGTTAGCGGCGCTGCACGAAGCGGCCTATTTAGATCATTGCAGGCGTTACGTCTCGACTCAAATTGATGATTAAATCGCCGCAAGCTCATGAAGGATCAATCCTTCTGTCTTTTCTGGACTATATTCACTGAACAAAAAATAAGGCGTATAAAAAACGGGAAATTTAAAATTAAAAGAGGGAAGCCTTTAATTTGACTTGTTCAGTTCAAGGCTCTAAAAATACCAATTATTTTTATTTAATATGTATTTTTAGCCCGTTCAACAAACCATCTTTAGCTGAATACAAAATTGGGCAGTTGACGACAATTTTGGTGGGTGTCAGGTCGACTAACTGCTTCTCTGTTGCATCCAAAACTTCTTCTTCAGATTTCAGCACATGGGCTTTGGTTATATCGCGCCAGGTGACCATGTAGACGACCCATAATGGCGTGTATGCCTCGCTTTTATTGCGGTAGCCGACGCTCTCTGGTGCAGAGGGAAATACGCTGCCTTGCTCAAAATTGCTCAATTTATAGACGCGGTCTACTGCCGATGGCTGACCTGGCACGGGCGCCCGCAACACATTAGATAGGCGCGATACGTAGTTGGTATCGGCTTGTTGCGCCATCTTTTGATCGGACATGTCTGTTGAGATGTAATGCACCAGATGACCTTGATACCAACCCGCTAGTAAGGGAATTTCTACCGTGG
>JANXTO010000335.1 GCA_025352365.1 Undibacterium sp. | reverse complement strand
GTGAATTTTTTCATGATGGCTCCTATTCTTCTTTTTATACTTATTTTTGCATTGAGTAGTAAGCAGCCAAATCAGCGATATCTTGATCAGACATGCTGCCAGCAATACCACGCATCGTTGGATGCTTGCGGTCACCTTTGCGATACGCTTGCAAGGCGCTTTCGATGTACTTGGCAGATTGACCACCAATCATCGGGACTTGGAAAACTTCAGGATAAGTTGCCTTATAACCAGCAATAGCGTGGCAACCAATACACATAGCGACTTTATTTTCAGCGGCCTTGGCATTGCCAACCACATCTGCCGCAGAAGCAGCCTGGGCAACACTCACCAGGGTGAGAATTGCGAACAACTGTGTGAACAATTTTTTCATATTATCGAGGAGTGAATGATCGAAAGGGCGGGTTAATCCAAAGCAGCATTTTAGCTGATTACCTTGCAATTTGCCTATGAATAGCGCGCTTGCCACACATAAACTACCCATTTCTGATCGTTTTTACGTAATAAAAACGACAGACGCCGGGTCAGGCATCACCTCAAGCGTATGCAACAGCAGCAAAAATAGAACAGTCGTTCACAACAAATAGCGTTCTCGCTTATACTCAATTATCGCTGTTGCACAACAACAAGCTAATGATCAATCTGCTCCAACTAGACCACTTCCCTATAAACCACTGAATCCGACCAGACCATGACACAGCCCACCCGCTTTGATGGCGCACAAAATTATGTCGCGACCGATGATTTGAAACTGGCAGTCAATGCCGCCCTCACCCTGCAACGCCCATTGCTGATCAAAGGCGAGCCTGGCACCGGCAAAACCATGCTGGCAGAAGAAGTCGCCGCCGCACTCAACATGCCGCTGCTGCAATGGCATATCAAATCCACCACTAAAGCGCAACAGGGTTTGTATGAGTACGATGCCGTATCGCGGTTACGGGATTCGCAATTAGGTGACGAGCGTGTTAAAGACATTCACAACTACATCGTCAAAGGCGTCTTGTGGCAAGCATTTACTGCCGATCAGCCAGTCGTCTTGCTAATTGATGAAATCGACAAAGCCGATATTGAATTCCCTAACGATTTGCTGCGCGAATTAGACCGCATGGAATTCTATGTCTACGAAACCCGCGAAATGGTGCGCGCCGTGCATCGCCCGCTTGTCATCATCACCTCAAATAACGAAAAAGAATTACCCGATGCCTTCCTGCGTCGTTGCTTCTTCCATTACATCAAGTTCCCGGAAAAAGAGACGATGCAAAAAATCGTCGATGTCCACTTCCCTAAACTCAAAAGCGATCTGCTCGCCAGCGCGCTACAAACTTTTTATGAAGTCCGCGAAGTCAGTGGTCTGAAAAAGAAACCATCCACATCAGAACTGATCGACTGGCTCAAGCTCCTCTTGGCTGAGGACATTCCTGCAGAAGCGCTGCGCAGTAAAGACAACAAGCTGGCAGTACCACCGCTGCACGGCGCCTTGCTCAAGAACGAGCAAGATGTGCATTTATTCGAGCGTCTGGTATTTATGTCCCGGAACAATCGTTGAATAATGTGTTAAACACATCGTTGAAACTTCGTTGATACGAATGATATCAATAAAATGAATCACAAAGTGCCGCAGACGATGTGGCATTTTTTTTGCGGGAGTGATCCATCGAGTGTATCGTCAAACCAGTCTAAAATTAGAATCAAAACTTTGTATATGAGTTTTCAAATTATTGAAAATTCAATTTAAATATTTCTCAAAAAAACATGAAAAAAGAAACGAAAAAAACTACAAAGAGAAGTAAGCATTACCTCTTTTCAGCCAAATGGATTGCCGTTTTGAGCATCGTTGCTATGACGGCAGCTTGCAATCGAGACAAAGTGGATCCGCAACCAGCCGGCTCGTTAATCCCTAAAGAAATGTGGGCAGCGATTGATACTCCAAATGATCGAGCCTGTGTAGAAATGGCATACAAAAAAATTAAGGAGATGAATCGTCCTTATCATTTTGCTGACCGTTCAAATGTGGAAGAACCGATTAAAGATATTTGGATTGGACAGCAATTATTTCAAATACCGACCCACTATATTGGCAGCATCAACTATGGCGCTGGTGGTTTAGCAGAAACACCTGGTATTACAGTCGGGATGCAAGCTTACATGCCAGATTTACGGTTCACTTACAAGGACGACCCGAACCCCGCCGACCAAGAAACGGCTGTCTATATCCGGTTGACTTGTAGAGCTGGCATCACGATGACGTCTGGTATAGAAAATAATCCTGCATGGGAGGCAAGTGAAGAAAGTTGGAAGTCGAATAAATTTAAGAGACCATTGCCGGAATTAAATCTTCAGGGGAACAGTTTTGGCGAGAGTAGAAATAGTGATGCTATGTACTCCCCTTCAGATGAGAATCTAAAGCACCCAGA
>JANXTO010000334.1 GCA_025352365.1 Undibacterium sp. | reverse complement strand
TGCCAGTGCTCTGACAACTAGCGATTATCGCTTGCAATACGACGGTACCAATTACAAACTGACGCGACTGTCTGATGGCGCAACGTTTCCAACTTCACCAGCGACAGCGACTACCATCGCAGCGCTAGGCACGGTTGACGGGCTGAGTTTTGCTGGTACTGGCACGCCCGCAGCGGGCGATGAATTTTTGATCAAGCCAACGATTAACGGCGCCTCTTTCTTGAGTGTGGCGATTACTGATACATCTAAAATCGCTGCTGCATCGCCTGTTACTACGTCAGTACCAAGTACGAACACTGGATCTGGCGCGATCAGTGCAGGGGTCGTGAATTCGACTTACACTTCAGCAAGCTTATCCACGCCGGTAAAACTGGCTTTTTCTGCCAATGCGTTCACTGGTTTTCCCGTCGGATCAAATGTAAGTGTGACTAATAACGGTGTAACAACCTCATACGGTCCTTATGTCGCTAACACGCCAGTACCATACACAAGCGGTGCGACGATCAGTTTTAGCGGTGCGAGTTTTAATGTGTCAGGTTCGCCCACAAACGGCGATATATTTAATATTGCACAAAATACTAATGGCACGGGCGACAGTCGAAATGCTGTTTTGCTTGCTGGTCTACAAACAAAAAATAATGTCGCTGGTAATACGACTACTTACCAAGGGGCGTATGCTCAATTCGTCAGTTTAGTCGGTAATAAAACGCATGAATTAGAAACCACTAGTGCATCAGAAACGCAGTTATTGGCTCAAAGTGTTCAGATTCAACAATCTCAATCTGGCGTTAATCTTGATGAAGAAGCCACTAATTTACTGCGCTACCAGCAAGCCTACCAAGCGGCGGGAAAATTGATGCAGATTGCTAGTCAATTATTCAGCGTATTGCTCAACATTAATCCTTAAATCTTTAAGGCATCATCATGCGTATAAGCACTAGCACTATTTATGATACTGGCGGTTCGAGGATTAGCGACTTACAGGTTAGTTTAAACAAGACGCAACAGCAAATCGCAGCGGGCAGAAAAATTTTGACGCCCTCCGATGATCCAGTCGGTTCCGCACGTGCTTTGGTCATTTCGCAGTCAGATGCTATAAACGACCAATATGCCGTCAACAGACAAAACGCGACGAATAGTCTGAGTACGGCAGAGGGCGTACTGCAAAGCGTAACGACTACTATACAGAACGTTAAAACTTTAGTGGTTAGTGCTGGTAACGGCGCTTTGTCAGATACTGACCGTGGTTATATTGCGACGCAATTACAAGGTAATCTAGATGATTTAATTAGCTACGCTAATTCGACTGATGGCACAGGTGGTTACTTATTTGCAGGTTTCTCGAACTCCACCGCTCCTTATAGCAAGACCGCCAACGGCGCTGCATATAGTGGCGATCAAGGACAACGTTTATTGCAGGTCGATACGTCAAGACAGCTTGCTATCAGCGATATTGGCTCTGCTATTTTCGGTAACATCCGTACATCGACCGGGCAATTTAATATTGTCCCAAGTTCGGCTAATACAGGGCAACTGGTGACCACTGCGGCAATTGATCCGACCACCCAAAACGCATTAACGGGTAACGATTATCAAGTCGTATTTGATAATACCGGCACTAATTTCAGTGTGTTAAATAAAACTACTGGCGCCACTGTCGTCCCGAGTACTGCTTATACCAGCCCGCAGACGGTCACTTTTGATGGCATCAGCACCACGTTGACTAATACACCAGGTGCCCCAGCACCAGGGGATAAATTTACCATCCAATCGGGCAATCAAGATATTTTTAAGACATTGACCGACGTTATCAAAGCACTAAATACGCCAACACCAACTGCTGGCGCGAGGGCGGATTTGACAGCCTCTTTATCGCAAGCGAATAACAATGTTGATAAGTCCTTATCCAACGTGTTGACATCAAGAGCAGCTATCGGTACCAGCCTCAAAGAAATTGATGGCCTCAATAGCGCTGGCGACAGCATTGGTCTGGTATATAAACAATCTCTGTCTGAGATTCAGTCGCTAGATTATGCCAAGGCAATTACTGAACTGAACCAGCAACAAGTGACTTTGCAAGCGGCTCAGCAATCGTTTGTAAAAACATCGTCGTTATCTTTATTTCAGTATATTAATTAAGCGAATTGAATAAGCAGCCTGAGATCGTCGCCAGAATGTACGGAAATAAGTGATGCAAAATTGGATATGAAAAATGGAGATTCGCCACTGAAAAAGGCCAGTACCTATTTTTTATGAATCTCAATTGAAATATACTCCCCCATATTTTTTTATAATATTCACTATCCTTCAATGATGCTATGGGGAGTTAAAATATACGCCTTGGGAGTATATTTTTATCTGAAACTAAAAACTATTTAATACGAGCAAGCTCGGCTTCAACTGCGCGGGCAATGGCTAATATTTTGGCATCCGAATTTGCCACACCAGCAATACTTAAACCAACAGGCAAACTATCAGTTGCATGGCAGGGAATCGATATTGCACAGCCATTTAAAACATTGATTGTTGCGGTATTCCTGAGAAGTTGTCCGTTGATATCAAAAAACACGTCGTCGGACGCTTCCAAATCTGCGATGGCAGGCGCTATGATCGGCACTGTTGGCATGATGATCGCATCAAAGGGCGCAAATAAAGTTTCCATGATTTGTATCCATTGTTTACGCGCTTTATGCAAATCAATATAGTCTGCTGCAGATAAACTTGCGCCTAGTTCGATTCGTTGCGCCACCCGATGATCGTATTCATGTGACTTGGTAGCCAAAAGTGTGCGATGCCAGGCATACGCCTCTGACGCAGAGAACGACCCCATCTTCCGGTAATCTGCCAGCGGCCTCATTTCTACTTCAATGATGTTTGCCCCTGCTTTTGATAAATGAGACAAAGTAGTGCTAAATGCGCGGGCGACCGCATTATCCAATCCATCTAATACCAATGTTTGTGGTACCGCCAGACGTAAGTTTTTTAGCGGTAAATCAACGATACTAAGTGAATGATCGGCAATGATGTGATCCATCATGATGCAGTCGTCAACGTTATTTGCCATAGCGCAGATGGTATCTAAGGTAAAGGACAATGGCACCGTGCCAGCGTTAGATACTCTGCTGGCAGTTGGTTTAAATCCAGTCAATCCACAGAGCGCCGCAGGGATGCGAATCGATCCACCGGTGTCAGAACCAATCGCTGCGATACACAGGCCAGTCGCAACAGAAACTGCCGCGCCAGAAGAAGAGCCGCCTGGTATTCGCGCCACCGTTTGATCTGCTGGATTGGGTGCGGTACCGTAATGTGGGTTAAGTCCAACACCGGAAAAAGCAAATTCCGTCATATTGGTTTTACCAATAATCGCAGCACCAGCTAACCTAAGGCGACGCACAACAGGTGCATCTTGCAATGCTGGCGCTGCGTTTCTCAGCACAATGGAACCAGCTAGAGTGGGTTCTCCTGCCACATCTAATAAATCTTTAATCGAAACCGGCAAGCCTGCAATTGGAGAGAGAGCGGGCATGCCAAGACTGCGCATATGGTCTGCATGCACGGACGCAGCCAGAGCCGATGCTGGATATAACTTCGTAAAAATGGATCGACTTTGGGTTGCAACCTCTAAGCTTGCTTCCACTAGTGCTTTGCGAGAATAAGAATTTAGTGTGCTAATCGATTTGGAATTAGTGGGCTTCATGCGAAAATAGAAGTTATGTGAGCAAGAGAAAAATGCGATAGAAAAATATGACAAAAACGATAGCATAGACTTATGTCATGATCGCGATTTACTTCTCCGACTTAGTTAAAATTGTTTCAGCAAAGCGCGCAGAATAGGATGAAAAAGATGGATTGTCGGCCACTAGTGAGACAGTTGCGACAATGACGGAAATTCTATGACAGCTATCGGATGAGACGTCAAAACGATAATAACCATATCAAAATGCGCAGCTACTTTATTCAGAATATTTAAATTATTTAATGCTGCACACCTCGCAAGCGAAAACTAACAGAGATACTTTTATATTATCCATTCCTGTTTGGATGGTATGTATGGTCGCATTTTTCTTTGTTGGTATCGGTTTGGGTAGCTACGCTATTCTCGATAATAACGAAGGTCTATACTCGGAAATATCCAGAGAAATGCTGCGCTCTGGCGATTGGCATCAGTGGGTTATTCCGCATTTGAATGGCCTCGCCTACATGGAAAAGCCCCCTCTGTTGTATTGGCTTACAGCGGTATTTTTTGCCGTTTTTGGTGAATCTGAATGGTCTGCCAGACTGGTGCCCGCTTTGTCCGCCAAGACCAGAGATAAACATGATTGCCGCTAAGCGTACCGTTTGAGGTCGTCCTAATTTACGACCAAACCAGAGCAATAAGCCTACACAGGACAGAGCGGACAAAGCGGGCACCAGTCTGGCAGACCATTCAGATTCACCAAAAACGGCAAAAAATACCGCTGTAAGCCAATACA
>JANXTO010000246.1 GCA_025352365.1 Undibacterium sp. | reverse complement strand
GGAAAATTAACGGTCGCGTCCGAACAAACCTTATGGTCAGCTCTGCCAAGCCTGCTAGCAGGCAACGCAATTAAGCTGAACAACGATCTGTCGCAAGGAAGTTATTTCGGTGGACGTAAGCCAGAAGATGGTCGCATTAATTGGCAGCACACTGCACAGCAGGTGTATAACCTGCACAGAGCCGTTGCTCCGCCCTACCCCGGTGCATTTACTGAATTAAATGGTCAGACTTATGTTATCGGAAAAGCACGTTTATCAATAAACTTTCCTACTAACAATAGATCTGATTTGCCGACAGGCTTATGTGTAGAGGATAATGCTATCTTTGGTGTTTGCGGCGATGGTCGCGCACTATCGATTATTGAATTATTATCCAATGGCAAAGTGGTTTCCCCCGAAGTTTTGGAAGCTGCCATCAAGGCTTAAAATTGGTTCAATCCAATGAAGCAGACATAATCAAAAAACGGTCGGCAAGAATAATAAGTAAATCAAATTTTAACTAAAGAAATCACCATGAAAAAAGTCCTCATTCTCGGCGTGAACGGTTTTATTGGCCATCACCTGTCTAAGCGCATCCTGGAAACTACCGATTGGCATGTCTATGGCATGGATATGCAAACCGAGCGTTTGGGCGACATGATTAATCACGAACGTATGCACTTTTTTGAAGGTGACATCACCATCAATAAAGAATGGGTTGAGTACCACGTTAAAAAATGCGATGTCATCTTGCCATTAGTCGCCATCGCAACTCCATCCACTTACGTCAAACAGCCTTTGCGTGTGTTTGAGCTAGATTTTGAAGCCAACTTGCCTATCGTCCGCTCCGCAGCTAAATACGGCAAACACTTGGTGTTTCCATCGACATCTGAAGTGTATGGCATGTGCCATGACGAAGAATTTGATCCAGAGCAATCAGAACTGATTTGCGGACCGATCAATAAACCACGCTGGATTTACTCTTGTGCCAAGCAACTGATGGATAGAGTGATCTGGGGTTATGGCATGGAAGGTTTGAATTTCACACTGTTCCGTCCTTTTAACTGGATCGGTGCTGGCTTGGATTCTATTCATACACCAAAAGAAGGTAGCTCACGCGTTGTGACGCAATTCTTTGGTCATATCGTCCGTGGCGAAAATATTTCTCTGGTAGATGGCGGCGCGCAAAAACGTGCGTTCACTTATATCGACGACGGTATCGACGCCTTAATGCGTATCATCGCCAATAAAGATGGCATTGCCAGCGGCAAAATCTACAATATAGGCAATCCAACCAATAACTTCTCTATCCGCGAACTCGCGCACATGATGTTGACGTTGGCAGCTGAGTATCCGGAATATGCAGAAACAGCAAAAAAAGTACAACTGACAGAAACAACCTCAGGTGCTTATTACGGCGCAGGTTATCAAGACGTACAAAACCGCGTACCAAAAATTACCAACACCTGTGAAGAACTAGGCTGGGCGCCAACGACAGATATGAAAGACACTATGCGCAATATTTTTGATGCTTACCGTGGGCAAGTCGCCGAAGCCCGCGCACTGATGGACTAATAAAGTAACAATGCCAAGCATCGTTCTCAAAATTGACGTCGATACCTATCGCGGCACAAAAGAAGGCGTACCAAATCTGGTACGCCTTTTAAAACAACATCAAGCTGGTGCGAGCTTTCTGTTTTCTTTAGGTAAAGATCACACTGGCTGGGCACTGCGACGCGCATTTCGTCCCGGCTTCTTCAAAAAAGTATCCCGCACCTCAGTAGTTGAACACTATGGCATCAAAACTTTGATGTACGGCGTTTTTCTGCCCGCGCCGGATATCGGTAAAGACTGTGCGGCAGAAATGCGTGCGGTCAAGGAAGCTGGCTTTGAATGTGGCATCCACACCTGGGATCACGTGGTCTGGCACGACAATGTGCGCCAACGTGATGCAGCCTGGACCCAGAGCCAGATGCAGCAGGCGTATGCGCGCTTTACACAGATTTTTGGTGAAGTACCAAAGACGCATGGTGCGGCCGGCTGGCAAATGAATCCGGATGCGTTCGCTCAGTTAGACCAATTCGGTATTGCCTATGCTTCAGACGGCCGTGCGATGCTCAATGACGACGGCAGCTTGACTGATCCCGCAGCCGGACCGTATCGCTTACAGTCGCATGGCAAAACCTTCGCCTGTCTGCAAATGCCGACTACGCTCCCAACTTTGGATGAGGTTTTAGGGAGAGAAATTGACGGCGTGGTCATCAATGAGTCAAATATCGCCGCTAACATACTTAAATTAACGGTGACGCCAAGAAATCATGTATTTACATTACATGCAGAACTTGAAGGACAGAAACTTGCCCCCATCTTTGACCAATTATTGAAGGGTTGGCGCGAGCAGGGTTACGATTGCATCTCCATGGCGACATATCATGACGCCATCAAAAACGATATTTTGCCGGTGCGTCCGATTACTTGGGCTGAACTGCCGGGACGATCGGGAGAATTGATCGCATTACTGCCTAGCAAGTAGCACAGTAGTAAATTCCAGGCGCCTCGCCCCAACTCTTTGCTTGAATGAATGCTGACCCGAATTGACTACGGGCAGCATCTAAATGTCTCGCATTTAAATGCCTCGCATCTAAGTGTCTAATTTAAGCTTCTCGTTTAGCACATATTCAATCTACCTCAGGAGATCACCGTGGCCGATAGCCCATCAGCACTGCAATGCCAAGTCCCCGATTTTTCTGCCCCGATGACAAATGATAAAACTTTCCAGCTCAGTGATTTTGTTGGAAAAAATGTTGTCATTTATTTTTACCCAAAAGACAATACCCCCGGCTGTACGACAGAAAGTATGGCTTTCCGAGATTTATACGACAGTTTCCAGCAAGCTAATACTGAAATTTTTGGCTTAAGCCGCGACAGTCTGCGCTCTCATGAAGGTTTTAAAAGCAAACTGGGTTTGCCCTTTGAACTAATTTCTGACCCGGACGAAACCGTTTGCAATCTGTTTGACGTCATGAAAATGAAGAGTATGTACGGCAAACAACATCGCGGTGTCGAACGCAGCACTTTTGTGATTGACGGCAGCGGTAAATTAGTGAAAGAATGGAGAGAAGTTAAAGTAGCTGGACATGTTGATGAAGTGTTGGAATTTGTGAGCGCAAACCAGTAATTGAAATCAAAAATTTTCTTCGAGAAAAAGCCGTGTATGGAAGTGTCCCGGATTAATCCGGCGTCATCCATAGCGGCTTTTTGACTTTTAAGCTCTCACACTGTTAGAAGAGGTCCTAATGCCCCTGCCCAAAATGCCGACAAAACCTGCGGCTCTGCTGTCCCCAAAGGATTATTCAAAAGCAGATAAAACCAAGTCTTTAAATGTCACTAAACCCGCTAACAAACCGGAAACCAGATTGAGCCCGTTAGCGACAACTGCAGCAAGTAACGCTGTAAGTAACGCCACTGGCCGTGCACCAGCAGCCACGCCGATTAAGGCCAATGTGGTCGCACCGGTTAAGAACCCTGTTATAGCTAAAACGGCCATACCAGAAACTCAGGCCAAAGCTAGCCCGACAAAAATTAATGCAAAAGCGACTGAAAAACCAGCGCCTAAAACTGGCTCATCGGCACACGAACATCGTGTCAAGTCAGGCACCAGCCGGGCGGCGGATAAGTCGGGTGTAAAAAAATTATTTGTGCTCGACACCAATGTACTGATGCACGACCCGTCATCGCTCTTCCGCTTTGAAGAGCATGATGTGTACTTGCCTATGATCACTTTGGAAGAGCTAGATGATCATAAAAAAGGCATGTCAGAAGTCGCACGCAATGCACGTCAGGTATCGCGCTCGCTTGACGCTCTGGTTGGCGATATTGATCATCACGAGATTGAAAAAGGTATCTTACTTTCCAAGTTAGGGAATAAAGACGCCAAAGGTCGTTTGTATTTCCAGACCAAATTGCAAAGCGCAGCATTGCCGCAAGGCTTGCCTCAAGGTAAAGCGGATAACCAGATTTTGGCTGTGGTGCGCGCGTTAGAGGCAGAAACACCAGGTCGTCCTGTCGTATTGGTCTCTAAAGACATCAATATGCGGATCAAGGCACGCGCCTTGGGTTTGCCAGCAGAAGATTATTTCAATGATCATGTGCTGGAAGACTCTGATTTGCTGTACACCGGCATCGTGCAGCTGCCAGATGATTTCTGGAACAAGCATGGCAAAGGGATTGAGACCTGGCAAGAAAATAAGAACGGTCTGAGCACCACGTTCTATCGCATTACCGGGCCGATTATTCCTAGTTTACTGGTTAATCAATTTGTCTATCTGGAACCGAAAAACGGCGAGTCTTCGTTTTATGGTCACGTGCGTCAGATCAACGGTAAGACCGCTGTATTGCAAACTTTGCGTGATTACGGTCATGCCAAGCACAGCGTATGGGGCGTGACCTCTCGTAATCGTGAGCAAAACTTTGCACTCAACTTATTGATGGATCCAGAATGCGACTTTGTCACCTTGCTGGGGCAAGCGGGTACAGGTAAAACTTTATTGGCATTGGCGGCGGGCTTAGCGCAAGTGTTAGAAAGCAAAACCTACAACGAGATCATCGTTACCCGCGTAACGGTGCCGGTCGGCGAAGACATTGGCTTCTTGCCAGGTACGGAGGAAGAAAAAATGTCGCCGTGGATGGGCGCATTTGACGACAATCTGGAAGTGCTCAATAAATCGGACAACGACGCTGGTGACTGGGGTCGTGCTGCGACACAAGATTTGATACGCTCCAAGATCAAAATCAAATCGCTGAATTTTATGCGTGGCCGTACTTTTGTGAACAAATTTTTGATTATCGACGAAGCACAAAATCTGACGCCAAAACAAGTCAAGACCTTGGTCACTCGCGCAGGACCTGGCACAAAGATTATCTGTCTGGGTAACATCGCACAGATCGATACACCTTACCTGACCGAAGGTTCCAGCGGGCTGACTTATGTGGTTGATCGCTTCAAAGGCTGGGCGCACAGCGGTCATGTGACCTTGGCGCGTGGCGAACGTTCTCGTCTGGCAGATCATGCGAGTGAAATTTTGTAGATCATAATCGACTCATTATTAAATAAGCTTTAGCAAAAGACTAGCGAACGCCTAAGTAAAAAATAAAAATCGGTGCATCCAATATGCACCGATTTTTTTATGCCTACAAATCTAGAAAGAAGGAGAAATTCATATACTCCCCACCATTTTTTTAAAATATACTCTACTGTCCAATGATTATATGGACGATTAAATATACTACCTCATAGTATATAAATAAATTCCCGATTAGTTACGAAGCTCAGAGAGCCGCAGTAAACGTAGTGGTTGAGGCTTGGTTGCGACAATCGCGCCGAGTAACTGGGGTAACATCAAAGCGAGATTGAAGCGGCGATTGAACCGATATTGAA
>JANXTO010000082.1 GCA_025352365.1 Undibacterium sp. | reverse complement strand
CTTTCTTCACTACTCCAGTCCTCATCCCATTTGGACTCTGCGCCGCAGACATCGCAAGTCAATTTTTCAAATACTTCTTCTGTATGTTCTAGTATCAAAACCGTTTTCATGTGCTTCATGCTGATCTCCATGTTAGGTATGTAAAAATTATGGTGTTCGCCCTCTATATCGTTATATTTGCAACTATTATAAGATAGCTATGCTTTTGTAAAATCTAGTAATTTTAGATATTAGTGAAAAGTATTCAGTATGATTAGAAAGATATTAATTACATTCAAGTTTATGATGAGATTTGTTGTAAATCAGTCTATGTGTCGCAAAAATAATTTAGTCATGCGTATCAGTTTGTGAGATATTTTGAAGCCTATTAAGGATGATTGTTTGGGAACGCAGACCAAAAAGATGAAAACAATTTTTACTATCATCCTAGCGGTTACTAGCGGGCTTGTTTTTTCAAGCGTGCACGCAGAGATATATACGTGCAAAGACGCTGCGGGGCATTTGCTCACATCTGATCGTCCTATACCCGAGTGCGCAAATCGCTCCATGTTTGTAAGAAAAACGCTTGGCCAAAATCCACGCGAGATTCCGGCACCTCTGACGCCAGAAGAGCGGCGCAAGGCAGATGAAGAACAAGAAAAACAAAAATCTGAAATGTTGCTAGAGGAGCAGCAGAAAAGAGAAGATCAACATCTCTTGGCAAATTATAAAAGTGAGAGCGATATTGAATTGGCTAGACAAAGATCACTTGAATTCGTTAAAGAAAAAATTCGTGCTGGTAATGATCAGATTAAAGCGATCGCTGTCATGCAGACTGAATTTCAGAGTGAACAGCAACGTAATGCTAAAAAATCGACTGAACAAAATGTAGATTTACAAAGACGTTCTGGTCAATTAGCTTTGGCTAGTAAAAATGCACAGTCCACAGTAGCGGAATACGAGGCAGAGCGTACTCGCATTAATACCCAGTTTGATAAGATATTAAAACGGTATCGCGAGATTGTTCAGAAGCGTAAAGGCGGTGGGAAATCATCAAGCTAGTTTGCCTTGATAGACGTTCGGAACCAAGCCCTTTCAACTAAAACTGAAGGGGCTTTTTTCATTCTGTGCGACGTATTTATTCCGATATTTTTACTTACGTCCGGCCTTAGCCGCAGCCGGTTTAGTTTTGGCTGAGCGAAATGCCAATGCCGGGCGCGCTGACGATGTACTGATCGCATTAATGCTGTTTTTTGAGGCAGCTATTTTGTCAGTCGCCGCTCGTGCTACTGCAGCTGGTTTTTTACCAAAGGTATTCATTTTTGGTGCTGCGATACGGCGGCCATTGCTGACGCCGGCATCCTTAATTGGCACCACCGGTGCACGTGGCGGTATCAGATGTCTGTCGCTACTGCCGATCAGGTCGCCACGTCCCATGCGTAGTAAGCCTTCTTTCACAATTTCCCAATTCTCTGGCGCTTGATAGCGTAAGAGTGCTTTATGAAATTTACGCACTTTGCCTGAGCGAGCGGTTTCCACAACTTCCGAGTTTTCGTCCACTTTTTTCAGTGGATTTTTACGGGTGTGATACATCGTCGTCGCAAGCGCCATCGGCGTTGGCATAAAGGTCTGAACCTGATCGAGTTTAAAGTCGTTTTTCTTCAGCCATAACGCCAGATTCACCATGTCTTCATCCGTGGTGCCGGGATGCGCCGCGATGAAGTAGGGGATCAGATATTGCTCTTTGCCTGCTTCTTTTGAATACTTTTGGAACATTGCCTTAAATTCGTCATAAGCACCGATTCCGGGCTTCATCATTTTGGATAAAGTATTGGCTTCGGTGTGTTCTGGAGCGATTTTAAGTAGGCCGCCTACATGATGTGTGACCAATTCTTTGACGTATTCTGGCGAGCGCACAGCTAAGTCATAACGCAGACCAGAACTGATCAAGACTTTTTTGATGCCGGGGATCGCGCGAGCTTTGCGATAAAGTGAAATCAGCTTGCTATGATCAGTTCCCAGATTGCTGCAAATGCCCGGGTACACGCAAGATAAGCGACGGCAGGATTCCTCTATCGTTTTATCTTTGCAGGCCAGACGATACATATTCGCAGTTGGTCCACCCATATCAGAAATCGTTCCGGTAAAACCTTTGGTCTTATCCCGAATCTCTTCAATTTCACGCAAGATTGATGGCTCGGAGCGGCTTTGTATAATCCGACCTTCATGCTCGGTAATCGAGCAAAAAGTACAGCCACCAAAGCAACCACGCATGATGTTGATGGAGAAACGGATCATTTCCCATGCAGGAATGCGCGCCTTGCCATAGCTTGGGTGGGGGGCGCGAGCGTAGGCACGATCAAACACGCCATCCATCTCATCCATTGCCAATGGCAATGGCGGCGGATTGAGCCAGACATCGCGTTCGCCATGCCCTTGGATTAAGGATTTTGCATTGCCTGGATTGGCTTCGAGATGAAAAACGCGGGAGGCATGTGCATACATCACAGGGTCGTCTGACACTGATTCATACGATGGCAAACGGATTGCGGTTTTATGCAATTTTTCCCTCAGCATCGCTTGTCGTTCTTCACGACTCATGATGCGTATCGCTTGCTGTTGAACGACGTCCTTGGGTGCGGCTTGTTCTGCAGTTTTATCTGCAATTTTGGTTTCGCATGATGAGGCGTTTTCAGGCGCCATGTAGTAAGGATCGGGGTGTGGCTCGACTTTACCTGGCGTATCAATACGGGTCGAATTAATCTCAGTCCAGTCGTCTGACGGCAACCACCCGCGTGGCACCATAAATGCGGTACCACGCAAATCACGAATGTCTTTAATCGATTCACCTGCAGCGAGACGATGGGTTAAATCCACCAGCGCGCGCTCGGCATTGCCAAACA
>JANXTO010000070.1 GCA_025352365.1 Undibacterium sp. | reverse complement strand
AATACCAAGGTATATTCATGAACTTACACCAACTGCGCTTTGTTCGCGAAGCTGTCCGGCAAAATTTTAATCTGACCGAAGCCGCCAAAGCGCTGTTTACTTCACAACCTGGTGTCTCCAAAGCGATTATCGAATTAGAAGAAGAGTTGGGCGTAGATATCTTTACCCGTCACGGCAAACGTATTCGCGGTCTGACCGAGCCTGGTCGCGAGGTATTGAAATCAGTTGAGCTGATCATGCAAGAGATTGATGGTCTAAAACGCATCGGTAAAGAATATGCTGCTCAAGATACGGGCAGTTTTACGATTGCGACGACCCACACGCAAGCGCGCTATGCTTTGCCAAAAGTAGTGCAGGCGTTTATGCAAAAATATCCCAAGGTCAGATTATCGCTATTGCAGGGTAATCCAAAACAGATCGCAGAAATGGTGATGCGGGATCAGGCAGATCTGGCGATTGCGACCGAGGCGATTGCCGGGATTGATGGATTGATCTCCTTCCCTTGTTATCAATGGGAGCATATGGTGGTGGTACCACCTGATCATCCTTTGCTCAAGACAAAAAATATTACGCTGGAAGAGATCGCTCATTTTCCGCTGATTACCTACGACAGCGCCTTTGCAGGCCGTAGCAAGATTGATCATGCTTTTGAAATACGCAGTTTAAAACCTGATATTTTGCTGGAGGCGATTGATGCCGATGTCATCAAAACCTATGTAGAACTGGGGATGGGCGTCGGTATTATTGCGGGTATGGCGTTTGATGCAGAACGTGATAAGGATTTGCGTGCAATCTCGGTGGGGCATTTATTTGGAATGAATGTGTCACGTGTGGCAGTCAAACAGGGTGCATATTTACGTAGCTATATCTATACCTTTATTGAACTGATGACGCCCACCTTAAACCGCAAGTTGATTGATCAGGTGATGCAGGGCGGTAAAGATACTTACGATTTATGAGCGATCCGTTGACTTCGCGCCTACAGCCTTTAGCTCATTGGCCGCAGCACGAGCGCAGGCAGATCAAAGGTGTTCTCACCGATATTGACGATACCTTTACGACACACGGCAAACTGACACCAGAGGTCTTGGACGCGATGCAACGCGCCAGACGTGCAGGCCTAAAATTGATTGCAGTAACTGGTCGGCCAACATACTGGACTTTAGCTTTATTGCGCTTATGTAGTTTTGATGCGGTGATTGCAGAAAATGGCGCTAGTGCTTTTTGGTTAGATCAGCAGGGGCGACAACAATCGATGTTCTATGCGGACGCCGCCACGCGACTTCAACACAGACAACAACTGCAGGCATTTGCGATAACGATGACAGCACATTTCCCCAACGTGCAGGTGGCAGAAGATGCATCGCAACGGCTAGGCGATTTGGCGTTTGATATCGGCGAATGTATTTCGCCGTTAGCTTTAGACGAGTTGAATCAAGTCGTAGCTTTGATACGCTCACACGGTTTGCATGCAACTACCAGTAACATTCATGCACATGCATCGGTTGCCTCATTCTCTAAACAAAGTATGAGTCAGCGTGTATTACTCGATGTATTCGGTGCCAGTGATGCGCTGGCGAAGCAGCAATATGTATTTATCGGCGACTCTGCCAACGACGCCAGTATGTTTGCCCATTATCCGCATACGGTCGGCGTTGCTAATGTGCGTAACTATGTAGACCGATTTGACGCGCATCCTGCTTATATTACCGAGCAAGAATACGGCGCAGGATTTGTAGAATTAATTAATACCCTATTGACCTGAAAGAAAAATATGCGCGACTATTACGCACAAAGAGCGAAGAACTACGACACCATTTACGCCAAACCAGAGCGTCAGAACGACCTGCAAGAATTGGCCGAACGGGTCAGTGCTGTATTAGAGGACCACAATGTATTAGAGGTCGCTTGTGGTACCGGATACTGGACCGAACGTTTTGCAGCCAGCGCGCAATCAGTCTTGGCAACCGATATCAATCAAATCATGCTGGACATCGCGCAAGCTAAAAATCTGCCAGATGGCAAAGTCAAATTTGCGATTGCGGATGCTTTTGATTTACCTCAGGGAGATTACAGCGCTTGCTTCGCGGGCTTTTGGTGGTCGCACGTAAAAAAAGAAGAGCAGGCTGATTTTTTAAAAAAGCTACGCGCTAAAGTTGGGCAGGATTGTGTTTTAGTATTGATCGACAATAATCATGTCGAAGGTAGCAGTCTGCCAATTGCCCGCACCGATAGCGAGGGCAACACTTACCAACAGCGTATGCAAGAAGATGGCACTCGTGTCGATATCGTGAAAAATTTTCCAACGGACAGTTTTATGCGCAAAAAATTTGCCTCATTTGCCAAAGATATCCGTATTCGCCGGAACGATTATTTTTGGATGTTGACTTGTGTGCTGCGGTAATGAAGTGGTAGTGATGGTATGCCGATGATTAAAATTTTTAATCACTCTATTGATCTCGTGTGACTATTTGTATTACCCGAGCCATGGATTGTAAGTCCCGATATTCCACAAATGGCCTTCTAAATCGAAGAAACTAAAGCCTCTCCCACCATATTCTTCATCTTTAATATCGATTGCAATGCGTGCTTCGGCACGGATTATGTTGGCATAGATTGCATCGGCATCTTGGACAACGATATAAGCTGATTGTGTTTGCACGTCGCCTAGTTCATCTGGTTGCTTGATAAGTTGCCCATAGGCGTTGTTGTTTTCGTTATTGACGGAGCCTAGCATGATCATACTGTGCCCTAACGTGAGTTGAGCATGAGCGATATGACCATCATCTTGCTGGACGATCAGATGTTTGCTGAATCCGACAACGTCACATAGCCATTCAATTGCAGCGCTTGCATCACGGTAGCGCAGGGTGGGGATGATGGCACTGCCCATCGACTCGGTAGTTGTTGCAGTCGGTTTATTGGTCATATTGTTCTCTGTCATGGTAAATTGCGCGATGTTTTAATTTTCAATTTCTTTAAGGAGATTTTTAATGGATTTACAAGCATGTACTGAGGCGGTTCGCGCAAAAGTAGGTGAGGATAGTGGCTTAAATGCTTTACTGAAATTTGATTGCGGTGCGGATGGCGTTGTATTTGTTGAGGCGGTCACGATCCCGAATAAGGTCAGCAATGACAACCTTGATGCAACTTGTACGGTGACGTTGGCGTTAGAAAGCCTGAGTGCCATGCTGACCGGAGAATTAAATCCTGTAAATGGTTTTATGTCTGGCAAGCTCAAAGTTGCTGGTGACATGAGTGTAGCAATGCGCTTGCAAAAAGTGCTGTAAAGCTTTTAGTTTAGTTTTGCAAGTTTAAAAAAATGTCCAATAATAATTCGGCTCTCCAGTCAATATCATGCCAGAAGCCGCATTCTTATTGGACATTTTGTTTACAAGTTGCGTTTGTCATGTAGATGTTGATTTATACAAGAGATACCGCACCCAATACCAAGGCAGAACTGCCGTCAGGATATAGCGCGTCATAGCATCGGGTGCAGCAGTCACAAAACAAATGGGCGCGCTTGACGTGGCGAAAGCGTAATATCAGTTGTAAGGCTACGCCATTGCAATGAGGGCAAACTTCGCGCATGGTGCCTGATGATTGTGCATCGTCAGACAAATAACCTTGCTCTAGCATTACACCATCAATCACATCACGTGGATCAATTTCTATCAGGGTAAAAAATGGGGCTCTGGTTCCTCTGCGCTCATTGTAGGATGGACTGTCTTCTGATGGCATGTAGGACGGTGAACTAATCATTTTTTTGCTCCTTTAGAAACAATTACTTGTAATGTAATAGTGATTAATGAAAATATTGCCCGAGCTTTTAATCTAGTCAAGATTGCTGGATAAGACAAGGAGTCATCAGGTAAATAAGCATCCTTCAGGATTTAACAGGTGGAGAATGAGTGATACAGAACAAGATTTTCAGGTACATCTGCTAAGGCAAGATTTGGTCTTTCCGATAAGATCGTCGATGAGCGTATTAGAGGCCGCAGAACTTGCTGGTATCAGCTTGCCTAGTTCATGTCGAAATGGCACTTGCCGTGCCTGCCTTTGCCATATGCTAAGTGGTAGCGTTGACTATCGTATTGAATGGCCTGGATTGTCGTTTGATGAGAAATCAGAGGGTGCGATTTTGCCCTGCGTGGCGCAGGCAAGGTCTGATCTTGTACTGGATGTGCTGAATGTGACGTATGCAGTTTCGGTTGCAGATCATACAGATAGTTAGTTGGCTATGAATGCCATCAGCCAGATAGTCTGGCCAACGGCACACTGCAATTATCAAATGTAATTAGACTATTTGCAGATTGCTACAGCGACCTACTGATTGGCCTGTTATTTTTGTCCGGCATCATAAGCGCATGGAGTTACTTTGTTGTCCGTCCGGTTCCAGCATGAGGTTTGCGCATTGGCAACCGGATGCGGGATTCCATCGTCATCAATTTTTGCTAATCGCGTATCCCAAGCCTGTACACCTTGATGATTGACATGCAATCGCACTACCCAACCTTTTGTTTGCGCCTCGTTGTCTAGCGCATCAATCATAAAATTTCCTATGCTATAAATGATAGGCTTGCCTTGGTAATGCTCCACGTCTTGTATTACATGTGGATGTCCACCGATTACGGCATCCGCACCGGCTTTAATCATGATGTAAGCCAACTTACGCTGACGATCACCTGCAAGTAACTCGTTTTCCCAACCCCAATGCATGAACGGAATGACTAGGTCGGCCTTATATATAGATCGTGCTTTGCGAATATCATCCGCCACTTGTTCATCCTCACTCCAGGCGATACCTGCAGCTTTGGCATCTGCTTCAAAACTACGTGGCATAAATTCGTTATAAGCGAGGAAGGCGATGCGTAATCCCTTGCGTTCTATGATCAATGGCGTATGTGCCTCATGCAAATTTTGGCCACCACCAAAATGCGGTATCTTCTGCTGATCAAGCAGCCCCAGCATTTCGCTAAATGCCTCCCTGCCAAAATCGCCAGAGTGATTATTCGCAATGCCGACGGCATCAAAGTGACGTTTTAAGACAGCAAGACTACGTGGATGTGCCCTGAAGTTGAAATTTTTATCGACTGGGTTGCCAACAGTTGCGACTACGCATTCAAGATTGCCAATGCGTATATCCGCATTCGCTAGAATGGGGGCAAAATCTGCAAACGGATCGCGCCCATTTTCAATCATTTTCCCCGGTTTGCCGTCGAGAACAATGTCACCTGCAAATAAGATACTGACCAGCCCGTCTTCTGGGCTTTTATCCTTAGCCCAGCATGGAATACAAAACGCTAAACCAACAACTATAGCGAAAAAAATATGAACGCTACGCATCATGGCT
>JANXTO010000038.1 GCA_025352365.1 Undibacterium sp. | reverse complement strand
TCACTATTGCCGGTGCGGGCGATGCAGGTAATTTGACGCGATACTACGTGCAACTACCGGCCATTGTGGCGCAGCTCGATTACATCAATCTAATGACCTATGATTTGAATGGAGTCTGGCAAAAACAGACTAATCATAATGCGCATTTGTTTGGTGATACCAGTGAGCCGGTGATGGCCAATCCACTGCGTGAACAGAAATTTGCGCCGGACTTATCGTCTGAAAAACTGGCGGAGCGGTTCCCCTCACCCCTCGCCAATACCGTAGATGCCGCGGTTCAGTTGTATCTGCAAGCAGGCATTCCGGCGAATAAAATGGTATTGGGTGTGCCATTTTATGGGCGTGCATTTTTTAATGTTGAGCCAAAAAATCACGGCTTGTATCAAGCCTTTGTGACGGAGTCGGCAGAAATATATCAGGGTGATCCTGCTCTGCTGACTGGTTGCGATACCTGCACCCAGCGCAAAGAACCACGCATGGCAAGTTATGCAGAAATTCAAGCCATGCTTGTTGGGCATTTTGGCTATGTCCGCTACTTCAGTGATCAGACCAAAGGACCTTGGTTATGGCAACCAGAACAGCATATTTTTGTCAGCTATGACGACGAGCAATCCTTGTCCTACAAAACTGCCTACATCAAGCAGCAAGGTTTGGCAGGTGCGATGTTCTGGCATCTGGCACAAGATGATGAGAAGGGTAGTTTGCTGAAAACATTAGACCGCAGTCTGAACCACGATCAGGGATGTAACGCGGCTAAGCTAGATTTGATGGGCGGTGTACATTATCCGGTTCAGGCTCGCCATTCCAAGCTTAGCAAAGTTGGCTGCTGACAAACTAGCTAACAGAGTCAGTTCAACCGCCAATCAAGCTATTCTGCCCCACGCAAATGCGCTTGCACCACCGGTGATAAAGACGCCATAAATTTTTCGACTGCAGTGGTGTAGTCGCCATCCAAACCTAGCTGGAAATTAATCTCGCCGTGACTTTTCGCTTGCGGTAATAAACTCGCCCGCATCCCCATGCCATTGGCTTTTTGCACAAAGCTGCTGGCTTGATCGCAAGGATGATCCGGCCGTTTGCTGGAGCAGACCGCCAAAAACGGTACGCCTGGTACTTCTAATTTATGCAATGGTGAACTGGCGCGCCAGTAGCCGGGATCTTTGCCAAAGGCTTTGTCGTAAAAGCCATAGTGTTTGGTGGACATGATGGCGCTCAGATCGTAGGCTGCGCTGTCTAGGGCAAGGGTTCCCAGCCAGGGGCGCACGCCAAACTGCAATGTCACGTCGGGCGAGGCCGCAAGCAAAGCGACTAAATGCGCGCCGGCAGAATGCCCCATGACGATAAACTGGCTGGGATCGCCGCCCCATTCTTTGGCTTTGGATTGCGCAACTGCCAGCGCCAAGGCAACGTCTTCCGCCTGCTCGCGCGCTTGCAAGGTTGGCAGCATGCGGTAATCGGTGGAGATAAAAATAAAACCTTTAGGCAGCCAGCGCGCCGCTTTGTTTTCGACCACGCGCCCCATCGCCTTGCCGCCATTAGCCCAGGCACCGCCGTGTACCATAAAGAGTACTGGCATGGCTTTGTTGTCGGGATTGCTGGCTGGAATATAGACATCAAATTTTTGTTTGGCATCGCTGCCGTAGGCGACATCCTTAATGACGCGGCTGCCTTTGGGTAAGCCATTCTGGCTAAGCGCGCTGCTATCGTCCTGCTCCATCTCTGACTGTTGCGTACGTCGCTCGGTCAATTTGTCCCGCAGCGTTGCTGCCGGGCTGGTTTGGCACAGCAGGCTAGCAATGCTGCCCACCATGACGACGAGCAGCCATTGAGCGATAGTGCGGGTTCTGAATAAAGCGGTCATACGATGTCCTTTCAAAAAACTACATTTTTTGGATGAATTGACGCTTTCTTACATTTTTACTTTGTCCGGTATCGGGTGCTGGCGGTAATAAGGCTACACTGTGTTTGACCACATTGTGCAGGTTTTCAAGACCAAGATTGTTAAGAATAACGATACAGATAACGACACCGAAAGGGACATTGTGCAGAATCCTCTCTCTAGCTTTCTGAAGCGGCTATTTGGCACGAATGAAAAGCCAGTTCAAGCAGCAATCAAGCGACCCACACCTCCTGAGCAAGCAACCGCAACCGCGGCAATACCAAAAGCCACTACCCCTATTATCCTACCGGAAACTCCGGCAACACCATCAACGCCGCTCAGCACTGTTACACCTGTTACAGCTACACCAGTGGATGTATCCATGGTGAAAATCGAGCAAACATCGCAGCCGGCAGAAGCGCCACCGTTGCCGCCCACTTTTACCGCCTGGCGACCACAAATTCCGGTTGATGCTTTGTATTTTGACTGGTTGATGGGACATCCCGGTGAAGGCATCAGTATGGAAACCGAGCAAAAAGTGTTGCAAGCGCTTTATGCTTTGCTCGCCTCGGATTTGACCGATGCCGTGGTCGTGCCGCGGGTGCCGACCGTGATTCCGCAACTATTGGGTAGTTTGCGCAATAAGACCGTATCGGCAGGTGAGTTATCGCGTCACATCGTTAAAGATGTAGTGCTGGTCGGCGAGGTAATCAATGCAGTCAATAGCGCACTGTACAACCCTGCCGACCGGATTAACAGTCTGGAGAAAGCCGTGATGATCTTGGGTGAAGACGGTTTGCGCCTGTTGATTGCCAAGGTCGCGTTCCGTCCGATTATCAATCTCAACGCAGGCAATTACACACGTCGCGCTGCACCGCATATCTGGACACAATCAGAGAAATGCGCGGTCGCTTGTCACCAGTTAGCCAGCAGTATTGATAGCGCGATTGACCCGTTTCAGGCTTTCCTCACGGGCTTGATGAAAAACGTGGGCTTGATTATCGCGTTCCGTCTGATTGACCAGATTGCGGATCAGACCAAGTTTAAATATTCCACCAGTTTTTATCATGCGTTTAGTTCAGTCGCCGTCACCTTGTCTTACCGGATTGCACAACGCTGGGAGTTTCCGCAGGCAGTTATCCAGGCCTTGCAGCAACAAGCTAGCGGCAGCAAAGCGCCGGTCTGGACACCACTTGGGCACTTGCTGCACACCGCTGATTTGCTCGCCAAAATGCGGGTTATGGTCAACCATGCACAACTACGGTCGAACGACGAAAAAATGCTGCTGGGCTTAACGCCACAAGCAGCAAGTTGTTTTGAAAATCTGAATTATGTGCAGTTATATGACGCAGCAGTGGCGACTAATCCCGCCTGAGCGGGACTAAACTTGGTGGACATCCTCATGTCCAAGTCAAAGGCATCTACGATGTTGAATTAAATGCTTTTGGTTTGGATACGAAGGATAGAAATAAGGGGAGTATTTTTAATCGTCCAATTAAAAATTGGACAAATAGCGTAATTTAGCTTGTACTCCTTACCAGTATCTATCATAAATCAACCATTGTTCTGAGCTAAACGAACTGCTTTGATCGCAACGCCATGTTGTAAGGCTTGGTCTTCTTGCGCCATGATCAATTTTTGTTCTGGGCTTAAACGTTTTGCGCTGATGACGACAGTCTGGATGCCATTAGCTTGTGTATCGAAGGCCAGTTTTTCATCAGCGCTCATGCGTTTTGCGACGATAGTAACGGTTTGTATTTGGGCTTGGGCAACTTGTGTATTCACGTTAGCGTTGCTGGAAACGGGTTGGAACGCAGCACCGACTGCGAGTATGGCTGCAAACGCACCTGCGATCAATAAGGCGCTGGAAGCTACTGGTGTTTTGAATGATGTTTTCATTTGATTTTCCTCTTTTTGCTAGTGAAGTTTTGGTTCGGTTCGTTTCAACTTGCAAGTCGTTTTGCTTTGTTGATGTATGCACTGTAGGCCATGCATTTGTCGACCGCGAGCGGGATGCGATGAAACGCAAAAACGCGAGGATGAACGTCATTAAACCAGCACCAAACTGTTTTGGTTTCGATGTCTTGATGCTCACTTTTAGTCACTATAAAGTGCTGCTGAGAGCTTGATAAGCAAAGTAGTCCCGCTCGTTTTAACTTCGCCTTAGCGGTGTTTTAGCGGTGTTCCAGCCGAGCTTGCTGCATGGCGTCGTACAATACGGCTCTATTGTTGTTTTATTTTCGCTGTTTCGCTGTCTTTGCCGTCTATATACCCCATGACCATTCTGCTCTCTACCCTCAATGCCCGTTACGCCCATGCGTCATTGGGTTTGCGCTACCTGCTCGCCAACATGGGGCCGCTGCAAGCACAAACTCAGTTGCAAGAATTTGTGACGGGTGCAAAAACCACCGAGATCGTAGAAAAATTGCTGTCGCACAAGATCGCCGGAGAAAAACTGATCGTCGGTTTTGGCGTGTACATCTGGAATATTGAAGAAATCACGAAAGTCGTCGCCTTATTAAAACGGGTCGCGCCAGAAGTCGTCGTGATCCTGGGTGGGCCAGAAGTATCGTACGAAACCGCCGAGCAAGAGATCGTCAAATTATCGGATTACGTCATCACCGGTTGGGGTGATGTGACTTTCCCTGATCTGTGTCGCCAGGTCTTGCAAGGCCCTAAGCCGCTAATGAAAATTCATGCCGGCGTGCAAGCAGCGATGGCTGACATCAGCTTGCCCTACGATTTGTACAGCGATGAAGACATTAAACATCGCACTTTATATGTGGAAGCCTCACGTGGTTGTCCGTTTAAGTGTGAGTTTTGTTTGTCGGCTTTGGATAAGACGGCATGGCCGTTTGAGATCGACCGTTTTTTAGCCGAGATGGAAAGTCTGCACGCGCGTGGCGCCAGGCTGTTTAAATTTGTTGACCGTACTTTTAACCTCAATATCAAGACCAGCCTGAAGATCATGCAATTCTTTCTGGATAAGTTGGAGGCCAATCCTGATGATCCCGTATTTGCCCATTTTGAAGTGGTGCCAGATCATTTGCCTGACGCGCTGAAAGAGGGCATTAAAAAATTCCCACCAGGCACTTTGCAGTTTGAACTCGGGATTCAAAGTTTTAATCCTGAAGTACAAGCACGTATTAGCCGCAAACAAGACAACCAGAAAGCTGCCGACAATATCCGCTGGTTATGTGAGAACTCACACGCCCATTTACACGTTGATCTGATTGCTGGTTTGCCGGGCGAAACGGTAGAGAGCTTTGCTGCAGGTTTTAATAAGCTGTACGCATTGCAGCCGCATGAAATTCAGTTTGGCATCTTAAAGCGTCTGCGCGGTACGCCGATAATCCGGCATACCGAAGAGTGGAGCATGGTGTTTGATCCGTATCCGCCGTACACCATTCTCGCCAATAGTACGATCGATTTTTCTACCATGCAGCGTTTGGTGCGCTTTGCTCGTTATTGGGATCTGGTCGCCAACTCCGGGCGGTTTAGTCACACTCTGCCGCACCTGCTGGCAGAGACACCGTTTGAAAACTTTATGGGGCTATCCGATTGGCTGTATGCAAAAACCGATGCGACCCACAGGATTGCGCTGGAACGTTTAGCGGCCTTAGTCGGCGAGTGGTTGCGCACAGAACGCCAGATGGACGACGCTCTGGTCACGGAGATTTTGGGCAGCGATTACGCCGGGCAAGCTAATCGCAAAAACGTCAGCGATAAATCAGCGGCGAAGCTGGCAAAACTGCAGAATCATTCGCACGATAATCTGTCAGAGAAGAAGCCAGAAGCCAAAGCTTTGCCACAACGTCAGGCTAGGCATATGGCTGCCTGATGTTGTAGTTTGGCTGCAGTTTATTTGTATTATTGCTGCTTAACGTTTTACTTTTCCAAACGTATCGCCTGTTTTCCAGGTCGCCATACCAGTTGCGTTTGCCACCGCATAACCAAGATTCAGTGTGAATTGCGCCTGCTGCACCATGCCGGATAAATCCCAGTTTGGGTCATAGCGGTCAGTTTCTTGATGGTAGTGTTTGGTGAAGTTATGCATGACGCTATTCGAGACTTGATCATCTTTTTCAAATTCAAAATGTCCGTCGCCCGAGAACACGGCGGAGCCTACGTTGAATGCCGGTATGCCAGCACGCGCGAAGTTGAAGTGATCTGCGCGAAAAAAACTGCCTGATAAATCCGGGACTTGCGGTGCCAGATGCATGCCCATCTTTTTGGCCACGATGGCAGCGGTTTGGTTTAGG
>JANXTO010000037.1 GCA_025352365.1 Undibacterium sp. | reverse complement strand
CACCCGTGATGGCGAGGAAGAACTCTTACTCAAAGCCTTCGTCGCCAATAGACGTCGCGCCAAATCCAATACATTACTCGTCATCACGCCACGCCACCCGCAACGTTTTGATCAGGTCGCCACCATGCTGACGCAGCATGGTCTTAGTTTTGTCCGCCGGTCCAGCATGGATTTAACAATACAAGAAAATCCCTTATCCGCCTCAGTGGATGTAGTGCTAGGCGATAGTATGGGCGAAATGTATATGTATTACGCCGCTTGCGATCTGGCCTTTGTTGGCGGTAGCCTGGTCAACCTGGGCGGGCATAATTTGATTGAAGCCTGCGCCATGGAAAAACCGGTTCTGACAGGTCCATACACTTTTAATTTTTCAGAAATTACCGAACAGGCCATCACCGCAAAAGCAGCGCAACGTGTGGCAAATTCTGAAGATTTATTTCAACAAGCTTGGGCATTATTAGATCAACCTAATACTCTCAACAGTATGGGACAAAACGCCCATGCTTTTTTCATGCAGCATCAGGGTGCGACTAATAGAACCATGACGATGCTAGAAAATTTTATCAACATTAGCTAAACCCTCTGTAGCTATGTTCACACTACTAGCTTTGCCCCGTTGCACCTTATCGATCATTGCGACCACTGTATAAAGCGAAAGTTTTTCTGAGGTCTATAATTGAGCTAAGGCTCTTTATCAAGAGCGCTATAACGCCACACTATGCTCAAGCGTATTTTCAGCTATTTATAACGATTTACCAGACGATAAGGAATTTCTTTATCGTCCAGACAATTATCTCCCCAATAATCAAACCATCGGTTATCGCCATCAACGAACGGATTAGCAATCACATGAACGCCAACGACAAAATACTCGGTATTACAGAAATGCCACCGCAAGAAATCTCCTTAGATGTATTACTGGAAAAATATGCAAAAGGTGATGAGGCCACAATTCTTGAGGTACAACAACGTGTAGCCAAAGCACTTGCCGTAGTTGAAGGCGCGGATTTCCATGGCTACTATGAAGAAAAATTCTTATGGGCGCAGCAAAATGGCTTTGTGCCTGCTGGCCGCATTAACTCCGCTGCGGGTATGGATTTGCATGCCACATTGATCAATTGCTTCGTACAACCGGTCGGCGATTCCGTATCTAGCACCACCAACGGCAAGCCCGGCATTTATACTGCTTTGTCAGACGCAGCAGAAACCATGCGTCGCGGTGGTGGCGTTGGTTATGATTTCTCAACGATACGTCCAAAAGATGCATTGGTACGTGGCACCCGTTCGCGCGCGTCTGGGCCGGTGTCGTTTATGCAGGTGTTCAATGCCTCTTGCTCCACAGTAGAATCCGCCGGTGCACGCCGTGGTGCACAGATGGGCGTGTTACGTGGAGATCATCCCGACATTCTGGAATTTATCCGCTCCAAGGATAAAGGCGGCTTAACTAATTTCAATATCTCCATTGGTGTCACAGATGAATTTATGGAAGCCGTTGCCAAAGACAGCGACTACTGTTTAGTACATAAAGCAGAACCCGGCGAAGAAAAAAAACAAGCTGGTGCTTACCAGCGCGAAGACGGCATCTGGGTCTACCAGACCTTACGCGCCCGCGCCTTATGGGATGAAGTGATGCGCTCTACTTACGATCATGCAGAGCCAGGGATACTATTTTTGTCCCGTATGAATACAGAAAATAATCTGTACTATTGCGAGAAGATTGAAGCAACTAATCCCTGTGCAGAACAACCGCTGCCAGACTATGGCTGCTGCTGCCTGGGTTCAATCAACCTGACTAAATTTGTGGCGGCACCTTTTACTGATGCAGTCAGCTTTGATTACGACAAATTTAAATCCGTCGTCAGCATCGCGATCCGTATGCTGGATAACGTACTGGAGGCGACCGCATGGCCGCTACCGCAACAACAGGCAGAGGCACAATCCAAGCGCCGCATCGGCCTTGGCTATTTAGGCGTTGGCAGTACGCTGGTGATGATGGGTCTGCGTTACGATTCTGATGAAGGTCGTGCGGTAGCACAAAAAATTTCTGAAGTGATGCGTGATGCAGCCTATCTGGCATCGGCAGAACTTGCCAAAGAAAAAGGCATGTTCCCGCTGTTTGATAGTGACAAATATCTATCTGGCTTATTTACTAAACGCCTGCCAAAAAACCTGCGCACCATCATCGCAAAAAATGGTTTGCGTAATTCTCACCTGCTATCGGTTGCGCCAACAGGTACCATTACTTTGGCCTTTGCCGACAACGCATCCAACGGGATTGAGCCAGCGTTCTCCTGGGTATATAACCGCAAAAAACGTATGGCTGATGGCGAAAGTAAAATCTACGAAGTCGCCGATCACGCCTGGCGTTTGTATCGTCACTTAGGTAATGACGTCAGTGACGATAGCAAATTACCAGAGCAGTTTGTCACTGCACTCAATATGTCGGCCACTGACCATATGAAGATGCTGCAAGTTGTGCAACCGTTTATCGACTCATCGATCTCTAAAACAGTCAATGTACCCGCAGATTATCCCTATGAAGATTTTCAAAATTTGTATATGGATGCCTGGCGTGCAGGACTAAAAGGCCTTGCTACTTATCGTCCCAACAGTATTTTAGGTAGCGTTTTATCGGTCTCAACAGAACCGGCAGCACCAAAAGTAGCAGCAATTCCAGACGATGATTTGCTACGCAAACAGTTCGATGGTCGTCCATTCGGCGATCTGGAATCGGTCACATCCAAAGTACAGTACATGACATATGAAGGTAAAAAAACCGTCTACCTGACAGTCAGCTTTATTCACCTGCAAGGTATGGTAGGTGGGGAGCGTGTCACCATCGAACGCCCGTTTGAGTTCTTTATGCCAGCAGGACAAAAGAATGATGGTCAGCAGTGGATATCAGCCAGCATGCGCTTATTGTCAATGGCAGCCCGCTCAGGCGGCTCCATCGCAAAAGCGCTGGCCGATATGCGCGAAGTTGTCTGGGATAAAGGTACGGTTCGATGCGGCACCATCACCAAAGAAGACGGCACGCAAGCGCCACTGTTCCACGAATCAGAAGTAGCAGCAATCGGCTATTCACTACAACGCATCTTGATCAAACGCGGCTTTATCGACGCCGCTGGCAATCAGATTCCCGTTACAGTGCTGGCCGAACAGTTCCGTAATAAAAGCCTGGCCTACGGCATGGACGACCTAGCCTATGAAGGTGAGTCAGCACCGATCAACTATGCCGCCACTGGGAAAAAATGTCCCGACTGTGGCGCATACGCGCTGCAAAAAATCGATGGGTGCAGTCGTTGCGTTTCATGCGGATATGTTGGGGCTTGCGGTTAATTTAGCGAGGGTTGCAGTATTCTATTTGCGAATGGCACCATAAGCTGAGACTAATCTACCATTTTCATTTTTTTAGAAAAAAGCTTATCTTTATTTCAAATAAAAAAGGCCGGTGATTTTCACCGGCTTTTTTACTTCATATCGCTTTGTATTGATGTGAAGCTACACGAGCCCGATCAAAGGAAGTACGATGAGTTGCCGCCGTATTAATGTGGGGCCTAAAATGAAACCATAGCCAGACGAAGTCCAAAAGCTGAAACACAAAACGCAATCCGTCGTCTAATTGCCAATATACCGCTCCCTCAAATATAGTACGAGACTAATTTACCACATAGCAAAGGGAGGTAACGATCAAAAAGCATTTCACTTAAGAGCAGAAAATAGATACCAAGATAATGACATATTTCAATATTTGAAGTACTTATAGTAGCGTAGGCAACTAAGTAAATGACTTAAGCAAAAACACTAAGGTTCAAGCAAGGTTCACAAACCGATCAGCATCATGGTGAATCCCTAGCAATGTGGAGTGTCATATTTCGTCTTTTTTGCATAATAAGATTATATGAGTACTTGTGGCCAACAACAGCTATCCAAATCGCCACCAAGATTTTTTCCGTTTAAACCGCATCAGTTGTATCGATTCCGGCTCAGTTTGTGAGGATCTATTATCCCGTCTAACTGATAATCAAAAAATGTAAGGAGTGCAGCTTCACCCAACTCTAGCGGATGAAAAACGAATGGATATTCAGTCTCGTCTTCGTATGGATCAATGGCAGGATGCAGACCATCCTAATAGGGCTGCTCAAAGGAAGTCTGCTACCAATGTCCTCTAATAAACCGCTGTCCCGAGATAAGCTCAATGACCTTTGTAGCTTTTCGTCTTTCCAAACGGCATAAGCAAACCAATCAACGGCACTGTGCATTACCTGTAGGAAAACGGTGTAGTTTGGCATCGCACTAACGGAACCTCAGGGTAACTTAAATGGGTAATCCATTCCAAATTCCTTTGCTGCCACTATAACAAGTCCCGGAAAATATCTGACATATCCGACTATCAACTCATCATCGGGTGGACAGGTATAGGATAAATTTCCGTCATTCATTGCCTCCAATTTATCAGAAGGGAAAAGCTTCTTTGCGATTGCAATGGGCGTATCACGGTCAAGCACAGGGTTGCCCCTCAAAATCTCAATAGGGTTTCCTGCTGTATAAACGAGCATCCAAGTTTTTGCTCTGGTTGAATTCCCTTTATTCAGTTTTTTGTCATTGTCCGGTTTTTTTCTAACAGATGTGGATAATCCATAGTGGTAGACAATGAGGGAAAAGTCCCTGACATTCACAACTATCGGCTTCAGTTATGTTATCCAGTTTCTACTGAATTAATTAGTCTTGTACCGCCCTCTTAATAAAATGCCATAAACATACTCGTAGCACAGTTCAAAAAAACATGCATACGATCTAAGCTAATAACCACTGCTACTCGTCCGATTTTGGCTTTCTGGTGCCGCTACAAAATCGTTTGGTAGCAACCTTATCTTTTGACTCAACCTGGGCGTCAAATTCGCCAAGTTTTTCCATAATCAATTTATTTCCACGATATTTCTTCATAAGGCCAGCAAGCTTCTCGTCGGTGCCTGAGCAAGACTGACAAATGAACCAATCAATATCGGCTTGCCGTTCATTGTCATAACCCGGCTCGCCGCGCCAGTGGTCGCAGAATTCACGCTCAACGAGAAAGACAGTAACCTCTTTAGGAAATTCTGGTGGTACTGCCCACGCCGAAAGATGTGCGAGCCCGACCAGAAGAAAAATATAAATCAATTTCATTTGTAGCCTCATAGTCGTCTCTGTCGTCATTAGCTTACGCTTCAGCGTATTTCAGCGGAATGCCACAATTTGTGAGCTGTACAACTTTAACTTGGGCTTAGGCTTAGCACATAGATTTGCATATTGCATCGAACCTCCCGAAGTTCTTTCGCAGGGTCGCGGTGTCCATCGATAGTTGATCATCAAAGAGCAGTAATAGATGCTGAATGCAAGTAGAGCACCATCCGGCTTATTGAGTATTCTATTTGATGTCAAGAAATGCTCAATTTCCCCGTTTGCCGGACGATTATTTACAGAAAAACCAATATACTCCTCATAAAATAATAAAAATATTACTTGTAAGCCAATAATTACCTAGATAATAATACATACTTATAGGGAGTATATAATTTATTTCCCTTAAGCAGTAATTCATCCACATGCCCAGAAGTGCTTTTTAACCCGGACATTGTGCCATACCAAGATGAACGAAACAGGTTATTAAACCTGCAAACGGATCTCTAACAAACAGGGCTGAAAGTACTTTAACGCGAAGAAATAATATCAATACAAAGCCAGGGCTTCAGTCCTTACTGCGTTTAAAAGTAGCTCTGCGCCGGGTGCCATTAAGCGCTCTTGTTGCCGGATAATCCCAAAGGCATCCATCGCACATGGGAGCTCGATCGGCAAAATGCTTAGTACATTTAAAGAGGCGTAATACCGTGCGACTTCGATAGGCATGACATGCAAAGAATCGGTTTGCTGTAAGAGTGCGGTGATCAGCAATAGCGCCGTAGTATCTACCACATCAACCGGTGGCAGCAGGCCTGCCCGGCGGAACATCATGTCAAAGCGATGGCGTAAGATGGCGCCTTGTGGCGGTAATATCCAGGGTTTAGTAGCGATGTCTTTAAGCTGCAAGTTTTTATGTGATAACAACGGATGCTCGTTACGAACGACGGCGCAAGCGGGTTCTTCTGTGAGTTCTTCATAGATCAGGCTAGAGCCGTTTTCTTTTTCCAGAATGCGTCCGATCATAAAATCGAGCGAGCCATTTTGCAGTCGGTCTAGCAAAATATTACTTTGATCCATATGCACACCTATGCGCAACAAAGGAGCTTGCTGTTTAATGCGAGCGATCGCGCGTGGCAATAACGCCATGCCCGGCGTCATGATGACACCTACCTCCACTTGCCCAACAAGACCTGACCTCAGGGCGACGATATCGTCATGCGCAAGCGACAGGTTAGTCAGTGCCATTCGGGCGTGACGGATCATGGTCTCACCATAAATCGTCGGCTCCATACCTCGTGGCAGGCGCTCAAACAGACGTACGTCCAGCATTTCTTCCAGGTCTTTTAATTGTTTGGACGCTGCAGGTTGCGTCATATGCAATGCATCAGAAGCGCGGTGGATATTGCGGTGTTCATCCAGGGCGATTAAGAGTAAAAGTTGCCGGGTTTTTAAACGTGCTTTTAAGAACCAGTTGGGATTGAGCGTATCCATCTTTGAAATCATCGTGTCATTAATCTTGAAAATGATACAGCATTGATTTTGGCGGCATCTCTTTATCCACGAGTTGTCTTAGGTTTGAGTCACACTATTTTTAATGAATAAAAATAGCTTGCTTAAGCTCTGAAATCAGGGTTTTCGACTAAATCTTGTCCCGTCGCTTTAGCCGGCATAGAAAAAACATCTGGGTCGCTTTGACTAATGACGTCAATATGCTGTATTTCTTCCGTCGTGAAGTGCAAGTGATCCAGCGCATCTAGGCTGTCATCTAGCTGTGCCACTGTGCGGGCACCAATCAGAGTTGAAGTAATGCGATCATCACGCAAGGTCCAGGCTAACGCCATTTGTGCCAGGCTCTGGCCTCGCTCCAACGCAATCTGGTTGAGTGCCTTGATACGGACTAATACCTCAGAATTGAGACCGTTACGCACCCAGTCCAAGCGTGAGGCGCGCGAATCAGTAGGAATTTCTTTCAAATATTTGTCGGTCAAAAAGCCTTGCTGTAGTGGAGAAAAAACGATCGTGCCCACTCCATTCTCTGAGTTCATTGTCAGCAACTCCGGCTCTATCCATCGATCCAGCAAGCTGTAATTAGGTTGACTGATCGTCAAAGGTACTCCCTCTGCACGCAGACAATCTGCTGCTTTTTGTGTCAGAGCAGGACCGTAATTGGAGATGCCTATGTACAGAGCTTTACCTTGGCGAACCATCTGTGCCAATGCGCCCATAGTTTCTTCGATCGGGGTATGGGGATCAGGGCGATGACTATAAAAAATATCCACATAGTCCACACCCAGGCGCTGTAAGCTTTGATCAAGACTGGCGATCAAATGTTTTTTCGATCCGTTCATACCACCGTAGGGACCTGGCCACATATCCCAGCCAGCCTTGGTTGAAATGACTAGTTCGTCACGATACGATTTAAAGTCCTCGGCAAACAGGCGTCCAAAATTGCGCTCTGCAGCGTCAAAAGGTGGGCCGTAATTATTTGCCAGATCGAAATGAGTGACACCTCGATCAAAGGCACGACGTAACATCGCTCTTTGGGTTTCAATCGGGTTAATGTCACCAAAATTTTGCCACAAGCCTAGTGATATCGACGGTAACTTCAGCCCACTGTGACCGCTACGGCGATATGCCATTGTGTCGTAACGTGAGTCATGTGCTTGATAGGTCATTTGTAATTTTCTAAATTAGATAGATTTGAGCGCCAACTTACACATACGAGAAAAGCATCACCAGCATATAAAGAAAAAGACTATTTTTTAGCTGGTAACAAGCGACTTTGATAGCGATCTAAATCCTGCGGATTAACCACTGGCCAGCCTTCCGCATCCCAGCTCATTTCCATAATTTTTAGCTTTTGCAGGTACTTGTCAGCGGTCTCGTAGGCATGCAGTACGAGATAGTCTTTGCCATCAAACTGATAAGCGCTGTTGTGTCCAACGCCCGTCCATGCCGGTGTCCCTTTTAACAGCAAAGAACCGCCACCTTTCGCCAAGTCTTTACCGGCTTTATCGAGATAGGGTCCGCTCACTTCGGTAGAGCGTCCCACCATTAAATGGTAGGTACTGTCCGCGCCACGGCAACACAAACCCCAAGAAACGAACAAATAGTAATAACCACCTTTTTTAAAGATGAAAGGTGCTTCTATTTCTGCCGGAGGAGCGGATTGGTTGACTCCCAAGGCAGGTTGCTCGCGTTGAGCGATAGAACGCCATTCTTGCGGCTGTGCTAATTGAGTCCAGTTGTCATTGAGCTTCACTAG
>JANXTO010000027.1 GCA_025352365.1 Undibacterium sp. | reverse complement strand
CTGGCGTGACCGAGGATTTTAGCGATCGGTGTCAAGCCGAGTTCTTTGGCTTTAGACTCACGCATCAAGACCAGTGCAGCGGCACCGTCGTTGATCGATGACGAAGATGCAGCAGTGATGGTACCGTCTTTTTTGAACGCTGGCTTTAATGCCGTAATCTTGTCGAGCTTGGCTTTAAGCGGCCCTTCATCTTTGTCGATGACGACATCGCCGCTGCGACCAGATACGGTTACAGGTGCGATTTCCCACGCAAAAGAACCGTCGGCAGTCGCAGCTTGCGCGCGTTTGACAGAGGCAATCGCAAAGGCGTCCTGGTCTTCACGGCTGAACTGGTATTTGGCTGAGCAATCTTCGGCGAAAGTACCCATAGAACGGCCTTTATCATAAGCATCTTCCAGACCATCGAGCATCATATGGTCATACATCATGCCGTGACCAATGCGATAGCCGCCGCGGGCTTTAGGAATCAGGTACGGTGCGTTGGTCATGGATTCCATACCGCCGCTGACCATGACTTCGTTGCTGCCCGCAAGAATCGAGTCAAACGCCATCATCGTTGCCTTCATCGCAGAGCCGCACATTTTTGATAAGGTCACCGCACCGGTAGACATAGGCAAACCCGCAGCCAATGCAGCTTGGCGCGCTGGCGCCTGACCTTGGCCTGCCATCAGACAATTACCGAACAAAACTTCTTCAATCAACTCTGGCTTAACACCAGAGCGCTCGACTGCCGCCTTGATCGCCACTGCACCTAATTGACTGGCGGTGACAGAAGAAAAATCGCCCTGAAATGCACCCATAGGTGTGCGTGCGGCGCCGACGATAACGATAGGATCATTCATGGGATATCTCCAAAAAATTGTTTGTAAAGATGAAGCGAACTTTTGTGAATTATTTTTGCGAACTCTGTGTTTTCAACTCATTTAACTGATGCAGTTGAGTTTGATGGCTGAAGCGTACTTCTTGCGGATAAGGGAAAACATCATCCACCTTGCCCGCCATAATGCGTAGCTTGCGCGTTTGCCAGTAATCTGCGGTCAATAAATCGGCATGATGCTTCATAAAATACTGCCGCACCTTGGGGTTGCCCAATAAGAACGGGCCGAACTGTTCTGGAAAGACATCATTTTTTGCGACTGGATACCACGGCTCCGACGCCATCTCGTCTTCTTCATTACGCGCTTGCGGAATCACGCGAAAATTACAATCGCTGACGTATTCAATCTCATCATAATCATAGAACACGACACGGCTATGGCGCGTCACGCCAAAGTTTTTATACAGCATATCGCCAGGGAAAATGTTTGCCGCGACTAGCTCTTTAATGGCGTTGCCGTATTCAAAAATACCGTGCTCAATGGCCGCGTCATCGCCGCTTTTCTCTGCTTCGCCCAAGAAAATATTTAAGGGCACCATCCGTCTTTCGATATACAGATGTTTGATGATAATTTCGTCGTCCTCTTCTTCTACAATCAAGGGCGCGTAGTGCTTGATCTCTGCCAGCAACTCGTCAGAAAAACGGGCTCGTGGAAAGGCAACATCCGAGTATTCCAGCGTATCTGCCATGCGGCCAACACGATCATGATTTTTGACCAGCTGGTATTTTTCTTTGATCAGCGCTTTGGTGGTTTCTTTCGGTGGCGGGAAGCTATCTTTTATCAGCTTGAACACATACGGGAACGACGGCAAAGCAAATACCAGCATCACCAGACCGCGGATACCGGGTGCGGCTTCGATACGGTCTGAAGAGTATTTGAGGTGATGCAAAAAGTCACGGTAGAACAAGTTTTTGCCATGCTTTTGCAAACCCAGTATCGTGTAAATTTCGCTACGCGGCTTCTTCGGCAAAATGCTGCGGATGAACTGCACATACGCTGACGGTACCAGCATGTCCACCATGAAATAAGCGCGGGTGAACGAGAACAAAATCGTGATCTGTATCGTGTCAAACAGAATGGTATCAAGCACCAATTCACCCTTACGATTGTGCAGAATCGGAATGATAAAAGGGGATTCTTTATTCCCGTTAATTCGTTTACCGACGATGTAAGCGCCCTTATTGCGGAAGAACAAATTCGCCAGTACCTGGATCTGATGATTTGGCTCTAATTTATCGCTTTCTAGCAGCACTTTTAAACGCTCAGCGACGAACTCTACATCCCTGTCTAAATCCGCAAAACTGGCTTTGAGCTGGAAATTAGTGATGATACGTTTGAGTGTGTAATGCAAGCCATCTTTGGCGGGGTAATACACGCGATAAGTTGGTGGCGTGTCTTTGTTCTCGATGTATTCGGTAGAGACTGCGGGACGCACAAAAATAAAATCATTGTGAAAGTAATTCCGGTGCAGCATTTTGGTACAGACCGTATTGAAAAATGTCTCTGCCAGTTCGGGTTGCAAATGGTCAATCAGCAAACCCATGTAATGCAATTTTACTTCGCGCCAGACCTGATCTGTCAGATCGCCTTGCTCGTACTCATCTTCCAGCGTTTGTACACATTCTTTCACGCGTTTGTCGTAATAGCCGATCCGCTCACGCGCCGAATTTTGTGCGGCCTTCCAGTTGCCGGTTTCAAAATCGCTTTTTGCAGTCTGGCTGGAGGCACGAAACAAACGGTAATGTTTGTCAAAGCCATCCATGATCGTGCGCGCAATATCGAACGCGATCTGGGAGGACAACAATTTAGGGAAGGCGACTTGGGGCATAGTGTCTTAGTATCAGGGCAATTTTGCTACGGATTTTGCTTCGAATTTAGCTTTAACGGCGACGGCAGAATTCAAAAGTTTCATATTCGCTCTGGGTTACAAACTCGGCTGCAAACTAGACTGCAATTTGATCAGGTTCGCTAAGTCTACCCCCATACCGCCGCAGACGATGATCAAGGGTCGCTGATATTGCGCCAAGACCGCAAGCTCTTGATACGCCACAGCCAAAGCAGCACCACAAGCTGGCTCCACCAAAGTACGCATATCGTCGGCAAAACTCAGGCACGCCTGTATCGCCTGTGCGTCACTGACAGTAACCGCATGGATCTGATGGGTTTGAGTATGATCAAAAGCCTGCTGCGCTACCCGTCGCGCACCCAATGTGCTGGCAATGGAGGTAATCGCAGGCAAGGTCACCAGCTCATCCGCCTGCACTGCTGCATGTAACGATGCGGCGCCCTCAGTTTCTACTGCAATCACCGGAATATTCGCTGCGCCATTGCGTTGCAAACCCTGCACAATCCCGCTGAACAAACCGCCACCGCCGACCGAGCAAATCACCACATCAAAGTCATGTCCTGCCTGTACCACTTCATCAATTAGCGTCGCATTGCCATCCCAGATATCAGCATGATCAAATGGCGGTATATAAACAGCGCTCGGATCTTCGCACAGCTTAAGCGCCAGCTGATTTGCCTCGTCCCATTGCGTGCCTTCTATAATCAATCCCGCACCGATCGCGCGAATTGCCTCACGCACGTTCTCTGGCGTCGAATGAGGGACGACGATGGTGGTGTGCACAGCCAGCGCGGCCCCCGCCACGGCAGCAGCAAAACCAGCATTGCCGCCCGAGGGACAAACCAGGTGCGTCGCGCCATTGGCGACCGCGCGCTGGCACATCAAACCAATCCCGCGCAGCTTGAATGAGCCCGAAGGCTGCGTGTTTTCCATCTTCAGCCAAACTGCTTTACGTAACTGCGCCGACAACTTGCGATGCTGTAGCAATGGTGTCTGGATGTGTAGAGTAGCTGGCAAAGCAGTTAACATGGCAAGTGAGCTATTCATCGAAGCTGGTTGGCGAATGATTGAAGCATGAGAAAAAGACCGGATTATTGCGCTAACTTAAAAAGTTGGCTCTGCAGAAATATCGACATATTTTAATATACTCCCTGATATATTTTATAAATATGCCTTATTGTCCAATGATCCTAATGACGATTTTAATATACCTACTGGGAGTATCTTTTAATTCGACATCAACACACTGGCAAAACCGGTACAAACACTCAATCCAGCTTGCCAGCGCACATCTGGCTCCCCGCCTTATATCAAGGACGGATAATCCCTTACTTCGTCTCTGCAAACAGCTCTCGACCGATCAACATACGGCGGATTTCGCTGGTGCCTGCGCCGATTTCATACAGCTTTGCATCACGCCACAAACGTCCGACGGGATATTCACTGATATAACCGTTGCCGCCCAGAGTCTGAATTGCTTCGCCCGCCATCCAGGTGGCTTTTTCTGCGGAGTACAAAATCGCGCCAGCGGCATCTTTGCGCATCGCACGCACCGCCTCTGGTGTTTTGGCTCGGTCGCAGGCCTGACCAACGGCATACACATAGGCTTTGCAAGCCATCATGGTGGAATACATATCCGCCAGTTTGCCCTGCATTAACTGGAATTCGCCGATAGGCTGACCGAATTGTTTGCGGTCATGCACATACGGCACAACGGCATCCATACAGGCTTGCATGATGCCGAGCGGACCACCGGATAACACGGCGCGCTCAAAATCCAGACCCGACATCAAGACGTTCACGCCTTTGCCCAGGCCACCAAGGACGTTTTCTGCAGGCACTTCACAATCTTGGAATACCAGCTCGCCCGTGTGAGAGCCGCGCATGCCGAGCTTGTCTAGTTTTTGCGCGATGCTAAAACCTTTAAAACCTTTTTCGATCAGGAAAGCGGTCATGCCGCGTGGACCCGCTTCCAGATCATTTTTGGCGTACACCACCAACGTATCCGCATCGGGGCCATTCGTAATCCACATTTTGGTGCCATTCAATACCCAGCGATCGCCTTTAAAATCAGCGCGTAATTTCATGCTGACAACGTCCGATCCTGCATTGGGTTCGGACATCGCCAGGGCACCGATATGCTCACCAGAAATCAGTTTTGGAAGGTATTTAGCTTTTTGCTCAGGTGATCCGTTGCGGTTGATCTGGTTGATACACAGATTAGAATGCGCGCCGTAAGACAAGCCAACGGAAGCCGAGGCACGGGAAATTTCTTCCATCGCGATAATGTGCGCCAGATAACCCATATTGGCGCCGCCGTATTCTTCTGAAGCGGTCATACCATGCACGCCCAGATCGCCCAGTTTGCGCCATAAATCCATAGGGAACTGGTCACTGCGGTCGATCTCAGCCGCGCGCGGTGCGATTTCTGCCTCCGCAAATTGCTGGATTGCTTCACGCAAGGCGGCGATGTCTTCGCCATGATCAAACGTTAAACCTGGGAGATGCAGCATGTCGTCCTCACTTTTTTATGTTGAATGTGTTACCAGATAATGATTATCGCAGCGAAACTCTATACGAACTTGATGGAAATGCAGCCAAAAATCATACTTCAAATTGACGTTTACGTAAACGTCAATCATATTTCTAAAATGCAAACTGGTAGTTTTACTTATTCTCAGAATGAGCTGCCAGCGTCAACAAGCGATTGCTCTCTTCTTCATGTGCGCTGATTTCTGCCAGCATGACTTCAATATCTTCTCGCTGTTGCTCCAAGGCAGCGCGATGGCGCGCTAATACACTTAAAAAGCTTTGTAACTGCGGTGCTGTGTCCTTGGGTGAGCCGTACATGTCGACCAGACTTTTGATGTCAGACAAGCTCAGACCGAGGCGTTTGCCGCGCAAGGTCAGTTTGAGATGTGTTCTTTCGCGGGCGGTATAGACGCGGTTGCGTCCGCTTGGCCCATCCCGCATGGGGCTGATCAGACCCTGATCTTCGTAAAAACGAATCGCCCGCGGGGTAATGTCAAATTCTCGTGCGAGGTCGGTAATTGTGTAGGTGGCCATGTTGATCAAGTCGGGAAATCAGAATAGTAGACAAAACATCGGACAAAACAGGAAAGCGGTTTTCTGGCTACAATCGCAGGCACCGTTTGCAAACGGCGACTGTACGTTGGTATTGCACGCTGATATTGCAGGCAAATAATCGTCGCAAATAATTGTTGTAAGTAAGCTGCACATGAACGTTTGCATTCAGCTAGCATTTACGCTTGGTATTTACGCTCGGCATTTACGTTTACGTAAGCGTCAAACTGCCTGAAATCGCATTGTAGGATATTCCTTGGCGCATGTGTGCCGAAAAATAGGATTTCCCAGAATGCCCTCATGCTCGCCGACTGACCTTCAATCAGATGCAAAACGAACCCAACAAGAAATCACATCACGAGACCAAAAAACCGCTATGAATCCTCTTGAACTGCAACTCGATTCGGTTTTGTCGCAATACGGCAGCCATGTTAGGCTTGTTCGATGCGCACCGATCAAAAACCGATGAACCAAACTCTGTGCCGTGTTTTCAAGCGGCTGCATTATCCGATTGAAGTGATGCTGGTTTGCGTGCGCTGGTACGTGGCGTACCCGCTGAGCTTGCGACATCTGGAAGAGATGATGGTCGAACGTGGCGTAGCGGTCGATCATTCGACCATTCACCGGTGGGCCATCAAAATGCTGCCCGTGCTCGCCGCTATTTGCCGTCGGCGCAAGCGTCCGGTCGGCACGAGCTGGAGAATGGACGAAACTTACATAAAGGTCGCGGGTCAGTGGAAATACCTTTACCGGGCCGTTGACAAGACCGGCGACACCGTTGATTTTCTGCTGCGCGCCAAGCGCGATCATACCGCAGCCAGGGCATTCTTCGAACGCGCCATCGGCCTGCACGGCATGCCCGAGAAAATAGCCATCGACAAGAGCGGCTCCAACACGGCCGCCATCGTCAGCATCCAGGCCGATAGCGGTCTGACCATCGTGGTGCGCCAATCAAAGTACCTCAACAATATCGTCGAGCAAGACCACCGGGCCGTCAAACGCGTCACGCGACCGATGCTCGGTTTCAAGACCTTTCGCTGCGCCCGAATTATCATCGCGGGGATTGAAACCATGCATATGATTCGCAAGGGTCAACTCGCAGACATCAAAGACCCAACTTCGTCGGCAGCCACTCAGTTCTACTCGCTGGCATTCTGATCGCCGCCGATCCCATAGAGATGTTGCGTCTCATTGCGCTATCGCGACAAAACCAGCAATCGATACCACGACCGCCGCTGGCAAACTGGTCTTTGGTATCTTCGCCGCGTTGGCTGAGTTCGAACGAGAACTCATTTCCGAACGTACCATTGCCGGACTGGCTTCGGCACGCGCCCGGGGCCGAAAAGGTGGGAGACCATTCAAAATGACACCTGCCAAGCTGCGTCTGGCAATGGCTGCCATGGGGCAGCCTGAGACAACCGTAGGCGATCTTTGCGAAGAAATGGGAATTACCCGGCAGACGTTGTATCGGCACGTTTCTCCTCAGGGAGAACTCCGGCCGGATGGCCAGAAATTGCTATCAAAAGGCTAATTAGGTGTGAGTCTTATAGTCCACCCAAAATCTGTTTCATAAGGTTGATTGCTCGACAAAATCAAATTATCGATCACATATCAAGTCAACTTTATGACGATTCATTTCCTGATTTCGCTATTCCATGCTAAATCCTTATCTACCTTTCCTGCCACCGAATACAGTGCACCTGGCGCATTGCGCGTCTGGCGAAATGTATCCAATGATTCGCCACGCATGGCGGCATAAATATGCAGGTTGGACACTCCGACGACTGCTCCTAGTTTTTCTAACAAAAAGAAAATAACGCCGTAGTGAATCATGGCCCGCCAGTCGCGCTCAGTAATCATCTTCCTCTCTACCTCGGTCAACCCCGCTTCCTCAAAGGTGCTTTCGGCATCGCCAAGAAAACGTACCCGAAAATCTGGCTCTACCAGTTGATGGAGATACTGGTTTATGCGGTAGGTCCGGACACTGGTCTCAAGGGTAAAAGGATAGGTTCCTGGTAGTTTTTCGATACCCGCTAGCTGATGATTCATGTGCTTCATGTGTTCTTCACGTGCGCGCGCAGTGATAGCTTCTGACGCGGTAGCGTCGTTCTCATACAGCGCAACGGCGATGCCGGTCATGGACGGCAGGTAGTAGTCTTTATGCAGGCACTTGATGTGACTTGACATAGCGCCGCGCATGATGAGCCACATGATAACCTCGGCGCTTTCAAATCCGCCTAGCCGCGCAAAATCGGCATGGGTCATGTCGGTGAGGGATTCAGGGTCGTTTTCAATCAGGTTCAGAAATTCGTGGTCCCACGGGGTATTGTTAAATCCGGCGCGCTCACCATGTACTTGGTGAGATAGTCCACCGGTGGCAACCAGTACGACCTTTATATCGTCGGGATAGCTTTCAATTGCGCGTCGCAACGCATGACCCAGCTTGTAACAACGGCGTGCGGATGGCACCGGGAATTGCAGCACGCCCACCTGTAGCGGCACGATGGCACCGGGCCAGCTTGGTGTGTTTGGCCACAGAATAGAGAGCGGAGAAAAGCAGCCGTGGTCCAGCCCTTTATTCTGGAAAAAAGACATATCAAACTCGTCGGCCATGAGCGATGCACCGATATGTCGCGACAGTGCGGGATGGCCGTCGACTGGCGGCAATGCACGCGCACCGCCGCCTTCATCTGCAACCCGCCAGGAATCACCGATGCCGAGTGCGAACGCAGAGTAATGATCGAAGAAGAAAGAGGTGACGTGATCGTTGTAGATCATCAGAATCACATCTGGTTTTTTTCCCGAAAGCCATTGCCTGACCGGTTCGTAAGCCTTGAAGATGGGAGCCCAAGCTGGGTCCTGTTGCTTGCCGGTATCCAGCGCAAAGCCAATCGTGGGAGTGTGGGATGACGCTATCGCGCCGATGATGGTGGCCATAATGAGCTCCTGATCCGCGCGTAGGCACAGACTTAATGTGTAGAAAGGAAAAATGCGATAGTCATATTGCGCCAGTTCCAGTGGAATTACCGGACAAACGGAGAGCGGGGCGTACCTGCTTAACGTTCATCCGGCATGCCTTATGCGCTCGCGGTGCGGGGGGCAAACTTGGTGAAAACAATTGAAAATGCTGCAATCATCGCGGGCACTGCAAGAATAGCGATGACCGCGCTGAATCCCCATCCCATCGATAGCATCAGACCACCGGCAAACGAGCCGGAGATGCTGCCAAAGCGGCCGATGCCCAACATCCAGCTCACGCCCGTCGCTCTCACTGCAGTCGGATAGCATGCCGGTGCGAAAGCATTCATGCCGGTCTGCGCACCGCTCATACAGAAGCCCGTAAGCAGTACATATACGCCAAACAAGCTTGAGACGACGCTGCCCGAAGCCAGCAACACAATGAATATCGCTCCGCCAATATATGCCGTTGCAATAACACGGTTCGGCGTCAATTTATCCATGTAGTAACCTACGACCAAAGCACCAACGGTGCCACCGAGCTGGAACAGCGCGGTGAGATTTGCGGCACGCTCGATTGGCAGGCCAGCATCTTTAATAAGCGTCGGCAACCAGCCGCTGAGAAGATAGATGACCAGCAATCCCATGAAATAGGTAACCCATAGCGCGATCGTCATCTTGCGATAGGACGGCGACAGTAATGCTTTTACAGGCATGCCTTTTTGTACCGGTGGTTCATTGAGAACGAAGCGCGTACCGCTGGAAAAGCTGCCACCGCAAACTTTCCGCAGGGTACGCGCGATCTTGTCACTGGGAAAGTTTCGTACTACCAAAAAGCGTGCTGATTCAGGTATGAGCCAGAAATAAAATGGCAGACAGGCCAGTGGAATCGCACCGCCGACCATCAACACCGTGCGCCATCCGTAATGCGGCAACAACGCCGCGGCACCGAACCCGACCAGAGCCGAACCGAGATTAAACCCGGTGAACATCAACGCCAACAACGTGCTGCGTGACCGCTCGGGCAGATACTCCGATAACAGCGTGGTAGTGCTCGGCATGGCCGCACCTAACCCAAGTCCGGTCAGAAAGCGCAGAACAGACAACGATGTCACGCCTGTACTGTAGGCGCTCAGGATACTGAATATGCTGAACAACGCCACGGCGGTCATTAATAATTTTTTGCGACCGAATCGGTCCGAGAGAGGGCCGACAAGCAATGCGCCGGCAGCCAGACCGAGTGGGGCGGCGCTCATCACAAGACCAAAGACCGCACGGCTAATACCCCACTCTTTGGTGATCCCCGGCGCGAGAAAACCCATGATGGCGACATCCATACCATCAGTCGCCACGATGAGAAAGCAAAGCCCAAGCAATAACCATTGGTAACCGGTCATTTTCCGGTCATTAATATAAGCCCGAACATCGAGCGTTTGAGAAGTAGTCATTTCGTCTCCTGAGAGAAATTCAATTATTGTTTTTGTAATTTATGGGGCTAATTACCGCAGTAGCGGGCCACCAAGACGCTGTTACTGCTGACATGCAGATGTCGTAACTTGATAATTGAAGTCTACGCAGAGTGCCTATATGTCGCATTGCTCTCCGCTTCGAGAGCGTTGCAATTTACTTATTGGAGGTAGGTGGCACACTTCACTTCATTGACTAAATACAGATGTATTTCGTCTCACGCTGCGAAATTATTGCCTTGAGTGCAATGGTGAATCTTATTGAGGTAAGACCGACAATATATGCACTATCGCCAAGTTTCGGCCACGGATTGAAGTTCTGCCAGCAGCGCATTTGCACCGGGAGACAAGTAAGCGCCAGCACGCGTTGTCACGCCAATTTGCCGGTTGAGACCATCCATTGGAAACCGCAATACCGTCAACTGCCCAGTGGTAATTTCATAATGCAGCTGATGGGCAGACAGCACAGTGATCATATCGCTTGACACAAGCAGTCCGCGAAGGAGGGCAAGGTCTCCTGTTTCTGCTGCGGGTTGTGGCGGTTTTCTACCGTGGTCTTGAAAAAATTGTTCCAGCGACACTCGCAGCGGCGTCCCGGCACGGGATAATACCCAGGCGTACTGTTGCAAATCATCAAAGCTTAGCACGGGCTTTGATGCCAACGGATGGTCGGCTCGGGCGATCACTGCCGTCTGGTCTTGGAGCAAGGTCGATGCTTGCAGCCCGTTCTCGGTTGGGGTTCGTAGCGCGCCGATAATGAAATCAACCCGACCGCTTAACAGTCCTGCGGTGAGTTCCTCGTAAGTACTTTCCAGCGAACGCACCCGCAGTTGCGGATACTTTTTCAATATGGATGTGATCGCAGTGGGTAGCACCAACGTGCGCGCAAGCGGAAGCGCCCCCACCGTGATTACACCTTCGAGCACACCCTTTAGCGCAGCAACGTCGGAGACGATATGATCCAGTTCCACCAGCGCGCGATTGAATCGTAAAATCCAGCGTGTTCCAGCGTCAGTAGGCATCATCCCTTGCGCGGTACGACGGAACAGCGTCTGCCCAAGAGCGTCCTCCAGTTTTGTTATCGCCTGGCTAATCGCCGACTGCGACATGCCCATCACACGTGCCACGCTTGGCATGTGATGCACGTCAGCCAGCAGGACCGCGCTCTGCAGGCGGCGCTCATTAAACAGTGCTTCCATGCTCCCAACAAAGCCGCCTTCGCGCGCAGCAAACCGCACCGCGTCATCGCGAACATCGCGCAACTCCGCCTCGATAATGTGGGTCCGCAAGCGCACGGTTTCTCCGGCCGCCGTCAATAGCATACCGTTTCCTTTGCGCTCAAACAGCTGAATTTCAAGGTGTTTTTCCAGCGCCGCCACCGATCTTCCCACCGCAGAAGACGCGCGACACAACAGGTCCGCAGAGCGACGTATCCCTCCCGTGGCAGCAACGGTGCTAAATACATGAAGATGGTGAAGGTTCAGGATAGGCATGGAGTAGGAGGATAGCTGAAGACGCGCTCACTGATACAACTTGATAAGCAAATTAGAACGCTTATCACGGTATAAGGCAACCAAGACACGCGCTTACCTGCAGATACTAGACACATTCAAGTCAGATGACCTTTTTACCATGACCACCACACTTAACACTGAATCTGATCTGCTTCCAGTGCCTTGCATGCTGATGCGTGGTGGCACCTCACGCGGACCATTCTTCCTCAACTCCGACTTGCCGCAGGATCGGGCCTTGCGCGACAGCATATTGCTGGCCGTCATGGGTTCGCCGGACCGCCGCCAGATTGATGGACTGGGAGGGGCTCATCCGCTGACCAGCAAGGCTGGCATCGTAGGCCTCAGCAGCAAGCCCGGCGTTGACCTCGAATTCCTGTTTGTGCAATTGCAGCCCGACAACAACACGGTCGATACCACGCCTAACTGCGGCAATATGCTGGCCGCCGTTGTCCCGTTCGCGCTAGAGCGCGGCATCATCGTTACCCAAGGCGACACCACGACCGTCAGAGTGTTGACCCTGAACACCGGCATGCAATGCGACATCACAGTCCAAACACCAAACGGTCGGATGCAATATGGCGGCGATGCCAGAATCGACGGCGTACCCGGTACATCCGCACCCGTCACTATTAACTTCCTCGATACAGCCGGTTCAGTATGCCCTGCGTTGCTGCCAACGGGACGCGCACTAGACACCATCGCCGTGCAAGGTAGTAACGTTGCGCCTTTCACCATCGACGCGACACTGATCGACAATGGCATGCCGATGGTGCTGGTACGGGCTGCGGATCTCAACCGCAGTGGTAACGAGACCGTGGCACAGCTAGACGCCGACACCGAACTGAAGGGAAAACTAGAAGCCTTACGGCTACAGGCAGGCCCGATGATGGGACTGGGCGACGTCAGTAAAAAAAATTATCCAAAGATGTGCCTGCTTGCCCTACCACAAGCCGCAGGTAATATTACTACCCGCTGTTTCATTCCTCACGTCTGTCACGACGCCATCGGCGTACTAGCCGCAGTGACCGTGGCCACCGCTTGCGTACTGGAAGGATCGGTCGCCCAAGGCTTGGCTGTCGTCCCGGATGGCATCACCAAAATCATATCGGTCGAGCATCCGACCGGTGAATTTAGCGTCGAACTTGGACTGGATCCTGCTCATCCACAAAGCGTTACCCGCGCCGCCCTGCTTCGCACCGCTCGTCTGATCATGCGTGGCGAAGTCATGATTCCCGCATCAGCCTGGAAAGGAAAATAATATGCAACATCCGTTAATCATTGATTGCCACGGCCATTACACTACCGCCCCTAAAGCGCTGGAGGATTGGCGCAATCGCCAGATCGCCAACCTTGCGACGCCGAAGCTGGGACCGAAACCTTCGGAGTTACGGATCAGCGATGACGAACTGCGCGAATCGATTGAAACTAACCAGTTGCGTCTAATGAAGCAGCGTGGCCTAGATATGACGATTTTCTCGCCGCGCGCAAGTTTCATGGCGCACCATATTGGCGACTTCAACACCAGCGCCACCTGGGCTGCGATCTGCAATGAGCTGTGTTACCGGGTATCGCAACTGTTCCCGGATAACTTTATCGGCGCGGCGATGTTGCCGCAGTCAACCGGTATGGATCCGAGCAGTTGCATTCCCGAGCTTGAAAAATGCATGACCGAATACGGCTTTGTCGGCATCAATCTGAATCCCGACCCTTCCGGTGGCCACTGGACATCGCCACCACTGTCGGATCGCCACTGGTATCCCCTTTATGAAAAGATGGTTGAATATCAAATTCCGGCAATGGTCCATGTCAGCACCAGTTGCAACGCGTGCTTTCACACCACCGGCGCGCATTACCTGAATGCCGACACCACGGCTTTTATGCAGTTCTTGTCCAGCGACCTGTTCCATGACTTCCCCACGTTGAAGTTCGTGATTCCGCACGGCGGCGGCGCCGTGCCTTATCACTGGGGCCGTTTCCGCGGGTTGGCGCAAGAAATGAAGAAGCCGCTACTGAAAGAGCATCTGCTCAACAACATCTTCTTTGACACTTGTGTCTATCACCAGCCGGGGATCGATTTACTGACCAAAGTTATCCCGGTTGACAACGTTTTGTTCGCCTCCGAAATGATCGGCGCGGTACGGGGGATCGATCCCGAGACTGACAACTATTTCGACGATACCAAGCGTTATATCGAAGCGTCAGTCCAGCTAAGCGCTGAAGACCGCTACAAGATTTACGAAGGCAATGCCCGCCGTGTATTCCCGCGTCTGGACGCTGCTCTAAATGCTAAAACGAAACAAGAGGATACACATCATGTCACTGAATAATCTCGGCATCGTCAAACGCAATATCCAACGTGCAAGTAAGGCCGACGTCGAAGCTCTCTCAGCGTTCGGCTCCGCTACCATACATGAAGCCATGGGGCGGGTTGGCCTGATGCGGCCGTACCTCCGTCCTATCTATGTCGGTGCAACCATGTGCGGCACAGCGGTAACAGTGTTGCTACAACCTGGCGACAATTGGATGATGCATGTCGCCGCCGAGCAAATTGAACCGGGAGATGTCGTAGTAGCAGCCGTTACGGCGGAATGTACCGATGGCTATTTCGGCGACCTGCTCGCGACTTCCTTTCGTGCTCGCGGCGCCAAGGGTCTGGTCATTGACGCCGGTGTACGCGATATCAAGGATTTGACCGCGATGCAGTTCCCAGTATTTTCAAAGGCGATCAGCGCCAAGGGCACCATCAAGGCGACCTTGGGTTCGGTCAACATACCTGTGGTCTGCGGCGGCGCGCTGGTCAATCCGGGTGATGTGGTGATCGCCGACGACGACGGCATCGTTGTGGTACCCGCCCAATTTGCGGCCGCGACTGCGGCGGCGGCGGCGGCGCGCGAAGCCAATGAAGCCGAAAAAAGGGAAAAGCTTGCCAGCGGCGTCCTGGGCCTTGACATGTATCAAATGCGCGATTTACTAGCCAAGGCAGGGCTGCGTTACATCGACTGATATGACCTGCACCATGACAAATAATTATATTGGAATAATCGGCTATGGCGAGGTCGGTAGGATATTTGCTGCCGGGATCAAGGGACAGCGTGGGATTACGTCCGTCACAACCTACGACCGAAAGCTTGAGAATTCTGGTACGGAGCTGGAGCTTTTAAAGACTGCCGCTCGCGCTGGCATCGATATTGCCCTCAATTTGGGAGCCTTATGCGACGCGGCAACACTGATTATTTCGGCGGTGACCGCTTCTAATACGCTGGCAGTGGCACAGGAAGCAGCCCGACATATTCGGCCGGGTACCCTATTCCTAGACCTGAACTCGGCTTCGCCCGGTACTAAACGTCAGGCGGCGCAGGCCATTGAAGAGGCAGGAGGCCATTATGTGGAAGCCGGGGTGATGAGCTCGGTACCGCCGCATGGCATTAGGGTGCCAATGCTTCTTGGTGGCGCAATAGCCGACGAGCTGGCACCTGCGCTGCGCGCCTGGGGCATGGATGCCACGATAGTTGCCGTCGACATCGGTGTAGCTTCCGCAATCAAAATGTGCCGCAGCATCATGATCAAAGGTCTGGAGGCGCTGGTCATCGAAAGCTACAGCACCGCGCTGTACTACGGGGTGGCCGACAAGGTGCTGCCGACGCTGGCTGAAACCTTCCCGCAAATTGACTGGTCGGCCCAAGGTACTAATTTCTTTAATCGTGTTGTACAGCATGGCAAGCGGCGGGCTGAAGAAATGCGTGAATCTGCCGCCACAGTGCGCGAGGCCGGATTTGCGCCACTGATGGCCGTCGGCATCGCAGAAAAACTTGACTGGGTCGCTACGCTGGCAAGTGACGGCTTGTTCGACAAAGTCCCAAAGAATGCGTCATGGCAGGAGTATGCGGAACGACTACTTTTTGCAGGTAAAGAAGAGATGACAGGAGAATTGACAGCACCGCAACCGGTACTTAATGCGACCGCTGACTAGTGACGATTATTAATGACAGCGGCATTGTTTCACAAATGTCCGCTGGCGAAAATTCGAAAGTGTACGCGGTATGCGTGCAATTGAAGGATGTGGTGAAACGTGATGTTTGTAAGGAAGTATTTTTTAATAAAAAAGAGGAGATTAGACATGGCTAGCAACATACATATAAGCGGCGTTGAAGGCAACGGTGATTCGACATCATACGCTTCAGAAATGCCGAGTTGGAAAGCAATCATACGCGCCGGAGTGATCGCTGGTTTGACCGGCGGAGTAGTTATCTGGATCTACGAAGCCCTTGTTTGGGTAGGAGCGCAGCATTTATTGCCACTGGCTGGAATTCCTAGAAACGCAACGGGCTTGGTGTTCGGAAAAGAGGTCCAAGAGTCGATCGGCATATGGGCTTACATCATCGGTATTGCCATCCACTTTATTTTCTCAAGTGCCTGGGGTGTCTTATTTTCCGCCATTTGGCCGTATTTTCGCCGACGCGGGTATGAAGCAACGCTAGTAGCGCTTTTTTACGCCATGTTTGCTTGGATCATCATGCATGTGGCGATCATGATCGCCTCCGACAACCACCCTAATTACTATGATCCTGTCGTGATCATCGGGGGATTCATGTCGCACTTCTTCTTTACGGTGCCCTTGGCATTGACTGTCAAGCGCCGATTGGCTATTCAATAAATACGCTAGCACTACCTTCGTAAATACTTTACGAGCGGCGCTGTAACGATCATTACCCATTTCCCGACAAGTAGAGGCTGCTTGTCGCGCGGAAAGCGATTGCACCGCCGTCTTTTTGGAGATTTATGGACGCATCCTTAAGTGAGTAAAGCGCGAAGTGCGTGACGACCGCTTGTCGCACATGAAGGATAAATGATGGCGTTGTCTACACGCCAAAAAGAATATCGAATCAACCTGTCGCACCCACTCTGAAAAATAATACAAGCATCTTTTGAATGAAATGCGTCAAAAAATATATAAGAAAAGAGGAGAACTTATGAAAAAGAATATCAACATTACATTAATGGCCGCATCGCTGGGAATGGTCGCTAGTTCAGCAGCATTCGCACAGTCTTCGGTAACACTTTACGGTGTACTCGATCTGTTCAGTGGCTATCAATCGTCAACGGTCGGAGGTAAGCACACTTCACTAACGGTACTCGGTAACAACGGTGAAATGACAAGTCGCTGGGGCATCCGTGGTAACGAGGATCTCGGCGGCGGTTATAAGACCACGTTCGATCTCGAAAATGGATTTGATCCAGGTACAGGCCAACAACAAAATTCCTTCCGCTTGTTTGATCGCCAGGCTTGGGTCGGCATTTCAGGGAATTTCGGCGAAGTGCGCGCCGGGCGCCAGAACACACCAATGTTCGCTTATAGCGGCAATATAGATGCATTCGGGGCAGCAACCTATGGGTCTGCTTACAACAACTTTTCCAATTGGCTGGCGCGCGTCGATAACGACATTAGCTATACTTCACCGAAAATTTATAATTCACAAATCGAATTGCATTACTCGCTGGGCGAAAAAACCGGCAATATTGCGGGCAATGCGGTCTATCAGGCGGCGGGACAGACACAGCAGGGGCCGGTTTTCTTTGCATTGGCTTATCTGACCGCGGCAAATACTACCAACACCAATCGCGTTCAGGAATTCATGGCCGGCGGGAATGTGGAATATGGCCACGGCAAAATCTATCTTGGCTATTTCCGTGCGAATGAGGTGATATCGGCGACGACGGGCAACGCGCTCAGCAATCCTGCGGGAAAATACGATCCGACCGTCGGTCCGGTGGGTAATACGCCTGGTAACTATCACAACACTTATAGCGTTTCCGCAGACTATCGCGTCAACCCCGTAACGACGGTTGGTGCTGGCTATGGCTTGATCAAGGATAGCTCTTCTTTTGGGAATAGTGCAAGACAGGTCAGCCTGATCGTGAATTACGATCTATCTAAACGGACGCGACTTTATTCCGTTGCGTCGCGATTGAATAATTCCAATACCGCGCAGTTCAAGATGGCCGGTGCCAGCATCACGACTGGATCTTTTCTGACGCCGGGCGCCGGGCAAAGTGAAACAGGTGTTCAGGTCGGAATCCGTCATTTGTTCTAATTATTGAAAAAACGGCATTCACGCAGGTGAGGCCTGGTGCCTCGCTTGTGTAGAGACGTGTTTCTACACATTGCCACCAACACGGCTGAATGCGGGTTCATTCGCAACTATCTCTGGTTTGATGTGAGGGCGCGCAGTTAATTCTGGTCGAAAAAGCCGCTGAACGCAGCTCGCTGCAATTATGCGTGAATCTTATAATTTTCAGATAATAAAAATCTGCAATATATAAAAAATCGGTTTTGTCGCGATAGCGCAATGAGACGCAACATCTCTATGGGATCGGCGGCGATCAGAATGCCAGCGAGTAGAACTGAGTGGCTGCCGACGAAGTTGGG
>JANXTO010000016.1 GCA_025352365.1 Undibacterium sp. | reverse complement strand
TGAATGGGGTCGACCAATAAAACGGCCTCTAACATGCCCTCGATCAGGGCTTGCCACTGATGCGTTCTCACGACGCCGCTCTCATGATTCTGCACCTGCTTCCTCAAGCTCACGACCACGCTCAAAAAAGTAGCATAGCCGTTTGCGTGGCGACAAATAATCGTAAGCGGCCTTGGGTAGTTGTAAAGGCTTTAAGCTGCGATGGATGCCGAGTTTTTTTTCTTTATCTAAATTAATCACTAAAGTATCGTCACGCGGGATCTCAGGATTATAAATCACGACCCGTGGCTTGATCGGACGCGCTGAATTGACCGACACGACTAGCGCAAAACGATCATCCGTCAACTGCACGACGGAGCCGGGCGGGTAGATACCCATCATGCGGATAAACGCGGTTAAAGTCGGCGCATGGAATTGAAATTTATTTTGAGTAAAAATATGCGAAAGCGCCTCATGCGGCGTAATCGCCAGGGCCGGATTGCCAGGGTTGCATAAATTATCGTAACGATTGACCAGCGCGATAATCCGCGCCAGCGGCGACATTTTGTCGGCCAGGATATGGCTAGGGTAACCACTGCCATCCGCACACTCATGATGTTGCGCGATCAGTAGCATCGCATTGGCAGATAAGCCCAGTTTGCGACCGATTGTCACACCATGGAGTACGTGGTCTTGGTACAACTGACGTTCTGCATGAGTAAAATGATCTTCCGGCCAGCGCAGGCGGTCTGGTAATTCCATCTTGCCGATATCATGCAGTAGTGCACCGATGCCCAGCTCCAACATGTCAGCCTTATCCAGATGCAAAGCCTTGCCTAACAACAGCGAAATGATGGTCACATTGATGGAATGCAGCGAGGTTCTCTCGCCCGCTTTTTCTGACAATAGCCGGATTGCCGCCTCGCCTTCACCCAGCACTTCACCCAAAAAACTGCGCACCAGATCATTGGTATGTTCTCGCGCAACATGAGGCTGCGCATGGATAGTATCGGAGACATGTTTAAAAGTTTGCGCTGCCAGTAAGAACTGTCGCTCACAGGCAACCAGACTGGATTGTTGATTAGCGAGCAGATCACGCCTTTTGCGACTTTTGGCTAGCTTGCTGGAATCAGCTAACTCTTTGGAACTAAGTTCTGGCGTTAGTAGCTGATCGCTATGTGCGGTTTGAGGCAAACGTGGCTCGGGCGTGCTTTTGGCAGGGGCATAACGAATACGTTCCAGACCCAAGGAATGCAAAGTGGCAATTTGTTCATTACTCCGGATCTCAAAACTACTGATCGGAAAAGGGTGATCCATCCACCCAATATCGAGATAAACAAACATCCCGATCTTTAGTTCGGACAGGTCAATAAATTGTGTATGAATGTCAGTCATAAAGCGCCTCGCTAAATACCTTGATTCATGAGCTGTTTTTGTATAATTAATACTAGTAACACGGCATTTCCTAAAAATCCATCTTTTTCAACGTTTGTGTTGAGGAAACATAAAAAAGAAAAATACTTGTCGTTTTATTAGCAATAAAAATTTTTCAATTGGAAAGCAAATAGGTTCACAGGCGTAAAGTCAAAAAACAATTTTGCCTACGTTCTGCGCCCCGGCATCATCCATTTTTTGCCTGTACATCAGTCATCAGTGCGCCTACTCAGTCCCCTCATTATCAGCAACAATATGCTCGCATGGCGCGTTAACATATATGCAACAACTTAGATACTCACAATGAGTATATTTTAATCGCCCTTCAATTTAATGGACTCTACGGTTTTTTTTATAAAAATAATGAGGAGTATATAGAAACAATCTGCGATTTACTTGCCAAAAAATCTCTGCGAACGCTTCGACACCGCTAAGTGCACCTGTCAAATCACCTGTCGGCAACGCACCGCGTTCTGCAAACGCGGTATTGTGTAGCTTCAAACTGTCCAACAAAAGTAAGTCATGCAAACGCGTGATAAACCACAGGATGGGATCATGTCATAGAAGCTATGATCAACATTCGCTTTCTTGACATAAGGCGAAACTAAGATCGCTGGAATGCGAGACCCTGCCCCCAATGATCGCCTTTGGGCGGCGCCACGTGACTCCACCAGCCACCGTTCTCGTCAAAGGTATTACGACCAGCATGTCTTTCCATTGCGGACTTTTTTTCAGATGTTCGATGACATTGGCAACATGCTGATCACTGGATTCAATGTCCGAATAACCTGCATGCAGGTTGAGATTGCCTTGCGGTTGATAGAAAGTCACTGTCGGACCAGGCAACAAATTAATCGTTTTTTCCACCATTGATTTGCATCTGGTTTTGATAAAACAGATGCCACAGGTTGCGGGTGATAACCGACTCTGGCAAGGGAAAATCCTCCGCATCTTTTAGCGCGAATGGCGCATTTGGCAAACCGCTGATTTTGTCTTCTGCAATCAGATAATTTTTACCGCCCAGGGTCTGCCCTCGCGGCACCATGCCACCCCAGACCTTGGGTAAACCGCGTAAAACCGAGCCCTCTCTGCCTCTCTGCGTAAACGCAGCAGCAAGGAGATCGGACAACGGCTGGCGCACCCCGAGGAAATTGTCAAACAAGTTATTGAAGCTGCGATTCTCCAGATAAATTACCACCACATTGTTGATGTGCGGCTTAAGTTTGATATCTAATGAGCCAGCCACGATCTTAGTCGCTTTGCTTGTCACACCCTCGGCCATCATAGGAGGACTACCAACGACCCTAGCCGCTACTGCGCTTTGCAACAAGCGTCTGCGGGACGGATCGATCGGAAGATCCGTGCTACTGATCGGACTTGCCGAGGATTGATCGGACATTGTTATTCCTGAAAATGATGGGCTACAGTGGATGTCATCCTCGACGGAAAAGAGTGCGGAGTCACATACCAGCACAAACAAAATTCAACGAGATAATGTAGCGTACCAGGAAGATAACAGCAGAGTAACAAGCTAGGAAAATAAGTAATAACAAATTATGCGGATTAGAACAAACAAAAATTGCTGGCGCGAACCATTTTTTTGTTGGCCTTACCGCAGTGATTTTATGAAATTTAACTGACGGCTGATCTGTTATCGCAGTTTGTTAAGCAAAAATTTTTTATTACTTGTTACACAATATGTCTCGGAGGTGCGTTGCGTTTTGGTATGAATGCAAATGGATTCGTCCGAATTGACATAATTTTACTTGCACAAGCTTGATGATCATTTATATCAAATGAACTGTTAACCCAGAGCCACATTGGCGAATAACACCAGATACTAGAATTGATTGACATGGAGAAAAGTATGACAATTTCAAATTTAAAAATAGGTGCTCGTTTGGGTTTAGGTTTTGGTTCGGTGTTATTGCTGTTGACCATACTTACAATCGTCGGTTTATCACGTTTATCGAACTTACATGAGGATATCAGTGCGACCAATGAGGAACGCTTGCCAAAACTGACGATTGCGAATAATTGGATTTATAGCTTGCAGGAAACTGCTCGTCATACCCGCTCTATCCTGATACTTGAAGGAAAAGATAAGATCAAGGTAGAGGTCAATGCCATTGTGGATGACTCACGTATACGTCAAGAATATCGGGATCAGCTACAAAAAACCGTGACCGCTACGGACGAAAAAGCGATATTGCAGACGGTGATCGATACTCGTGTAGTTTATGCCCCTTTAGTAAACGATTTTCTAAAATTAGTCAAAGCGGGCGATATGGCAGGTGCCAAAGAACTTCTGTTATCAAGTATGGGATCCGCTCAATTGGCCTATATCAGTGCCTTACAAAAATTTGTGGAGTTTGAAAATAGTAGCGTCATCAACGCAGGCAAGCAATCTATCGAGGATTATAAAAGTGGTCGTACGCTGATCATTACTTTAGGCATACTTGCCTTACTATTAGGTATCGCTGGTGCCTGGATTATCACCGTCAGCATTACCCGCCCGTTAGCCAAAGCAGTCAATATTGCTAAGCTCATTTCATCTAATGATTTGACCAGCAGTATTGACGTTACGACCAAGGATGAAACAGGTCAATTGCTGCAAGCATTAAAAGAAATGAATGCCAGCTTACAAAATATTGTAGGTCAGGTGCGAATAGGTACAGAATCGATTGCTACCGGTTCTAGCCAAATCGCATCGGGCAATCTGGATTTGTCTTCGCGCACAGAACAGCAAGCCAGTTCGCTGGAAGAAACCGCATCTTCGATGGAAGAACTGACTTCGACCGTTAAACAAAATAGTGACAACGCAAGGCAAGCCAATGTGCTTGCAGTATCTGCCTCTGACGTGGCGGTAAGAGGGGGCGAGGTAGTGGCGAAAGTCGTTTCAACGATGGGATCCATCAATGACTCCGCCAAGAAAATTGTCGACATCATCGGCGTGATTGACAGCATCGCTTTCCAGACGAATATTCTGGCCTTAAATGCCGCGGTGGAAGCAGCCAGAGCTGGCGAACAAGGGCGTGGCTTTGCGGTCGTCGCCAGCGAGGTGCGTAACCTGGCGCAACGCTCTGCTGGTGCCGCTAAAGAGATTAAAACCTTGATCGGTGATTCAGTCGAGAAGATAGAAACCGGTAGCGCCTTGGTGAATCAAGCGGGAACCACCATGGATGAGATCGTCGCCAGCGTTAAGCGCGTCACCGACATCATGGGCGAAATCACCTCCGCTGGCCAAGAGCAAGAAAGTGGCATACAACAGATCAATCAGGCCATCACTGAGATGGATACCGTTACTCAACAAAATGCCTCCTTGGTAGAAGAAGCGGCCGCCGCCGCCGAAGCACTGCAAGATCAGGCCAGCAGTCTGGCACAACTGGTGAGTGTGTTTAAACTAGACGGCATGCAAGCACAAACTACCAAACCCAAACTGGCTAACGTAGTACCAGCTAAACTAGTGACAAGAGTGGCAACTTCCGCATCGAAAAAAGCAGCGAATGTCACCAAGATTAGCAACGCTACGAAGACCCGGCAAGTCGCACGGGAGTCCGCGGGCAAGGCAGATGATTGGGAAGAATTTTAACTTGATGTAGAAAATTTCAGAGACTGCAAGAATAACCCAAAGGCTAACGCGGCTCTTACTGAGTCTCGTTAGCTTTTTTTATAGGCATTAGAAGTACGATTACTGATTTTTACCAGGAGAATTTAGGCGAATTTCCCCGGCTTACGCGGTGATTTGGGCGGTGCTTTGCCGCCATCTGCTACGCGTTTAGGGGCGGCACTTGATGACTTAAAGGCAGACTTAGATTCGGGTTTGGATTCAGAGTTAAATCCTGACTTCGCAGCAGACTTGTCCGCCGCATAAGCAGTTTTCTTCGCTGCCGGTTTTGGAAAAGTCTCTGGTCTGTCACCGCTTGCTTCGCTGATGTCTAACTGCTTGCCTGCG
>JANXTO010000043.1 GCA_025352365.1 Undibacterium sp. | reverse complement strand
GTAGGGATTAAGGTGTCTTTGGTTGGATGTCCTGCCAAAAACATCTTTAATTCACCTGGATGAAAGGCGCACCAGGATTCGTCCGATGTCAGCGGTTTGGTGGCGATGACGGCGATTTTGTCGTCTGGTTTGTTGAACTTGCTGAAGTCGATGCTCTTGTCGCAGTCAATCAGTGCGGCAGTGGAAAATGGATACTCGCGTACGACGTAATGCAAATTGGTGGAACAGTGGGCAAACAAGGCATCGCCATTAGATAACATGAAGTTAAATATGCCATGTGAGGCAATGTACTTGGTCAGTTCGGTAATTGCATCGAACAAGGCTTCTGTCGGCGGCAGATCATCTGCATTGGCATAAGGGAAGCGCTGCTGCAGACCTTCCATTAAATAACAAAACGCACGCTCACTATCCGTCTCACCAACTGGGCGATATATACCGTTGAGGCCATTAAGCGTTGGATGGAAGTTTTTCAGATCGCCATTGTGAGCAAAAATCCAGGATTTGCCCCACAGCTCGCGCATAAACGGATGGTTGTTTTCAAGGATGATATTGCCCTGTGTCGCTTTGCGTATGTGGGCGATCACGTTGCAGGATTTGATCGGATTACGTTTGATCATTTCTGCCAGCGGTGAGCTGATCGATGATAAATGGTCGGTGAACAGGCGACAGCCAGTGTCGTTATAAAAAGCGATGCCCCAGCCGTCTTTATGTTCATCGGTAAGGCCACCCCGCGCTGAGAAACCTTCAAATGAGAAGGTGATCTCGGCGGGATTATTGCAATTCATTCCAAGTAGCTGGCACATCGATTACGATCCTGAATCTTGTAGTCTTGCTCGCAGTAAAAAACTGGTACATCTCCTAAAATACTCTTGCTGCTTAGAAACGGGTAAATTATTTACATAAATTTTCGTTACTTTAGAAAGAAATGGGTATTACTCGGGTTTGAACCCCTGCGCAAAGGTAAATTCATCTGTTCTGGCTGCATATTTGAGGCCTTTTCGCAACGCCCATGTAGCATATTGATGATGGAGCGGGATAACCGCATAATCTCGTAAAGCCCCGCCCATGGCCTTTTTGGCAAACTCACGGCGCTTGGTGTCGTCCACTGATGCTAAGGAGCTACGGATTAATTCATCCAGTGCCGGATTACTGTATTTGCCCCAGTTCCAGCTGCCCCAGCCGGTTTCTGGATTTGCTGTTCCGAGCAAAGTCCGCAAGGCAAAATCACCTGCCACGCTGCCCCAGCCTAACAAGGCAATGCTGAATTCGCCCTTGGAGGCTTTGGGGAAATATACCGCCAGCGGCATCGTTTCTACTTTAGCTTGTATGCCGATTTTGCTTAAAAATTGCGCCACGGTTTGTACTATTTGTTCGTCATTGATATAGCGATTATTCGGGCCATGCAGAGTGATATTAAAACCATTGGGATAACCAGCCTCTGTCAGTAATTTTTTTGCTCCTTCGGGGTCGTAAGCTTCGACCTTAACGGTATCGTCATACCCCAAAATGCCTGGCGCTACGATGTTAGAAGCAGGTACTGCCAAACCTTCTAAAACGCGGTCACTTAAGGCCTGGCGATTAATCGCTTTAGAAATTGCTTTGCGCACGCGGATATCGTGTAGTGGATTGGTGGTTAAAGGCTTGCCTGCTTTATCCGTAATATAAGGAGACACATGGGCTTGTTGATCGAGTGCCCAAAAAATCGTACGCCAAGAAATTTTTTGTTCTAATTTAACTTTGACGTTCGTTTTTAATTTAGGTAAATCGGCGGGCGGCACACTTTCAATTGCATCTACATCGCCTGCCAGCAGGGCTGCTACACGGGGCGCGCCGCTGGTCAGTATGCGCAAAGTCACTTTATCCCAATGAGGTTTTTCGCCCCAATAATTATCGTTACGTACCAGTTCAATACGGTCGCCACGCTTGGCGCTGGCGAATTTAAATGGCCCGGTACCAATCAGCGCTTTGCCTGTATTAAAGTCGTCTGTACTGGCATTTTGTGCGACTTTTTTTGACACGATAAAAATCGAATTAACATCTAAAGGCAAGGGGCCGTATGGGGTCGCGGTCTTCAAGCGTACCGTGTAAGCATCAACCGCCTGTTTGCTGACAATTTGTTTGGTGTAACTGGTAAATGATCCGGGGCTATTGAGGATAGTGGCGGGGCGATCAAGTGAGAAAATGACGTCTTCTGCAGTCATCTCTGTGCCGTTGTGGAACTTGACTCCATGGCGCAATTTGAATTCCCATGTCAGCGGGTCAATCGCTTTCCATGACGTAGCCAAGCCGGGGGCCAGTTGGCCATTGCTATCCAGATTGACCAAAGCATCAAAAATATGGAAAGCGAATGCGTTATTCGGGCCGCTATTTAAATAATGCGGATCGAAGGACGTTACGTCCGCCGCCAGACCTACACGTAAATGTAAATCTGCGGCGATACCTGGTGTGTTCCAGCTCAGCGTTAAGGCTAACAAACTGGCCGTACAAATAGCTAAGTACGTTTTTTGTTTGAGCGGGATGGCTCGGGCTAATGCAGAGGTGATTCGTTTAAAAATACGCATAGGGTTCTCTATCTTTTTAAGACTATGCCCGCTGGTGCCAGAATGTTGATTGGCCGTTGCTGAGCATTGAGGTTTTTATCGTTATCAGGACTTACTTAAACTGCCTCAGCGAGCCTGTGCTGCTTCGTCATATCCGTGCACATGCAGGTTCATGCAGGCGTATTTTTGATGACGTACGTGGGCGCTACTGCTGCAGGCTTTTTTCGTAACTCCTGATGAGACTATTTCTTTTGAAAATAATCTTAATTTGTCGCCAGCATAAAGTAAAAGACCAAATATGTTTTGCGATAACCATTTTTCGACTATGGGTTGACGTATGTGTTTGCGCCTGTTGATGCTTAGACAAGCCTAGTCATGTTGAATTTGCAATGAGTTTAGCTTGTGGTAGTGTGGTGGCTTATTCATGCTTTACTTTGGTTTTACTCCAGTTTCGCTACAGAATTTCTTCTTTGTGTACGCCGATCATTTTTGTAATACGCCGCTATTTTTTAGCATTGATTAATACAGCCGATATCTAGGAATATGAAATGCCTCTTCAAATAGTATCTCGCTTAAAAACTCGCTCACAAACTAATGTGCAAGGTTTAGTTACCAGTGTCGCTATGGCTGGTTTGCTCTTATCCACAATTTCTTGTAGCGCTACTCCTGCTACTGACATGAACGATAAAAAAGCTGCTTCAGTTGCCACCCCCGCCGCCACCGCCACTTCTGCCTTGTCTGACGTTGTGCCAACGACGATCATACTGAGCTATCGCCAAGCAACCAAGCTTGCCAAACAGGGCATGACGATAGAGGTGACCGAGGTTACTGATAGTCGTTGCCCGCCAAATACGCGTTGTGTTTGGGCAGGGCAGGCAACAGTGAGTTTTAAAGTCAGCCAGCCCGGTACGCCGGAAGCATTGCTGGTGATTGGCACCCCCGCACCAGCAGCAATGAATTTGCCGGCAGACGCTAATTACGGCGGATATCGATTTTCTTTAGTGAATCTGGAGCCGAAGAAAGTCGCCGGAGAGAATGTAGCGCCCGAGGCGTACAAGGCTGAAATCATGATGAGTAAAGCGGACGCTGCGAAGTAAACGGTTGCGGTTTTAATTCAGATTTTCAGTACGGATTTTTTATGAAGCTGTAAAGTGATAATGAATATACTCTCATCTAGTATATTTTATTGTCCAATCAAAGTCTGGACAATTGACTATATTTATGAAAATCGAGGGGGAGTATCTTTTATTTACCTATTTTTCTTGATTTCTTTTACGATTGTTTCCACCAATTAGTGATCAATTTTTCTAGTAAAAAAAGACGAAAAAAATGCCACCGGTCTAGATATTACGACCGGTAACATTTTTTATTTGCGGCGCAATGAATCGCATTTTTGCTATATCTTGATTGCAGCTGCAGTGCAGCTTCAGTACGTCTTAGTTACGAATCACGCGCTTGTATTCGTTAGTCCGGGTATCGATTTCAATCATATCGTCCTGGCTAACAAACAACGGTACTTGAACGCTGTGGCTATGTGCTTCAATCGCATTTTCAATCTTAGCTTCTTTCAATACGTTGCCTGATGTATTGCCTTTCACTGCTGGCTCTGAATACACAACTTGGCGAACGATCGTTGTTGGCAGTTCGACCGAAATCGCTTTGCCATCATAAAAAATTGCTTCGCATTCCATGCCATCTTTGAGGTAATGCAGGGCATCGCCCAAATTTTCTTCTTCAATCTCAAACTGCTCGTAGTCAGCGTCCATAAATACATACAAAGGATCAGCGAAGTAAGAATATGTGACAGGCTTTTTATCCAGTACAACAACGTCAAATTTGTCGTCGCCGCGGAATACGTTTTCCTGAGGGCTGTTAGTCAGCAGATTCTTCATCTTCCACTTGTAGGTGAAGCCCGTGCGGCTGGAGCCATTGACATCAGAACGCAGAACGATCATCGGCTTGCTGTCGACCATAATAATGTTGCCAACACGAATTTCTTTTGCAGGTTTCATAGTGAATATACGTAAAAAGGTGGTTGCATAAAAATCATCTGTCACTTGCTGGTGTCACTTACTGTCGTCACTTAGTGGCTACGATAAATAATGAGCCTTGCAAGCCTACATCTGACTGAATTAGATAAGTCGTTTTTAAATACGTCGAAAATTAACCGCGTATTTTAACCTATTTTAGCCACAGCTAAACTGCCGCTTGCTGAATCGCCTTAGCAAACTTGAGCAAATTGGTGCTTAAATCCCCATTTTCTAATAATTGCTGTCGCCAATGATTAGATATTTCAGCAATTTTTGGCATGTCAGCCTGGAATCGTGGCCAGAGATTTTCCCAGCTACTAGCGGGTAAATGACTATTTTCCGTTTTTGCAGCGCCATTCCAGGCTAGAAAGAACTCAATCAAACTTTCTGCTTTAGTTTCAGCATTAGTTTCTGCTTCTGCTGCTGTGCCTACATAGCGTTGCAAAAACGCTTTCAATTTAACGTGATGTAAGTTTTCGTCTTGTGGATAGATATGCCAGATAAAAGGTTTACCCGCCCATTGTGCTCGGACGAAAGAGTCTTCTCCCCGGACAAAATTCAGATCACATGCCCACAGTAATTTATCGTAATCAGCTTGAGGGATAAATGGCAACACACGTACCGTTAATGCGCCTCGCGTTGAGGATGCGCCAGCCTTTGGCTCTTGTCCTATAAATGCAGCAATCGCATCGGCAGCAACGCCTTCGGGTACCAGACAAGTCATCGCGTTATCACTTTGTTGCCAGGTATTAAGCAATGCTGATACTGGCGCTTGCGGATAGCAAAACAGCGATACTTTCAGCGAGCTCATCTCGCTCTCTGTAACGCCAAATTGGGCAAGAAAAACCGCCATACCAGTTTGATCAGATTGAAATTCCTGACGTTGTTGCTCCAAGTTTGATTCCAGTAGCAAACCGCCAGTTTTATCAGTAAAGCCCGGAAAGAAAAAATATTTGGTCAATGGCAGTCTTGGATGCGGGGATGGCAGAGTATGGCAACCTTCTACCCATTCTTCAGCAGTAAGACCCTCCAGATTGAGCCATACCGGATGCGGATTGCATTCTGCCATCGCCGCAATATACGCAGGCGGTATGTCACAGGCAAAAAATTCAATCACAATATCGGATATCTCATCGGCGACAAATACACCATCTTGATCGCGCCAATGTTGTACTGTTACGTTCGCAATTTTTTGCTGGTCGAAGTCAATAGCAACTTCAGGACAAATCCGCTGAAAACTCCGTAAATCGTCGACCCATAAAGTGACATGAATGCCATGTTCATGTTCTAACTGCTTGGCAAAGCGCCAGCAAATCCCGATGTCTCCATAGTTATCTACGACTTTGCAAAACAAGGCGAGAGTTGTCGCCGGATGTTTTTTTGAGGGGATTTCTGAAGACATTTTTGATGGTTGGATTTTTGATGCTTAAATTGATTACTTTGCCGAGCTCTCAAGCGCTGCTTGAAATACTGTTTTGAATACCATATCAAATACTCTCATCGGTAACGATTTTTCCATTCACGTAAAGCACCAAAATTGCTGGCATCGTCTTGACCGGCAGTAATTTTTCTAGCGGCGATCATGCGCGCTTGAACTGACGCCTCTCTGATGCGCATAAAAGGATTAGTTTGTTTTTCTAATCCGATCTGACTAGGGACGGTCGGGATACCATGATCGCGCTTATCTTGCTCGCGCTGGATGCGTTCAAGTAGAGCGAGATTCTCAGGCTCGACTTCTTTGGCGAAACGTAGATTAGACATCGTGTATTCGTGTGCGCAATACACAGCAGTGTCATCTGGTAATGATGCTAATTGATCGAGTGACGTCAACATTTGTGCTGGCGTACCTTCAAATAAACGGCCGCAGCCGCCGGCAAACAAAGTATCTCCACAAAACAGCCAGTGCTGCTCTTTGGCGAAGTAAGCAATATGACCCAAAGTATGTCCAGGTACCTCTAACACTTGTAGTTTTAAATGGATACCGGGCAGCGTAATTTCGTCACCTTGATTTAAGTGCTGAGTTACCACTTGTATATTGTCGTTTGCGGGGCCGAATACGGGTACAGATAAATGTCTGAGCAAGGCCGGGACGCCGCCGATATGATCTTGGTGATGATGGGTTAGCACAATTGCTGACAAGCGTAAATTGTGTTCATCCAATGCGGCCAAAATCGGCGTTGCATCACCAGGATCAACCGCTACTGCATAGGTGCCATTGTGTATTAGCCATAGATAGTTGTCGTCAAATGCCGGGACAGTCAATATACTAAGGGCTCGGTTTTTTGTAAGCTCGCTGGCGGACACAATTGCACCATTTGTACTAGTTGCACTAAGCATAAATTCCACAATGAATACAGATAAAAATGCCATTATAGACCTAGGCACCTGGCTAGCGCAGCCCTCCGGTGCTTACATCATGCAATGGGAGCAAGCTTTGCTGGATCGTTTAACGGTGGATATTTTTGGCTTCAATGCTTTGCAGATTGGTTTGCCGCAAATCGATGCTCTAAGCGCCAGCCGGATGCCGAATAAATGGCGCACCAATAACGTCTTAGTCCCACTTCAGGAGAATATTGTTGCTGCTACAGACAGCATTCAAATGAAAGAGAAAAATAGCCGTTCGCCTATTGTTGTAACACATGATTTTTGCGAGTTACCATTTCATTCGCAAAGCATTGATTTAGTGGTGTTACCTCATGTATTAGAATTTGTAGCAGAGCCTCATCAGGTCTTGCGCGAAGTAGAGCGAATTTTAATACCAGAAGGGCGCGTCATTATTTGTGGCTTTAATCGCGCAAGTTTATGGGGCGCAAGGCAGGCAGCTGGACGCATCGGTAAAAGTTATTTTTTACCGGAAGAAGGCGATTTTATTAGTGTGCCGCGTATGAAGGATTGGCTAATATTATTAAATATGGAAGTCAATCATGCGGATTTCGGATGTTATGCGCCTCCATTTCGCACAGAAAAATGGCTTAACCGTGCCAGATTGATAGAGAATGCTGGCCAGCGCTGGTGGCCGTATTTCGGCGCGGTATACGCAATACAAGCAATTAAACGAATTAAAGGAATGCATTTGATTGGCCCCGCATGGAAGCACAAACGAGCAGCCTTAGGCAATGCCGTGCCGGTGGCCAATCGCAGCAAAAAAAATGGATAAGATAGAAATTTTTACAGATGGTGCCTGCAAAGGTAATCCTGGTCTTGGTGGTTGGGGGGCGTTACTAATCGCAGGAGAAAAAGAGAAAGAATTATTTGGCGGTGAGCGAGATACCACCAATAATCGGATGGAGCTGATGGCCGTGATACAAGCTTTGGCTGTGCTGAAAAGACCATGCCAGATTGTGCTGCATTCGGATAGCCAGTATGTGTTAAAAGGTATCACGGAATGGATACAAGGCTGGAAGGCGAAAGGCTGGAAAACCGCCTCTAAAGCACCTGTAAAAAATGTCGATTTATGGCAGCAACTGGATGCCGCCCGCAGTGTTCATCAGATCGAATGGAAATGGGTCAAAGGACATGCCGGGCATCCGGGTAATGAGCGTGCGGATCAACTGGCGAACCGTGGTGTAGAAACTCTGAGATGAAGGGCGCAATGCGTAATCAGCGAGAAGCTAGCGAGAGGCCAGCGAAAAATTTGTAAGAAATTAGCGGCACGTTTTTTGCGTAAGTTAGTTGCATTCTGCAAAATCACATTCGTTTGCGCCGACCCAGTGCATTTTTATTGAGAGGATCCAAATGCGTAAGATACAAACTACTTTAGTCCGAGGGATCGTTGCTGGCCTGTTGTGCCTGATTAGCGTCTCTGCGTTCGCGCATGAGGGTGTGCATCATGACACCATGGGTTTTGTGGCGGGATTTATGCATCCCTTTTCTGGTCTTGATCATTTGCTCGCAATGGTCGCGATTGGCTTATGGGCGGCACAAAACCGGCAACCTGCGCTGTGGGTTTTACCATTGAGTTTTCCGTTAATGATGATCGCAGGTGCGCTGCTGGCGCGATCTGGTGTCGCAATACCGATGGTAGAAACAGGTATTGCGAGTTCGCTCGCCGTGCTGGGTTTGCTGATTGCATTTGCAGTCAAGATGCCTGTCTGGCTGGCGGCAACGATAGTGTCCGTGTTTGGTGCATTCCACGGCTATGCACATGGTGCTGAAATGTCACCTACTGCTTCGATTGCGATGTCTGGTACGGGTTTCGTACTGGCGACCTTGTTATTGCATGTTGCCGGATTAAGTATCGGCTTGTCGGCTAAGAGTGTGCGGCTGCAGTCATTGATCCAGCTTGGTGGCTGCGGTATTACGCTGATGGGTGCTTATCTGCTGGCAGTTTAATTGGCGGGAGATGATTGACCTTAGTAAAAAGGGCTATGAATTTTCATAGTCCTTTTTCATTTTATAGTTACCGATATTTAATTCGGACTTAGCTCAAGTTCGGTGTAGTACACGGGTTAAAACTTTATGCTAAACAAATATTCCAACCTCTGTAAAAACTGATGCACATGATAGCCATCGACCAGGCCATGATGCACAAAAGTCGCAACAGGCATCATGAGTTTGTCATCTTGTTTAAAGCATTTTCCAACTGAAATTTTGGGGACGCTGTCCTTACCATCCAGATGGCGGGCATGTGTCAACCCTGTAAAACTGATCCACGGCATGGCTGAAAAATGGATCACGTCGTTACGATTGGTATCTTCATTCAAACACAAGCCACTCGTCTCATTAATTTTTTGCATAGATTCTTTTGCCGCAAGCGTAAATTTGTCGAAGTCCATATCAAAATTGATCTGACAAAAACCAAAAGTGTGATCACCACGATCAATCGTAGCATTGGCGTGGATAGCCGAATAATCAATCACCTTGCCCGACTCAATCCGGTAGCGCATTGCCTCGGTTTGGTTAACTGCTTGTAATATGCTGTGCAGGTAGAAAAGAAAAAAAGATTGCTCTTGCTCTTTGCAATGTTGATAGGCGAGAGAACAATCGATATTGGCTACCAATCCATGAAAAGGCTCGTCTAGTTTTGAAAAAAACTCAAA
>JANXTO010000275.1 GCA_025352365.1 Undibacterium sp. | reverse complement strand
TATAGATATCGCTTTTGTCGATGTAGTGACCGACGGCGCAATACCAGAAATGGATATCCGGCGTCAGGTGTCTATCAAGATCGGTAGCAAATATAACGCCGAAGAGATTAACCGCAAATTGGCGGTGTTAAATATCACCCGCGAATTTGATAGCATCAACCACCAACTGATACAACGCAATGGCGAATATGGGGTACAGATCAATGCCAACGGCAGAAATTGGGGGCCGCACTTTTTACGCTTTGGGTTGGCGCTCTCTGGCGGCTTTGAAGGTGCGGGTGGATTCCGTCTGCAAGTCGGACATCGTCGCCCATGGCTAACCGATAGCGGATTAGAGTGGCGTAACGATGCAGAGTTTGGCAGCCTAATACGCGTTCGATCCGAATTGCGCCAACCTATTTTTGAGCGTGAAGGCTCCTACCTGTCACCGTATATTGAACTGGGACAAAATGCCCGTAATTTGTATAACGATGATGTTCGGATTGCTGAATACAATCTGCAAAAAATCCAGTTGGGTCTGGATGTCGGCATCCCATTAGGTGAACTAGGTACCTTAGGCGAAGTTCGGTTTGGTATCGCTGGCACCCGTTACCGCGTTCGTCCTAAACTGGGTGGTTTGTTAGTTCAAAATAGCGACGGCAACTTGGGTTCTCAACCCTTACCTAGCGCGAATCTGCAACAAGCGGGGTTCAAAAGCTCGTTTGTGATTGACCAATTAAGTGATTCGGCCTTCCCACGTGATGGCTATAAACTAGCATCCAGTCTGTTTATCGGCGTCGATAAAACTCGTAGCAATTATCAGGAATTTACTTTCGATAGTATCTGGGCACACAGCATCGATAATCAGAGTATCAATTTAAAGTTAAGCGGCGCAGGCTTATTCCAGAACGATACGGAAATCCGCGGTATCGGCACCACGCTGGGTGGCTTCCAGCAATTGTCCGCTTACCAGCCAGATCAGTTTGCGGGTAATTACCTTTTGTATGGCAGCGTAACGTATCTCTTGCGTGCCGTAAAATTTGAGATGGCGGGACAGAATTTATTCTTGGGCACCTCTTTTGAGGCTGGCAATGTCTGGAATTCGCGCAGTGAAATATCCTTCCCTTCATTGCGCAAAAGTGCCAGCGTATTCGTAGGATTTAATAGTTTTATGGGACCGATTTATCTGGGTGTTGCCGTTGCACCTGCGGGTACCAAAAATATCTTTTTCCAACTTGGCAGACAATAATCACTAAGGCGAATGAATAATAAGGCGGACAAATAAATTTGTCCGCCTTATTATTTTATCTGCTCATCCTGCGTGTTCATGCGCCCAATTTAGCGATGATATTCGACCACACTCTGTTCAATTGCGCCAAAAATCGACTTACCATTTTTATCCAGCATCTCAATTTTTATGCTGTCACCAAATTGCATAAACGGTGTAACCGGCTCTCCGCCAGCAATCATTTCTAATGCTCGTTTCTCGGCAATGCAGCTATACCCTTTACTGGCATCTTTATTCGAGACCGTACCAGAACCAATGATCGTGCCTGCACGTGCCTTGCGTGTTTTGCATAAATGCGTGATCAATTGTGTGAAAGAGAACACCATATCAATACCCGCATTGGGCTGACCAACCAACGTACCGTTTAAGCTCGAACGCAAAGGCAAATGTACTTTGCCGTCTTTCCAGGCGTCTCCCAACTCATCCGGCGTGATCGCAACGGGTGAAAAACTGGATGCAGGTTTGGATTGAAAAAATCCAAACCCCTTCGCCAGTTCCGCAGGAATCAGATGACGCAATGAGACATCATTGACCAGCATCAGCAAACGGATATGCTCTGCCGCATGCTGCACCTTGATGCCCATAGGTACGTCGCCAGTGACGACCGCGACTTCGCTCTCAAAATCAATCCCCCACTCTTCTGACTGCATTTCTATATCATCTCTAGGACCGATAAAATCATCACTCCCACCTTGATACATTAAAGGGTCGTGCCAAAAACTATCTGGCATATCCGCGTTACGCGCCTTTCGTACCAACTCCACATGGTTCACATAGGACGATCCATCTGCCCACTGAAAAGCGCGCGGTAACGGTGCCATGCACTGAGCTGCATCAAAATCAAACGTGTTCACCGCTCTACCCGCATTTAAGCGCTCATAGGCTTCGTCCAGTTGCGGTGCAATAAAGCCCCAATCATCTAAGGCTCGTTGTAAGGTTGACGCAATGCCATCGGCAATCATGGCAGTTTTTAAATCGCGTGAAACAATCAGTAACTGACCATCACGAGAACCATCTTTAAGGGTCGCAAGTTTCATAATTTATTCGTCTGTATTCTGGGAGGGTTGAATCGACACCGGATGTTGACTCCGACCGACACCAACAAAATTTGTTGCATCATTTTACACTGGCTGTACTGATGAAAACTCGAAAACCGGCTCGAGAACAAACGTGTACTCAGAGTTCTCAATCAATCGAACTATCGCGGCATAGTCCGGGTTTAAAAAAGAAAATCAGATTTGAGTGCGGCGTTATGCTTTTATTTATTATTATCTTTAATAAATACCCCTATCTAGTATATTTTAATAGTCCATATAACAATTGGACTATTCAGTGTTTTTTATAAAAATAATGGGGAGTATATTATTTTCATTGGTCTTAATGATGTATTCAATAGATAGATACATGAATAACCAGGTTTCACTACCAACCTTAATTTAGTATGATGTTTATGTAAGTTTTAAATGCATCTCACGACTTACCATCATGAACATGTCATCTAGCAAATTGTGTGGCAACCTAGTTTTGTATGAAATTCAAGCCGCCTCCGCTGCATTACATCTCGTGTACCCCGTTCTATCTTTAGCTCCTATGTGGATAAGGTAATGCACGCTTGCCCTCATGTTCCAATTCGTCTGAATAATTTTGTATCGTACCTAAAATCTTTACCTTAAGCTGTATGTAAAATTTATAGACTCACTGTCTATCTCCAGTGTGTTGATCCCATTGAAGCACTTCCATGAGCAATACTTGGCTGCGGTGAACTAAAAGGAATAACAATGAACTTCAATAACTTCAAAATCGGTACTCGCCTCGCAGTGGGATTCGGCTCTTTGATGGTCGTACTCATCTTACTAATCGCCATCAGCGCGATCCGCTTAACTTCCATCGGCAATGCGAACAAACACATCGTCAACGAGAACTGGCCAAGCGCCGCGCTGGCCCTCAAGATTGACGCCAAGATGCGGGAGAATGGCAGCCGGACAATGGAATTATTCATCATGACCGACCCGGCAGCGAGGGCAAAACAATATGCCTCGATAGACGCGAATAAAAAACAAATTGTCGACTGGACAGATCAGCTGATCAAACTGGCGACTAGCCAAAACGCCAAGGAGGCATTGGCAAAAATGCAGATTTCCCGTACTGCCTTCGTTACTTCATTTTCTAAAGTAGCCGATCTGATCGAGCTAGATCAACGTGATGATGCTGCAAAAATGATGAGTAGCCAGACCTTCCCTGCTTTAGAGGTTTTGTTAAACGATTTGAATACGATTATTCAAGAGCAAAATAAAGAGATGGATGTCAATGGTGTCCAAATCACTGAAGACATTTCGTTCTCGCGCACGCTGGTATTAAGTCTGGGTTTTGCTGGCCTGATTGCCGGGATATTTTTTGCCATCTGGATTACGCGCTCGATTACCGGACCATTGGGAGAAGCGGTATCTGTAGCACGTCTGGTAGC
>JANXTO010000268.1 GCA_025352365.1 Undibacterium sp. | reverse complement strand
CGCTTTTTCTAAACGGGTTTCTTGTAAAAGATACCGACGCAAGGCCTGTACATTGCCTAACTCTGTGGCGATCCATGCATAGCCTTCACCCGCCGGCAAGTTAAGAGTTTTTAAAGTGGTTAAGAGTTGATTGCTTTGTCCAGTTACGTCGCTTTGTAGCCAATGAATTTGTGTTTGCGCGCCTTGCGTTAAAGTGATTTTGTCGCTTAGGTCTGCAACTTCGATCAACACGATTACTTGCGCATCCGGTGGTAATTCTTCTAACCGGCGGGCAATAGCGGGTAAGGCAGTTTCGTCGCCGATCAATAAATACCAGGCAAAATCAGCCGGCACCACGCGTGAGCCACGGGGCCGCCGACACCCACTGTTTGCCCCGGTTTGGCCTGCGCTGCCCAGTTGGATGCAGGACCATCGTCGTGCAAGAAAAAATCGATATCCAGCTCTTTACTTGCAGCATCAAAGCGACGCGGTGTGTAGTGTCTGCCGATCACGTTCGTATTGTTATTGTCAGCATGTTGCGCAGATCCAGGCAATTGCGGCAGAGCGGGTTGATCACTTCCAACGGCAGGGAAAAACAATTTCATGTGATCGTCATGCGCCGCAGTGGTAAAACCGTCTAGCGCGTCGCCAGTCAGCGTGATTCTGAGCATGTGCGGCGATAGTTTTTCGGTACGTAATACCGTCAATAAACGCAGTTTGAGGTCGTGCCGTATTTTTAGAATTTGATGTGGAGTTTGAGTCATATTATTGTTCTTTCATTTTTAAGTCCGCTTCTGAATTTGAGTCAGAAATAATGCTGTTCGCCGTTTGTTCCAGCAAGATTGCAACGCGGTCAGCTTCGGCCGCATTCCAGCTACCACGTCGCAGCATTAATGCGTGCTTTAAGGTATGCATGGCCTGATGTACCCGCTCTGGTAATGACTGTTTAGCCTGGACTTTGGCAAACATGTCCAGGCGTGCCAATACGCCATTCACTTGTGCCCGGTTGGCATCAAGATAATCGCGTCCAATCGCCGTAATCGTGTACAGCCGTTTGTTACCGGTCGCTGGAACGCCGCTACTGGTACCTGTGCTATCTGCTGAATTGACCGACACATTAATTTGGGAATTGACCTGATCCTGCTCTTCCAATAAGGTTAAGGTCGGGTAGATCGCGCCTGGGCTTGGGGCATAAGCACCGCCGCAACGTTCTTCAATTGCCTTGATGATTTCATAGCCGTGACGCGGGCTGATTTCTATCAATGCCAAGACGATTAAAGGCAAATCGCCACGACCGAAGACGCGCTCTGCGCGTTCTCCGCGCCCACGCCCGCCGCCGCCCCCACCTCCACGTAAGCGACCATGCCCACCACCGGCGTCGTCGTCAAAAGCATCGTCGCCCATGCCGGCAAAATACTGAGGATGAGGATGCTCATGCTCAAAATGCCGCTGGTGATGCTCATGATGTCCGTGTCCATGAGATTGGTGATGACCGTGTGGAGAATGATTGTGATAATGATTTTTCATGATTTATAGATATATCTTTAAAATAAAACTGTATGATATATCGTTAACTTATTAAGTCAAGGATAGATTCGTTTAAAAAAAGAGAATTTTTCTCGTTAAGCAAAAATAAAAAAACAGAAATTGAAGTCACAGCCATTGCGAGTAGACAATCGCCGCCGCGGGTAAACTGTGCAATGGTTAGATATCAGTTAAATATCAGTTAAGCTCAAGCTCTCCTCTTTAAATTATTTAAAATCAGTTGTGCAGTGATGAATACATAGTTTTACAGAGTGTGAATGTGTATTATAAGAAACTTATTTATCGCAGTTCGTAGCAAGAAGATTAATGGCTTTCAGGGATTTTTTCGCGAATATGATAGGACACTGATACAGCATGATCGAGACCCTTGCTTCCAAGATGCCACCGGTTTTAGACATGCCCAACGCTGAGCTGGAGAATTACAAAAACCATCGTATTTGTAATGACCTTTATAGGCGCTCATTAATTGGTCCCGTGTTTTATCTGATCGCTTGCTTTTTACTCATGGCTATTACGGGCTATCATTTGCGTTGGCCTTGGCTGAGTGCTTTGCTAGCAGGTACTTTTCTCATGTTGTGGATAATGCGCTACAAGCATCGGCCTCCCGTCTCAGGTGCCGACCCACGCAAATATAAGCAATGGGTGAGTCAACAATGGTTGTTGATACAGATAGGCTCGGTAATTTGGGGGCTGGTGCCCGCCGTGATTGGTTATTTAAGAGTACGTCCCGACAGCGCCCTCATGGTGGCGACGATCGCGACCGTGGCATTTAGTACCGCGGCAAGCCAGGCTTTTGCCATGCACCCACGCCAGGCTCGATGGAGCTTGTTCGCGCTGACCTTACCTGCTGCGATGGTGTTTTTTTTGCCCTCACTAGAGCTGGCCTCTACTGGTCTAACGCTTGCGATTTACGTTTTATATTTGATCGCTAATCTGCGCCGATCTGCTAATGAATATGCTCAGCAGATTGCAACCGAAGTGGATTTAATCCGCAGTCGTGCTGAAATAGATCGCCTCTCCTTGACCGACATGTTGACGGGTTTGTCCAATCGACGCAGTTATGATCAGGCATGGCAGCAAGCCTGGCATCTGGCCGTACGACAAAAAGAATCGCTGGCATTGCTGATGCTCGATCTAGACCATTTTAAACATATTAATGATCGTTATGGACATCTTGGTGGCGATGCTTGCTTACAGCATTTTTCGGGTCTAATGCAACAACACATCCGAAGAAGTAGCGACATCATTGCGCGTATCGGAGGTGAAGAGTTTGTGATTATTTTACCCACCACCAACGTAGAAGATGCCTATGCGGTAGCCGAGCAATTACGATTGGCAGTAGTAAATACGCCCTGCCAATTTGAGAATACGCTGATCGAGATGACAGTCAGTATCGGTGTCGGTACAGTCAATTGGGAGCAGGATATCAATCCATCCGCGACATTTAGCAGGATTGACCGCGCTTGCTATGATGCAAAAAATGCGGGCCGTAACAAAGTTCGGCTGGCGAATATCAATTAACTGAATTCAATTAATTTTGACGTAGGTTCATTGATATAGTCCAAAATGAGATGTTAATCGAAGCAAAAAATCTCAGTACACCACACTTTACTTGAACGCATGGGCCAAATTTCATCCATTAAATCGTATCGATCCATGAAGCAAAAAAAGGTGTTACTTCTGAGCGTTTCTGCCGGTGCTGGCCACATGCGTGCGGCCGAGGCGATACGTGCTTATTCGCTTGATCCGCACTATCAGGTGGTGGCGACACATCTGGATGTGATGAATTTTATGACGGCAGGATTTCGTAAGTTATATACCGATTTT
>JANXTO010000035.1 GCA_025352365.1 Undibacterium sp. | reverse complement strand
CGACTGTGACCGATTCGCCCAAGGCAGAGCGGCTACTAAAGTGCCGACCCGCAACTGCCATCGGTACGCCGCTACCGGTTTCTTCCGCCTCCATCATGATTACGAGTAGCGATGCTGTTTTGCTGAGGTCTTTGTTTTTTTCTTTATTCGTTTCTCTATTCTGCCGCGCTCGTTGGGCAACAAGCTGAGCTGCAATTAAATGTAAATCGGTACCCGAAGCGGCAAAGATTAAATCAGTGCCGGATACTTTATCAAGCTTACATAAGCGATTTAATTCTTGGCGTACACGATGAAGTTCATGCTGGTAAATAATCTGGGGTGTTTCAGTATTCAGCGCTACAAGCAGTCGTTGCCTTAAGCTATTCGCCGCTACAAAAGCGTGGGTAGAAATAGTCGACGCAGTCGATGAGCCATACGCCAGCAGTGCATCATTGGGCAACGATTGGCAGCCATATTTGTTGGATATACCATCCTCATCTTGTCCCACTGCGATTGCAATCCGCGCATCGCCGCCATCCCGTAAAAGCTGCTCGGTTGGTGGCAACTTGGCAGGTGCAATGATCTGTTCAGCAACTGTTGCCAGATCCTTGGGTTTAATGGCAATAGATGAACTCATTCATCGAGCATTCATGATAGTGATGAACTTTGCTGGGGCACTAGCGCCGCAGTGTTAGCAACCATAGAGCGGAACGCGGTAAACAATTTTTGCATCTGCGGCTGTTTGTACGGATATAAATCAACCGGGTCCATCGAATGCACAATCATGTCGCTATCAACTTCAAAAATCAGTAACTGTCCGTCGGTGGTTTCTCCGCAATCAATGCCGACATAATCCAGACCAATGCGCTCGCTAATTGCTCTAAAAGCCGCTTGGTGGCGCGGGACAAAATCAAACTGAAAACTGGCCATAAAACGCTCTTCTTCCGCTCGTTTTTCCGGGCTATCCGCCATGCCCGCATTCAGATAATGAATCATCCAATGAGAAGAAATTCCCATGTGAGAAATGAATGGTTGACCATCGATCAGCATGATTCTGTATTTTCTAAAAAATCCATCCTCACTGCGATAATCGACAAAACGAGCGATATAAAATTCATCGCTGAGCATGCCCATCAGATAATCGGCGATGGCGCTAGGAGACGTAATTTTTTCTAAGCCCTGACCGGCATGAGATCCCACTGGACGCACAATAATGGGGAAATCACCATCGGGTAGCAGACTAGTGATGGTCAGTTCTTCATTGGCGATCTTACGTAGAGTTTTGCGGTCTATTCGCACTGAGGTTGGCATCACAACGCCGTCTGCCGATTGCAATAAGGCACAGGCATTGTCGCGCCCCAGATGTGCAATCCGTCCGGGCATGTTCAGCACAGGTCGAGGCCAATCCTGGACGATATTTTCTAAGGCTTCTAACAGCGCGTGGTTATCATCCGACTCACCCACGGCGACAAACATCACATCATGCTCAGGCAAGGCGGGCAGGGCAGGGATACCATCGCCGACGTAGAGTAAATCCAGCGCGATATCGGCGTTTTCTAATAAAAATTCTAGCGGCGTATTCGCCATTAAATCGCCTGCGGCCATGAGTGTAAGTAAGCGGATTTTTGGCACAGCCGTAGTCGGTACAGAATACAGTTGCTGTATTTTTAGCGCCTCCATTTGGGTTGCTAATGCTGGTTCACTATGACCAATCAAGAGCAGCAAAGTCGCCAGGTCCATCATTACATTGCCATCATCCGGATGCTTGGTCGCATACTCAATCAGCTCTGCGCCAAAAGGTTTTAAATCCACGCCAGAAAACGCTAATCGCATTAGCGGCGCCAGACCGATAAATGTATGTTGGCTGTCACCTTGTGGCGCCGGTGCGCCAGCTCCATTTGCTGCGTTGTCTGTGTCGGGAGTTGTCATAATTTTTCGCGGATCTGATTCAAAATTAGAGAGTTTTTAGTGGTGTTAGCTGGTATTAATTCGGGTTAGATAGCGCAAGTGAATCGCCGAACCGAAGTGCTGCTGTGATGAGGGCATCGACATCTATTTCACGAGTGCGATGATTAACAATCGCTGCGCGGATGGCCAGTTGGCCGTTGATGATGGTGGTGGAAGGCGCTGCAATGCCGGACTCCTGGATGGCGACGACAATCTTGGCATTAATTTGATCAATATTACTTTTGTCGATATTACTTCCATCTGCCACATCGAGATCAAGCTTAGCACCGCGGTAGCGAAAACAAACAACATTCAAAGACACCGGGGCTAGTAGTTCTAGCGCCGGCTTGGCTTCTATCTGCTGCCGCATATACTGCGCTAATTTACAGGTGGTAGAAATTACCTGACCTAGTCGTTCCGCGCCATATACTTGAATCGTGAACCAGGTTTTAAGCGCCCTGAATCCACGTGACAAATCAGGACCAAAATCACAAGGCCAAGGCGAACCGGCGGCCATACCTTTGGCTTCACGCCGTAAATAACTGGCTGGCGTAGCGAATGTATCGTAGTGGGCAGCGCCGTCGCGCACCAGAATAAAGCCAGCGTCATACGGCACTTGCCCCCATTTGTGGAAATCAAATGCGATCGAATCGGCGCGCTGTATGCCCGCCAATCGCGGAGCAATATCGGGGGCCAACATCGCCAGCGCACCATAGGCACCATCGACGTGGAACCAAAGATTTTCGCTTTGTGCGAGATCGGCCAGTGCTGCTAAATCATCTACCGCGCCAACATCCACTGTACCTGCCGTACCAGCAATAAAAAACGGCGTAAATCCCGACTGGCGATCAGCCGCAATGGTGGTTTTCAACGCAATAAGATCTAACTGAAAATCGGCATTCATCGGTATTTTTCGCAAGGCGTTCATGCCAAGACCAGACAAATCCATGGCTTGCGCAATGCAACCATGCACTCCGGCAGATGTGTAAGCAACCAGACGCTTAGGGCTGGCAGCGAGGCCAGTATGGCGAATCTCCGTACCCAGCACGCCCGTTCTGGCGACCAGTACAGCGATCAAATTTGCCATTGAGGTGCCCGTGACAAACAAGCCACTGGCGGTATCCGGGAAACTAAATAATTCACGCATCCACTGCACAACCTGGCGTTCTACTTCCAAAGGTATCTGGTCGCGGCCGCCCAGATTGGCGTTGAGTCCGGCGGCTAACATTTCTGCCACGGTGCCGACCGGCGTGCCGCCGCCATGCACCCATCCCATAAAACCAGGATGCGTATTGCCTACGGCGTAAGGAAGCACGTTTTGCATAAACGCTTGGTGCACATCGGCCAGTTCGCTGCCGTGCACCGGCAAGTTTTGCCGAAACTGTTCACGCGTCGCTGCTGGAATCGGCTGCCAGACCGGGCGATCGCGGATGTGCTCTGCATAACCCAAAATATCGTCCAGCATGCGGTGCGCTTGCGAACGGAATTCTTGCCACGCAAGCGGATCAGCAGGGTCAAGCGAGTGGGGAAGATCAAGCGAATCTGCAGACATCTTTTGCATGCTTTTTCCAGTTGTGAAGTCGGAACTTAGCGTTGATTATCAATCAAAATAGAAAAGTCCAAGCAAAGAATAAGTGCTTTTTCTAAGCTCAAATCAAAAATCAACAGAAAATACGGCAGAAGAGGATGGTGAGGGAGTTGTTGCCAGGTGCAAATCAGCTTTTGAACCAGCCTGTGCGGGCAGGCTGTTTAGTGTTGTCGGTTTCGTGTTGTAGGTTTAGCCGACAAGGTTTGGGCTGGCGTTGGTACTAGCATTTGTGAGGGGGCGGATGTTTAGCGCTGGTTTACGCTTTATCGTTGATTAGGAGTCCCTGCAATTTAGCCAGATCTTTTGCCACTGCCAATACTTCTACTGAGGGAATTTGTCGTAATACCGTGTTGGTCTGAGAATCAACAATCTTGATGACGACTTTTCCAGAGTCATTATCAATACTGAAATTGACACTATTGTCAGAGTTGATAAAGTTATTAATCGCATCAACCGATTTTTTCAGCTCCGCGTTACTGACCGGCGCGGTGGAGGCGGCTTGATTGTCGGTGCTGCTGGTCGCGGCGACAGTCGTGGCATTTGCAGATTTTGCAGCAGGCGTAACGGTTTGTAGCACTGGTACAGGCGCACTGGAGACGGCGTTGCCGCTACCTGTTATTTGACTGATACTCATATCATTTCCAATACTAAATAAATACTACAAACCTGATTTGTGCCGCTATATGCGCCACTTCGTTTGCTACATCAATGCAACTTTGTCCCTACAAAACGCAATTTTCTAGTTTAGGACGAAATAAGGAATTACTAGGTTTATCGGTCAGTTTTCCGAAAAGTTGAGCTTATTTTTAGGTCTAAGCAAAATATTGTCTACTCAGCGATGCCGTGCAGAATCTAGCGTGCTAGTTTTCGGGTTTGAAATCTGATTTTGTGATTTTACAAATCGATTACCATGCTGATATCGGCTGATATGAATATACTCCCCATGATTTAATAAAAAATTGGCTTATATGCCAGTAAATTTATGGACAAATTAAATATACATAAGGGGAGTATTAATTTTAGGGAAGAGTTTAAGTAGTATTTCTGGTGTAATCACCGGCCTAAAGCAGCGTTATGGAAACGCTGCGGTAGCAGAATAGAGGCGCATGCACTTTTGCCATGTTTGCTGACATTTGCTCATACTGATTGACCATCTGATCGGCTAAATCTATTTAAATCAATTCAAACCAATTCAAGCCATACTTCCTCATCCGCACAAACTCAGCCCCGCCGCTCTCACAAAAGAGTAAACTACGGCTCATATGGCTGCGCATTCGCGGAGCTAGCCCTGATAAGAACTGAGAGCACTATGTCCGATACCCCAATCCCCTTATTTTCTGATTTGCATCTAAGCGAACCACTGTTACGCGCTTTAAAAGATGTCGGTTACGAATCCCCATCACCGATCCAGGCTGCGACGATTCCGCCGCTGCTGGCAAATCGTGATGTATTGGGTCAGGCGCAGACAGGTACGGGTAAAACCGCAGCGTTTGCGTTGCCGATTTTGTCGCGCATTGATATCAAGCAAACGACGCCACAAGCTTTGGTGCTGGCACCGACACGCGAATTAGCGATTCAGGTGGCAGAAGCCTTCCAGCGTTATGCCACGCATATTCCGGGTTTCCATGTCTTGCCTATTTACGGCGGCCAGAGTTATGGCCCGCAATTGTCCGCGTTGCGTCGAGGCGTGCATGTGGTGGTCGGTACACCTGGCCGTGTGATTGATCATTTGGATAAGGGGTCGCTGGATTTATCCAAGCTTAAAACTTTGGTATTGGATGAGGCCGATGAGATGTTACGCATGGGTTTTATTGATGACGTAGAACGTATTTTGCAAGAGACACCAGAAACTCGTCAGACGGCCTTGTTCTCCGCCACGATGCCATCCGCGATTAAGCGCATTGCCCAAACTTATCTGGACAATCCGGCAGAGATTACCGTCGCCGCCAAAACCGGTACCGCCGACAATATCCGCCAACGCTATTGGCTGGTTAGCGGCATGCACAAGCTGGATGCCTTAACCCGTATTTTGGAGGCAGAAACCTTTGACGGCATGATCATTTTTTCGCGCACCAAATTGGGTACGGAAGAATTGGCAAGCAAGCTGGAAGCAAGAGGCTTCTCGGTTGCCGCAATCAACGGGGACGTACAACAACAGCAACGCGAACGCACGATTCAACAACTCAAAGACGGCAAGATCGATATCCTGGTTGCCACCGACGTCGCCGCCCGTGGTCTGGACGTAGAGCGTATTAGTCATGTGATTAATTACGACGTGCCACATGATCCGGAAAGCTATACCCACCGCATTGGTCGTACTGGTCGCGCAGGCCGCAGTGGTGAGGCAATTTTGTTCATCACCCCACGTGAAAAAGGTTTGTTGAAATCGATAGAGCGTTCTACCCGCCAGTTAATTTCACCATTAGAGTTGCCAACTATCCAGGCGGTGAATGATGTGCGGATTGCTCGTTTTAAAGAACAAATCAGTCTGACTCTGGCCTCCGGCGATTTGGCTTTATTCCAATCCGTGATTGAAGACTACGAGCGTGAAAATAATGTCCCGGCGATAGAAATTGCAGCGGCTCTGGCAAAAATGGCCCGTGGCAATGAACCGCTTTTACTCGATAAGAATAAGCGCCCAGCCAGCGACGATACCTGGAACAACGAACGCGCAAGCCGCACCAACCAATTTGAGCGTAATGACCGGGGTGATCGTGGTGACAGAGGTGACCGTAGCGATCGCTCTGATAGAGGTGACCGGGGTGACCGCAACGACAGAGCTGCACGCCCAAGTTTCGCGCCAAGAGAACGTGTAGAACGTCCGGCCGATGCTGGTATGAAAACCTTCCGTATTGAGGTCGGGCATGCGCATGGCGTAAAGCCCGGCAATATCGTCGGTGCGATTGCTAACGAAGCGAATATCGATTCTAAACATATCGGCCGTATTGAAATCTATGACGATTACAGTGTCTTAGATTTGCCAGAAGATTTGCCGAAAGATTTGTTGGATCATTTAAAATCGGTTCGCGTCGCAGGTCAGCAATTACGCATCAGTGCTGATCGCGGCATTGGCGGTAATAGTGGCAGCAGCGCAAATGCAGCATACGAAAAACCAGCGTATGAAAAGCCAGCGTATGAAAAGCCAGCGTATGATAAGCCAACGCATGAAAAACCAACGCATGAAAAACCAACGCATGAAAAACCAACTAAGCCACGCGCAACGCCTGCCAGCAAACTCACCGCTGCCGTCGAGCGCGCCGCCTATGCCGACAAGAAAGAAGAAAATCTTGCCGAGCGTTTTGGCGACGCCGCAGATCGTCCAGCCAAGTCCAAAAAAGATCGTCCGGCTAAAGTGCAATTGCCCGTGCAAAGCTACCGGATTGAAGTCGGTCGTGAGCATGCTGTCACACCGAGCAATATTGTCGGCGCCATCGCCAATGAATCTGGGGTAGAAGCCAAACTGATCGGCCGCATCGATATTTTTGACAGCTACAGCCTGATCGATTTACCACAAGGCATGCCAAAAGAAATCTTAAAGCATTTGAAAACCGTGTGGGTCGCAGGCAAGCAGTTAGACATCAGCGAAGCAAGCGGTGACAGACCAGAGACTTTTCCAAAACCGGCAGCGAAGAAAACTGCTTATGCGGCGGACAAACCTGAATCTAAGTCTGCCTTTAAGTCAGCAAGTGCCGCTCCTAGACGCGCAGCAGATGGCGGCAAAGCACCGTCAAAATCGCCTTCAAAGTCACCACGCAAGCCAGGCAAATTTGCCTGATCTTTGTTCAAACTTAGTTGCAACAGCTTAGCGACAACGCTACTGAGTTTGAATTTGATAAAAACAAAGGGCTACGATTTTTCATAGCCCTTTGTTTTCTTTATAGCTTGTCACGGATATTTATTTTTGTACGACCAATGGCAAATCCAGATAAAAAGTCGAGCCTTCTCCCAGCTTGCTCTTGACGGTAAGTTGTCCCTGTAAAATCGATGTGACGATGTTGTAGCAAATATTTAATCCCAAACCGCTACCGCCTTGCCCAAGCTTGGTGGTGAAAAATGGATCAAAAATCCGCTTCAGATTCTCTTCCGCTATACCGACACCATTATCAGAAAAATGGATTAAAACCCGATGTGGATCTGGTTGTGATGTTGCTAGACGCATGATGCCAGGCTTGCCATGATCAAAGCCGTGCAAAATAGAATTTTCAATTAAGTTCGTAATCACCTGACCTATAGACCCCGGATAACTATCCATCCGTATCATCAGCGGTACGTCCGACAATATGGTATGACCAGCGTGGCCGATACGTATATTTAAGGTCGCAATGATATCGTGTAATACCTGATGTAATTCAAATGGACGACGTTGCTCTGAGGTACGATCGACGGCAACTTGCTTAAAACTGCTGACCAAGGTGGCGGCACTGCTCAGACCGCGCATCATGATCTCTGAAGAGGTTCTGGCATCTTCACAAAACGCCACTAAATCGGAGCGGCGCAAATTTTGCTGATTGAGTTTACTGAGTAAATCAGTCGTGTTGTCTTGCAAGGTGCTGGCCACCAGCAGGCAATTGCCAATCGGGGTATTTAACTCATGCGCTACACCTGCCACCAAGGCACCCAGCGCGGCTAATTTTTCTTGTGCCACTAAGTGTTCTTGGGTCTGCGTCAGGCGCCGGTACGCATCTGCATTAGCAAGCGCAATCGCGCCATAAGCACAGAGTGTACGAAAGATCATGCGCTCTCTTTCGCCATACGCATGTTGTCTGGAGGACTGTATGGTCATCACGCCGAGCACCTTATCCGCACTCATCAACGGGGCAAATAATGTGCTTAATACCGGTTCGGTGCCAGGGAGTAAACCTGGATTATCTTCGTCTGGCGATATCTCAACCAGAATCTCGCTACGCTCTTTGATACAGCGTGCAGAGTGAGAAATCTCGCTCGACATCAATACCGTATCATGCGCAATCGGCTCACCGTTTTCTACACCAAAGGCGGAGGTCATACTTTGCTGATCGGCGTCCATAATATAGATGACAAACGCGGTGACATGCAGCAGGCCGTGGACGTGGCGGTTGAGCGCCTGGAAGACCGCATTGGCGTCTAAACTACCGGTGATCTCTTGCCCGACCATCCCCAGGCGCTCCAGAATTTTGCTGGATTGTCGCAGCACTTCGGCGCGCTCTGCCTCAGCATCTGCCAACTGCCGCAAGTGTTCGCTTTCAGCGCGCATACGTTCGGTCTGGTGACTAAGCTGCATGGCGGTTGCGCGGTTACTGGCTTCTTGATTATGAATTTTTTCGCGCGCGGCGATAGCTAGTCTGCCAAGCCCAAATGCATCTTCAAAATTACCAATTTCTGCTTGGGCGTCCGCTACTTCTTCCAGCAGTTCACCAGAAATAGTGTAGCCAGTGATATTGCTGGCAATATCTAATGCGCGCTTTAAATAATGCAGTGCTGCGCTAGCTTCTTGCATGTCAGGCGGTGGCTGCAAGTGATGCCGCATATGAATCGCGGCCAATACCCGCAATACGTCTATCCGGCGATAACTGTCCTGACTATGCCGCGCCAGCAAGAGTGCCTGCTCGGCAATCGCCAACGCATCGGCAGGCTGACCCAGCATCGACAAGGCATGCGCTTGCCCGCGCCGTGCACCGATTCTAAAATCAAACTGATCACGGACATCAGCTTTTTCTTGCAGCAAGCGAAAACTGTCCAGCGCCTGTTGATAGTCCCCCAAATCCAGCGATAAGTCACTCAGGTAACGTAGCGCCATCATGTACATACGCGACTCTGACATCGGTGCCAGGATCGCAATGGTATCGCTTAATAATTCTTTGGCCGCCTCCAGACGACCTAGACGCCGCATGGTTTCTGCCATTTGCATCAGGCAACTGCCAACGCTGCCTGGCCAGTTAGTCGGCATCGCCAGATCGTGTCCAATCTGCATCCACTGCAATGCGGCTTGATGGTCATTCAGACTGTTGAAAGCATCGCCGATATTGGTCGTTAAGATGACTGCACGACGGATTTGGCCAGTTTGTAGCGCGTTCCCATAGGCTTGAATGCCGTAAGTAATCGCTTGCCCGAAATCGCTAGACAACGCTGCGGTGATACTCAAAAAATCACAGGCACAGCCAACAATATTCTGACGCGTATCCAGCATTGCTGACTGAAATCTGTCACCCCAGCGCTCCTGCGCTAGAGTCAAGTTGCTTAAGGCGGTTTGCGTCGCAAGAAAAGACTGCGCCATCACCTCGCGTTCAGCATCATGGGCGGCCAATGCAGCGATTGTCGCCAGCTCCAGTTCAGCGACTAATAGCGTTCTGTCACCCCGCGCCAGCGCGATTGAGGCGAGCAGGTAATGCACATCACAGCAGCCTTTTTTTCCATCGTCGTTGTCAATGGCTAAAAATATCCGGAAGGCATCCGCGGCTATTTGCTCAGCTTCTGTAAACTTAGCCATCAACCATTTGGCCTCCGCTCGCACTAAGAGCAAGCGTGCCCGTAAGCGTGCTAGCTCGCGGCGATCAATACCCCCTGAAGAAAAAGTGACCAGCAGTTGGTCGGCCTGATCTGCCAGTTGTAGTGAATAGTTCGTATCGCGCTGGCGAAATTGCCAAGCCAATGCCACCAACATCGTTAAGCGTTGGCTGCCATTTAGAAGTGGGAGTTGTTCCTCCCAATGAGTAACATCCTCATTGGGAACAAACATATCCATGGCGATATAACTATACAAATTAGTAACCTAGAAATTGGGATAAACGATATGAGACAAAAGACTAAAGCACGAGACTTTTTTTGCAATAGCACTTAATAGTACAGCGATTGGTCAGCTTTGCTCAAGCCAGATGGTGATGAACTGAGCGATGAATTAAGTGACCAATCGAGTGATCGCGTTAAAAACTCTGAAACCAGCGTTGACGCGAATTAAGCAATCTATTGATTGGATTAACTCAGACATGAATAGACCGAAGTAGACCCGAATAGACCAAATAAACCAAATAAACCAAATAAACCAAATAGACCAAATAATTGGCAGCAGAGAGCAACCCAGAGCAACGCAAAGTGAAGAAAATGCGCCTTCGTTTTAGCAAAAAATCGAAGGCGCAATCTTGGTGTAGACCTAATATTACATATACTCCCTACTTAAATACGATGAATTGCGCCTTTTCTCCATATTTTATATGGGCAATTAAAATATACTCTATTGGAGTATATTTATTGCAAACAGTATTCTGTTACTTACTGCTCAGCTTGGGGGTATAGGCTGAGCTTATTTACTTGGCAGCAGGCAAAACAGTCACGGTGATGGTTTTACTCATCTCGGGTCCATAAGACTGGTGTGCACCGTTGCCAAATTGCAGAGTCAAGGTGTGTTTGCCTGGAGGCAGAGTCAGTTCGGTTTCGGTCTGGCCTTTGCCATAGTGGATATGCGTCGCGTCCATAGGGACAGAGGTACCGGCAGGGATTGCGCCGCCGTCGATGATCAAATGATGATGGCCGGTTTTGGCGGTCATATCACCCAGCGGAGCGATCTTCATGCCCTCTAGGCCAAATTTGACTTTAAACGGCGAGGTAACTTCGGCGTTATCTAATGGTGCTTCAAAAAAAGTCCGCTCAGCTGCATAGGCGGATGAGAACGATAACAAACCGGCCAGCAATAATGGGAGCGAGGTCAGTTTAGATAATGAAAAGGATGTATTGAATAGTGACATAGTAAAAATCTCCTGAATGTTTTGACAACAAAGGGTATGAAAAAGCTTGGCGGCAGCTAACTGATCGTTTGCAATAATTAAGGCAAAACCAAAACCAAAACCGAATCAGAGCTAAATCAAAGCAAATCCCAAGCTTCGCATGCAAACTATTTTGCGCTCATTTCTAAAAAATTTCTGGCTCCGCCGATAATTGTTCCAAGTCTGAGCTAGCCAACGTGTATCCTTGCGCAAATCACGACACTATTGAGCTCCAATCTAATATGAACAAATCCGACGCCATACAAATCGCCAACGACTCGCTGCGAGTCAAGCTGCTCAACGACAGCAATACCCAGTTCTCACAAGTGGTGCGCTATGTCGCTGATGAAGGTTGGTGGTTGAATATTCCTTTGGCTAATTTCAAAAAAGAATGTCATTTTTTGATCTGCAATGAGAAAGCCAAAATCATCCGTCACCTGACGATCAAGCCTAACAATATCCTTAGTCCGGCGACTAAATTCCGCGTCAAAGATGGCGTGGCGGATATTTTTATTTCTGCCGCCAATGCTAAAAAACTGATTGATGTTTTACAAGGTGGGACTAAATATAGTTTTCACAAGCATCTGGTGGATGAATACCGTTATTAGACGCTTTCCGTAGCCTTCCAACAGGCACCTAACTGGCGTAAATTACCCAGCATTGCCAGCCTGATCAGGCGCGACAGGCTCCAATGCCAAAAGTTGATTTTTTGCAGCAATCCATTGCGACATGTATTGGGTACTTTTATGGTGATGATGGCGCAACATGCTGCCCACAAAATTGGCTTGTCGTCCCGCTACCCGCTGTTGATAAGCCACTTGCAAGCGATCTAATAAAGCTACCGCGATGGTGTCCCGATCAAACCGTAGTTGCAAAATCCGGTCGCCATTTGCCTGCGCTTGCTGCCAGAGCGCTTGATCCCGATACAGCGCCACAGCGGCATTAGCAAACGAGACGGCATCATCTGCCTGTGCGCCGCCCCAAGGTAAATCGCCCTGCATACCTTCGCACCCAATCGCGGTCGTCACGTTTGGCGTACCGCATGCCATCGCATCTGCCAGTTTGCCTTTGATCCCCGCACCAAACCGCAAAGGCGCCAGGCAGACACGCGCCTGCAACATGGCCTGATGTGCGTCCGCCACCCAGCCCATCACATGAAAACCTTGCTTAGGATGATGCAAGGCTGTGGCTTTAGGTGGCGGGTACGAGCCGGCTACATGCAATTGTGCATCGGGTAATTGTTCACGGATTTTTGGCCACAAAGCATGTTTTAGCCATAACACTGCATCCCAGTTGGGTGCATGACGAAAATTACCGATGCTAAAAAAATGTGCGCGCTGTTCAAATGTTGGCCGTGCCTGATGCGCCGCAGATGAGGGCATCAGCATCAAGGCGCAGTGATGCAATAACATGGCGGGAACGCCAAACTGCCGTTGTAACAAATCGACCTCCGCATCGGAGATCATCAAGGTCAGATCGCAGCGATAAATCGCGGCAATTTCGCGCTGGGCGATTCCCTGATTTCCAGGGCGTCCTTCCGTTAGACCAATTTCTTCACCCAACAGCATTGCAGCACGCAATGCCTCCGGCGAAGCTAATACAGGACCAGCCTGGTAACGCTCGGCCTCATTACGACAATGATGCAGCGTCGCTTTTAACAGCTGATGCCGCGCATCCCGCAGGCTATGCAGATCGGTCGTATCTAGCACACGTAAAGCGTCGGGGCACGTCGCCTCCACCCGCCAGCCGAACTGTTCTTCCGTAAAAAAACGATCAAACAACACCATATCCGGCTGATAAGCAGCGATAAAAGTATCAAAAGTAGCGCAGTT
>JANXTO010000251.1 GCA_025352365.1 Undibacterium sp. | reverse complement strand
TTATCAAGCCCACTACGCCCTCTATCGCCTGATTTTCCACGCAATAAGGGCGCAATACGTTCCCATTGATCATCTCTTAACATCAGTCGCAGCATCGTTTCATTCTTTAAAATCCCGAATGTAAACACACTTCGGGAAAAGTTAACAGCTTTTTATATGTCAACACGCCCTAGTGGAAAGCACATTAGCTACAAAGACGTAGCGGAGTTTGTCTGGGCAAAAAATGGTGGTTTGCTGGCCTATAGTGTGTCGGTAAAAGACGCCGCAAAAACAGCTGAAAAAGCTAGCGATAAGCTAATAGAGAAAGTGACAGAAAAATCAGCAGAGAAAGTGACAGAAAAAACCAATAAAAAAATAGGCGAAAAAACAGCTGAAAAAATAAATCAAAAAACCGACTCAACAATCGCTAGCAGCACCGATAAAATAAAAGAAGCAGAAAAATCCAAAGATGCTTCTAAGGAGGGCGTGTATTTATTCAGCACCGCCGATAGCAGCACGCAAAGTCTATTAACAGGTGTCGGAAGCTATAAGCAGTTGAGGTTTGACGACGCAGGCATGCAACTCGCCTTTGTCAGCAACCGTGATCAATTGCTTGCCCAGCGAAATGAAAAATCGAGTGAAAAACTCACTGAAAATACTACGCAAAAAGAAAAAAATAAAGAATCTGATAAAGCCAAAGACCCCGACCCGACAGCCTTCTCGCTGTTCTACTGGTATGTCAAAGATCAAGCCGCCAGCTTATTAGTCAACGGCGCAACTCCAGGCATGCCAATCGCCTGGTCACCTAGCGAATTTGGTGAGGTCGCTTTCAGCAAAGACAGCGCACGGCTGTTTTTCGGCACTGCAGAAGATCCAAAAATCGAACCCAAGGACGCGCCAGAACCGATGAAAGTCGATCTATGGCATTGGAAAGATCCAGAGCTGCAATCGATGCAAAAGGTCAAGGCAGAAAAAGAAAAACAACGCAGCTACCGCGCTGTCATACATCTGGCCGACAAGCGCTTTTTGCAACTGGCGAATAAAACTATGCCGATGGTCATCACCAATGACAATGCCCAGTTTGCGCTTGGCATCAGCGATCTGCCGTATCAGATTTTGCAGTCATGGGATTCTTTATACTACGACGCCTATGCACTGGATTTGCGCACAGGCCAAAGTAAATCCTTAGCCAAAAAATTGCGCTTCGAGCCCACTCTGTCACCTGCTGGTAAATATATGCTGGCCTTTGATGCGCCTACCAGCACCTGGTTTAGCTGGAGTACCACTGACAGTAGCAAGACCAACCTGACTGGCAAACTTAAAGTCCATTTTGAAGATCTTAAACAAGACACGCCAGAGCCACGTTCTGCCTACGGCTTTGCAGGTTGGACAGAGAATGACGCCAGCGTTGTTGTATTTGACCAATTTGATTTATGGGAGATCAATCCCGTTAGCCATGTCAGTACTAATTTGAGCGCTGGCTATGGACGGAAAAATCATGTGGAGTTGCGCTATGTGACATTAGATAAAGAACAAAAATTCTTGCCGTCCGACCAGACTTGGGTACTCGCTACGACCCACGAGATTGATCGCTCCAGTGGCTATGTAGAGCAAAATCCCAAAGGGGGCGGGCCTGTCAAACTGATCCATGCGAACAAAATGATCAGTGGATTACTTAAGGCAAAGCTAGCTGACACGGTCTTATTTACCCAGCAAAGTTTTGAAGAATTTCCCGACCTGTGGAGTAGCAATTTAAAAATGCAATCACCACAAAAAATCAGCAACGCTAATCCGCAACAAAGCCAATACAACTGGGGTACGCAAGAGTTGATTAGCTACACCACTACCGACGGAAAAAAATTAAAAGCCTTGCTCACCAAACCAGAGAATTTTGACCCGAAGAAAAAATACCCGATGATGGTCTATATCTACGAAAACATGACAGACAATTTATATCGTCATGTCCCGCCAGCGCCTAGCCAAAATATCAATGTTACCCGCTATGTCAGCAACGGTTATATCGTATTACGTCCAGATATCGTCTACACCACCGGCTACCCGGGTAAGAGTGCGATGAATACGGTATTGCCAGCGATCCAGCAAGTCATTGCCAAAGGCTATGTCGATCCGCAACGTGTCGGCATTCAAGGCCATAGCTGGGGGGCGTACCAAATTAATTATTTGCTGACGCATACCGACATCTTCCGCGCCGCCGAGGCTGGTGCATCAATGGCCAATATGATCAGTGGTTACGGCGGCATTCGTTGGGGCACAGGGATGAGCCGCGCTTTTCAGTATGAGCGCGGTCAGAGTCGCATCGGCGGCACGCCTTGGGGCGATCAGGCAAAGTACATCGAAAATTCACCGATCTTTAAAGTCGATAAAGTCCAGACGCCTTACCTCACCATCCACAATGATGAGGACGATGCCGTTCCGTATTATCAGGCAATAGAATTTTTTACAGCGTTGCGACATCTAGGAAAAGAAGCCTACTGGTTCAATTACAACGGTGAAAAACATGGCTTAAGAGAGCGTGATAACGTGAAGCACTACACCGTCCACATGGCGGAGTTTTTCGACCATTACCTGCTTGGCAGTCCACGTCCAGAATGGATGGACAAACCAATCCCCTACCTGGAGCGGGGTAAGCGTGATGTGATGGGATTATTTAAAACGGCGGAGCAAAAAGAGCAGGAGGCAAAAGTTGATTCCGATGCTAAAGTAAAAATGGCTAAGAAAGAGGCGGCACTAAACTAGCGTTTTATACTTATTAACTCAAACTTCATCTAATAACAATTGCTAGGTGGTTTAAAGTAGTTATTGGTTCGCAAGCAAATTGGAAGTGTCATTCGTATGCGCTTCCAATAAGATGTCAGCGACGTGGTGTAGTTAGCAGATGTTAATCCGTGTCCATTTTCCATGGCAATAGGGCGAACCAAAGAACTATTTCAACACAAAGCGTGGCTCCACGACTTCGTTACCCCACTGATTGCCGGTGCGCTCTTCCGCCAGCACAAAGCCAAATTTTTCATATAGCCGACGTGCGCTATGCAGTCCTTGAAATGTCCAGAGGTGTACTTCTGCAAAATGCTGATTTTTGCAAAACGATATTGCTTCACTCAAAAGCTGGCGAACGACACCCATGCCACGCAAACTATCGTCAGCGATAAACCAGCGTAGACGCGCCAGGTTTTGTCCTAGATGCTCGCCATTTATGGCGATTGATCCTGCAATTCGCCCTGAGTCCACCGCCACCCACAGACCGTTCTGCGGGTTAGTTAATCGGGCTGTAAATTCTGCAATGCCGGTTGTTACTTCACTTGCAAAAAAGTACTTGAAGGTGATGCCGTCTCATTTTGACGACGGTTACAAAATAGTTTTCCGCTAAAAGTCTCATTTTTGAAAATTTCGCCGGGTATTTTCAAATAATCCTTCTTGATTGCAACAGCTTCGCTTCGTCATTTTTTACATATCACTATCTGTTTTCCTGCTAAACCGTATTTTTTTACTTGCCTGTTTCATCGCATTTGATGAAAAACTCCCCTTTAAATTAGTAAAATAATTTACATAAATATAAATTGTGTAAATTATTTTCCGTGCCTATGATGTTCTTACCGTTTTCTCCTAGCTTTGCAATGAAATGTTTTTTGTTCAGCGAAACATCCGCTTGGTATTGATCAGATCGGAGGAGCGTGAAAACTGGTTTGGTGCAGATATGCCGTTTTATCAAAGGTATCTATAGAGAAGACGGATTTTGAGGTCTCTGTAGCAATAAGCAATTGAATTCATGTTGTTGAAAACAGATTGACGACATTGGATCGTCATCCAACTTTTAGGGAAGCAAAAATGAATAAAATATTTTTGGGATTAACGATCAGAATGCTGACTTGTGCCGGCTTATTGGCGACACCTTTTACGACGCATGCCGCTAAAGTTTTTATGATGGGCGGTGCGACAGCAGAAACCAATAATGAAATCTATGCCGGATTGCGCGCATCTACCTCGCGCAACTGGACGCCCAACACCAGCATCTATACTAATTGTGTGACTGATTGGAATACGACAACTTGCCCCAGAGTTGCCGTCGTCACGGCATCGGCAGATACCGCTGCCTCCGGTGACAACGTTTATAACAATGATGATCCGACGACCGGTGCGCTGAGTTACATCAAGCTATTCCAAAAGCATGGTTTTGCTCCAAAGCATATCACCGCGCATGCGGATAATTACACCAACGATTCTTATTCTGGCAATGCTGCAGGGAACGCTAATATCGCCATCATTAATCAGGCCGACGTGGTGTTTTTTAATGGTGGTGATCAGTCCCGCGCTGCCAGAACTTTTTTAACTAATAGCGGCGCTGATACGCCATTGATGGCGGCGTTACATACTCGTGTCAATAATGGCAGTCTGGTGATTGCAGGAACATCGGCAGGCACCATGATTCAGGCAAATCCTATGATGGGCGAGGGCGTTGCCTACGGTGTTTTATACTTCAACGCCAACTTTGCACCTAAGAGTGTTGGTAGCGCGACCGGTTTAAAAGATGACCGCAGCGGTACCAGTTCACTCGCTTATTTAGAAAATGCTGGCACGATGACAGGCTTTGGATTTGCTGGTGCCAATGTCGCAGTCGATACCCATTGCAATGCTCGCGGACGCGTCGCCCGCTTGTTAGCTGGGATGAGAAATACCTCAAAAACGCAAGGTGTTTGCGTGGATGAGGATACCGCTATTTATCTCAATGACAGTGCCGCGAAGGTCTACGGTACCAACGGCGTGAGCGTTGCCGATACGGCTAATGCGATCTTCCCAACGGCCTCGTACTTTAAAGTCACCGGCGCACAAATTACCTACCTGACCAGCGGTGACGCCTATAACTTTTCGACTAAAACAGCGACCAGCAGCAAGAGCCTGATTACCCGGCCTTACAATGCAACTTACTATGACTCTGCTGCGATTTTAGACCCGAACGAGATTACTAAATCATTGACCTGGATCGTAGACAGCACCACGGCTTATAACGTCGGGACCGCACCCAAGCCAGTCTATACATCGGGATCAACTTACCCGTCCAGCACGATTGCTTACAAAATTAAGTTCTACAAAGATAGCAATACCAAAGGCTATTACAGCAGCGGAAAATATAGCGCTGTCAGAGTATTGGTCGATATTTATTGAACCTGTTACGTTGAATAAAAAAGCCGCTGATGTTGAGTCAGCGGCTTTTTTATTGCTAATGTTCATTGCCTGATTTCTTCGGTGTATGATCTTATGGCCTTACGACTTGTACTATTTTCTATCAGGACTAATTTTTATCATACCAGCCAATCTTGCTTATCCCACTCAGAAATTTTATGCTCTCCTTCGACCAACTTACGCTACAAACTGAACGCTTGTTGCTGCGTCCGTTTAAGCTAGACGATGCTGCCGACTTGCTGTCGATTTTTTCTGATCCGCTTATCACAAAATACGGCACTACTTTGCCATGGACAGACTTAGAGACTGCGCAAAAAAGGATACAGCGTGATTTAAAAGAGATGCCGGTATGTCAGAGTTTGTGTTTGGCGATAGTGCGATTATCTGACAATCAATTATTGGGTGACTGTTCGCTTTTTCATTTTTCTGAACAATGTCGCCGTGCCGAAATTGGTTATGTCTTGAAACATGCAGCCTGGGGTCACGGTTATATGCAAGAGGCTTTGCTGGCATTGATTCAGTATGGAATTGCTGAACTTCAGCTCAATCGTATTGAGGCGGATATTGATCCCATGAACCTGGCATCTGCCAGATGTCTGGAGCGACTTGGTTTTAAGCTGGAGGGCATGTTGCGCGAGCGCTGGATTGTAGATGGCGTTGTGTCAGATTCGGCTATGTATGGCTTGCTTGCGAGTGATTGGGCTGCGCGTATTTAAGCGCTGGAGCTTGGTGATGAAGACCTGAATTCTATCGTTGTACGCCGATGTTTTTAACATACTCCTATAGAGTATATATTAATCGTCCATATAAAGTCTGGGCAATTAGGTATATTTATAAAAAATATAGGGGAGTATATTGATTTCTCCCTTTATTCTCTTGTGCGATCAATCGTGTATTTCGTCCTGAAACGCCTTGGTCACGCAATAGCCTGCTGTCCCTGATGCTGCGCTGACGAATGCGCCCCATACAATGTCGATGACCGCCAAACTGGCTGACCAGCCTTTTAATGTCGCGAGATTACTCAGATCATAGGTGCCATAGGCGACCAGACCCAGCAGTGCGCTGAGTGTGGTGGCGGTGATCCAACTTTGTTTGTGCATCGCTGGAATGATCGCAAAGATCAACAGACCGAACAAGTACACCAGATAAAACACAGCGGCGGGAATCAGCTTAGGCTCGGCCAGCATGAGGGAGCCTAATTGCGACTGATAGAAATCTTTTGCGACTACCGTGAGCCAGACAAAATCGAACAGGCAAAATACGACCGTAGCGGCAAGATAGGCTGCCAGATACGCGGGTTGGATTTTTTTCATAAGCTTCCTGTAGGGCTAACAATCATCGTAGACAGCATGCAATCGAATCAGTAATCGAATCGGTAATCAAATACAGGAGTGAACGCCGCACCGATCAACTCTGTTCAGCGTGGCGTTTACTTGAGGGCATTATGTGATTATGCCTGCTCAGATTCTCGCTTCAGTCTGCGTACTACTTCCCAATCTAATTCGACATCACGTTTTTTTTCTAACGCGTCGATATTTTTGATTTTTTTGCCTTCTACAAATTTACCGGATAACAAGTGGCGTGGTTTGGTTGGCGCAGAGACAAATCCGTGGCTTTCCCAGAGCGATCGGCGCAGTGTAGTACCTGCCAAAATGCCGTAATCGTCACCGCTGCTAATGCCTTGTTCTGCGACGACGGATTCGCCTGCCTTGATGTATTTGGCCGCGTAGATAGTGGCTTTAGTGGCAATCCAGCGACCGCAATGGATTTCGCCGTTCAGGCTGCTAATTTCACCGCTGGCGCGTAATGTGCCCCAGGTGCTGATGTCGCCATGGCAGACAATCGCGCCGGTTTCCAGATTGCCCTGGCAGGTAACATTGCCTGCGAATAGCGTGCCGGTGACAGTGATATCGGTTTCGCTAAATACTTCACCTTTGCAATTGGCGTCGCCTGCGATCAGGACTTCGCTCGCGCTTAAATGACCGCCGATATACTGGACTTCAATCACATCAAAGACATCATCCAATTGCACGCTGCCATGACAATCCAAGACGTCGCAAGCCAGATAGCCGAGCGCTTGGATGTCGCCAAATCCACCAAAAATTTCATGATGCGCATCACGTTGCAGAATAGAAGGATGGACTAATTTGTCCATATAGCTGCTGCCGTCCTTGCTGGTCTTGGCTTGATCAAGTTCCAGCATACGCGCCATCCATTCGGCATTGCAACCGGTCTTGAGTAAAAATTCGACTTCGATATCGCCGCCGCAATCGAGCGCCTGGCCGACATAAAGCGATTGAACCTGAATGTTGCCTGTCACAGTAATTTTGCCAAGGCAAAATACTTCTTCTGCCTGCAGATCACCGTCTACCAGCAAGTCACCGCCGACGATGAGTTGTGTTGCGATCAGCAAATCGCCCTGAATATGCACATCGCCTGTGCTGGCAAATTGCTTGCGCTTAAGACGTTTAGCTTGAAAAGGCGCGGGGGTGTTTGACTTGGTAGACATAGTAGTTTCCAGTGGAGGGAACGCGGTGCGTCCGAGAATGAAGTTGCTATTATCCTCGGAGCTTGGCTTGCTGGGGAAGTTTAACTGACGCGATGCTTGATTTACCAGGTAGAAGCTATATTTTGATACTGAAGTTTTGTAATCGCTCGTCATCTTCATGACGACGAGAGGTTTTGCGCCGGATTATTTTGGCGCGAGTGTCAAATAAAATCGCTACCGAGGATGGCGCGCGCTCGGTCTGGCGGCGGTCGTTACCACGGCGGCGATCTTCTCCACTGCGGGCGCCATTGGCAGAGGCAGTTGTGGCATTGCTCACGGATTGGTCATCTAGTTTTGCCTTCTGTGGAGCTTCGTTATCAGATTGCGCAACGGTTTCATAGCCCATATGACGTGTATCAGCGGGAACGACTTGGTTGACGCGAGGAAATGAGAAGAGTTTCATACAAATTTGCTAAGTATTATCTGTGACGTGCTGTATCAAGTAGTTTTAATCCAGTTAAGCTAAATAACGGCAAAACCTGCGCTAACTTAAATTAGCGATCAATTTTCTATAAGCGTGATTAAAAAGTATATTTAAATAAGCAAGTTGTTGGGTGATTTTTAGGTATTCTCTTGTCATTAACGAAGCTAAAGAAAAAAGAGAGTTTTGATCATTAATGCCAGCCGTGAAATATCGAAAATCGGTACATGACCAACTTTAAGTTGTGAGCAAAACTAAGTGCATTGTCAATGTCGATTACAATGCGCTAGCGCAAAACCAACCGAAAAAAGTACGGTAAAAAACTCAGTGGCAGACCGCATGACTCTCAAGTAATCAATGTGTAATCGATGTGTAATCAATGTCTAATTGATTACGGTCGCCATCCGGTTCATTTGTGCCCGCGTATTTTTTCTGTTTGATAAGCGCTCCTTGCTACCTATTTTTGTAACGATGTACATCATGCCAATGAACTCCCTAGATAATCCTCAAATCCACAGCGTTTTGCCAGAGTCGGCGATAGCAATGGCGACCAAAAATATTGCCGATATTTTGTCAATGGCGATGGAGCATCAGCTCGCACATAAAGCTCTGATCGTCGCTGATCGGGGCTGCGGTTTGTCTTTAGCGCTGAGTGAAGCGTATCGACGTTGTTTACCAGGCGCACAGTTCATTGATTTTGATCAGGTAAGCCCGGAAGAGATCCATGCCGTGTTTGAGACTCTAGCGCCATCCGATCTGGTGGTGTTGGTACAAACTACCAGTTTCCGTCTGGATGCCTATCGGGTAAGGGTCGAGTTATTTAAGCGTGGTTTAAAAGTGATTGAGCATGTGCATCTGGCGCGCTTGTCGGCTGCTGAGGCATTAATTTATATCGATAGTCTGGCCTACGACCCTGCGTATTTTCGCGTCGTCGGTCGGGCACTAAAAGATAAGATTGACCGCGCTGGCAGTGCGGTGGTCGAGAGCGGCGAGGGCGCACGTCTTGTATTTGCTTCGCCATTAGAGCCCGCTAAATTGAATATTGGCGATTACACTGGCATGACCAATGTCGGCGGCCAGTTTCCGATTGGCGAGGTATTTACTGAGGCGCAAGATTTAGAAGCGGTTAGT
>JANXTO010000178.1 GCA_025352365.1 Undibacterium sp. | reverse complement strand
TCCGCGCTGAAAACTTCTGCCAAAAAAACACGTTCTAAAAGCGGCAATACGGATATCTTGGTGACGTCCAGTGACGACGCACAATCAAATTCCATCATGGCTCAACGCCATATGGCTAGAGCAACAGCGCGCAAAATTGATGCGATAGAATTTGAAATGTCGCGTGACATGGGCAAAACAAAAAACGTACCGTCCAATAAAACAGCTCCTGATGCTGCAAAAGCCAATTCCGCAAACAAACCTGCATCGGCAACTGAGCCGATTACTGACTTCCAAAGTACGCTGCCTCTGGCAATGCCTACTACAGATTATTTGTTGGAACAGCATACCGATTTAATGACCGCAGATCTGGCAGAGACTGAGTCGGTTCCTTTACTAGAAGAAGCGGCGATTTTATTTGCCAGCGGTCAAAAAGAAGTTGCGGAACAAATGCTGCAGGCTGCGATTCATAATAAAAATTTGGGTCAAGCAGAACAAATTGGCTGGTACATGTTGTTTGATCTGTACGAAATTTCAAACAATCAAGCCCAGTTTGACCGTCTGTCATTGGAGTACGCCAGTAAATACGAGATGTCGCCACCGATTTGGCATGATTCGCGCTATCAGACCGACAAATCAGGTGACGATACCAATCAGACAACGGCGAATATTTCTTTCCCCAGTCAGCTAGATGGTAACATCATCAAATTGCTGGAACGCTTGCAACAAGTCAGCAAGCAAAGTCAAAGTATTAAGCTCGATTTCACTCGTGTAAAAAATGTCGATGCAGTCGGCTGTGGCTTGTTGTTGCGTGCACTCAAAAATCTGAAAAAAACTAAACATGACTTGATGTTAGTTGCAGCACAAGACCTGGCCGATAACATCCGCGCGATACTGCAAGTTGGCAGACGTGATGAAACCGAAGCGCCGTGGTTGCTATTGCTTGAAATTTTGCAATTATTGCATTTTGAAAAAGCATTTGAAGAAGTCAGTATGGATTACTGCATTACCTTCGAAGTTTCCCCTCCTTCTTTTGAAGCGCCAAAGAACAAAGTCACCACTTCATTTCCAGAAATTCAGCTCGAAACAGAATCAGCCCATCGGTTTATGATGCCAGCAGTGATTGAAGGCAAAACCGATATTTTGATCGCGCAAATTACCGAACACTCCAAACTGTACAACCAAATAGTATTAGATTGTTCACGTCTGGACCGGGTCGAATTTGGTGCCTCTGCACAATTACTCAATGGCCTAGTACCCATCGCGGGTGTTAGAGATAATCACATTCAATTTGTGGAAGTTAACTACTTAGTCATGGCCTTGTTTAATGCCATGGGTTTGAAAAGCGTTGCTACCATCTCCCCTCGCAAGCACTAATTAATAAGCTATTAGCACACGTCAAAGTTGCAAGCCACCTCTGATTTCTGCTCTATCTTGTAATTTGAAGACCTAGCCCCATTTCTATCCAACGCGATCGAGGGCTGTTTAAAACAATCAGCACGCCATTATCAGCTTAAGCGTATCAAGTTTGGCGAGCTCGCCAATGGATGGTCGCTATCCGCACATCATTATTCGAGGATCACATGGAACAATTTCACGGCACCACCATCTTGTCGGTACGACGCGGCAATCTAGTCGCACTCGGTGGCGACGGACAAGTCACACTCGGCAATATCATCATGAAGGGTACTGCCCGCAAGGTCCGCAAGCTGTATCACAACAAAGTATTAGCCGGTTTTGCAGGCGGTACTGCGGATGCTTTTACGCTGATTGAACGATTTGAGGCCAAGTTGGAAAAACACCAAGGCCACTTGATGCGTGCCTCGGTCGAACTTGCCAAAGACTGGCGTACCGACCGCATGCTGCGCCGGCTGGAAGCGATGCTATTGGTGGCGGACAAAGAGACTACGCTCGTCATCACCGGCAATGGCGATGTGCTGGAACCGACGGACGGCATCGGCGCGATTGGTTCTGGCGGCACATTTGCCCAGTCAGCCGCCAAAGCTTTGCAAGAAAATACCGATTTATCCCCTATCGAGATCGTGAAAAAATCACTGACGATCGCTGGCGAATTGTGCATTTATACCAATTTGTCCCACACGATAGAAACTCTCGACTGATTTGGATCGCACCATGAATATGACCCCGCAAGAAATCGTTTCTGAACTCGATAAACATGTCGTTGGCCAAGCCCGCGCCAAACGTGCCGTCGCCATTGCGTTACGCAACCGCTGGCGCAGACAGCAAGTCCCGGAACCATTACGGCATGAAATCACGCCTAAAAATATTCTGATGATAGGACCAACCGGTGTGGGTAAAACCGAAATTGCACGTCGTCTGGCAAAACTGGCAGATGCGCCTTTTATCAAAATCGAAGCTACTAAATTTACCGAAGTCGGTTATGTTGGCCGAGACGTAGACACGATCATCCGCGACTTGGTGGATATCGGTATCAAACAAACCCGCGAAGCAGCAACTCGTAAAGTACGCGCCCGTGCTGAAGATGCGGCGGAAGATCGTATCTTGGATATTCTGCTACCACCAGCCCGTGATTTTGGTTTTAGTCCCAATAAAGAGGTGTCTGAAACTACTGCAGTGACAGCAGACAATGCAGAAAAAGAGGCTGGCAAAACTGCAGATAACAATACGCGACAAATTTTTCGTAAGCGCCTACGCGAAGGTTCATTAGACGATAAAGAGATCGATATTGAAGTCGCCGAGACCGCGCCCACCATGGAGATCATGGCACCACCCGGCATGGAAGAAATGACTGAGCAGATCAAATCCATGTTCTCCGGCATTGGTAGCGGACGCAAAAAATCTCGTAAGCTTAAGATTAAAGATGCTCTGAAAATTTTGATCGAAGAAGAAGCAGGCAAGCTGATCAACGAAGACGAACTTAAACAACAGGCAATACATAATGTTGAACAAAACGGCATCGTATTCTTAGATGAAATCGATAAGATCGCTTCTCGCTCTGAGTCTGGTGGTGCCGAGGTATCGCGTGCCGGTGTGCAGCGTGATTTATTGCCTCTGGTCGAAGGCACTACGGTCAACACCAAATACGGCATGATCAAAACGGATCATATTTTATTTATCGCCTCAGGCGCTTTCCATCTGGCGAAGCCATCTGATTTGATACCTGAACTGCAAGGACGTTTTCCAATCCGGGTTGAATTAGAATCTTTGTCGATTGCCGATTTTGAGCGCATCTTAACCAGTACCGACGCCTGTTTGACGCATCAATACAAAGCTTTGCTGGCGACAGAAGGTGTGACGATAGACTTTACTGATGAGGGCGTGCAAAGACTGGCGGGCATCGCTTACGCAGTCAATGAGACCACAGAAAATATCGGCGCCCGACGTCTTTATACGGTGATGGAAAAACTGCTGGAAGAAATCTCTTTCGATGCACATCAAAATAGTGGCACAACCATTGTGATCGATGCCGCTTACGTAGAGCAGCGACTGCAGGCATTGTCGGTAGATGAGGATTTATCACGCTATGTTTTGTGATTTAATTTGATGCCGATTTGACGTCGACTTAATGTCTACTTAATGTCTACTGTGCGTTGAATTGATAGCGATTGATACGCATCAAATACAAATTTAGCCTGGCTTGAGGCTTGCGGTAATAAATCTTAATACTCTTTGTTACTGCAAGCGATTAACTTAACTTCAAAACAATAGTTAAAAAGAGAAAGGAGTAGTGATGGCAAATAAAACGACAGGCACGCGCCAAAAGCTGACCTTTCGACTTGACCCTGCACAAACCAAACCACGCAATCCAGTTGCCGTTGCAGCAAAACAGCGCGCAGCAGGTAGCCACCAAAAATCTGCGTCGGCGCTACGACAAGAACAAAACCGTTTAGCAAAAAAGCTGCCCATAGAAGGCGAATAAGATTAAGATTAATGCGTCATGTAATGTCAGGCAATGTCTTAGGACTAAGGTATATGTATGCCAGGAAGCAGACGCCGCAAACAACTTTATCATCGCAAATTATCTTTGCGCAGAAAAGACATTCGTACCCGGTTTGTGGTCGATCTCGGGATACTGTATTTACCGACATTAGGCATACAAAAAACCCGGGAGTTGTTGCGTAGCCAGCTCGTGCTGAATTCCGTGATCAACCGCGTGCTACATCATCCCAAGTTGCGCCGCACTTACACACAACCATAGTCCTCGATATCTTCGTCAAACATTGATAAAGTTAAAGCACTTCCTGCTTAGCATCACGCGCCAATAAACGGGCGATCATCTGCTGCGCAGAAATTTGATCAAACAACACGCCAGCGACGGCATCGGTAATTGGCATCTCCACCTGCAAACTGGCGGCTAAAGTTTTGACTGCCTGCGCACAACGCACGCCCTCGGCAACATGTCCTAATTCTTGTACGATCAACGACAAGGATTTACCCTGCGCCAACGCCAGACCGACTTTGCGGTTACGTGACAAATCTCCGGTACATGTCAAAATCAAATCCCCTACACCGGTCAAACCCATCAGAGTCTCCGCGCGTCCGCCTAGAGCGGCGCTGAGGCGGCTGATTTCTGCCAGGCCGCGTGTCATCAAGGCTGCGCGGGCGTTTAAACCCAAACCCAAACCATCAGCAATGCCAGTCGCGATGGCCAGAATATTTTTCACCGCACCACCGACTTCTACACCGACCACGTCATCGCTGGAGTACACCCGAATCGCATTCCCATGCACCGCACTGACGACTTTTTGGCAAAGCTCTGCTGAAGTAGAAGCGATGGTCAGTGCACATGGCAAGCCCTTGGCTACTTCTTGTGCGAATGAGGGACCAGACAAAGCACCCGCCTGCACCGCACCGCCTAAAACCTGACGCACCACTTGATGCGGTAACAGTTGCGTGCCCTCTTCAAAGCCTTTGCACAACCAAACCACATGCTTCGGCTGAAATGGCAGACATTGCTGCAATAAAGGCCGCAAGCCAGATACTGAGGTGGCAATAATCAACAAGCCGTCTGCCGAACTTGCATGCGCCATAGCCTGCTCAAAATCGGCTGTGGCTTGTAAATCAGGAGGGAAATGACAGCCCGCAAGATAGGTCTGGTTTTCGCGCTGAGTCTGCATTTGCTGCACCAGCTCGGGCTTGCGTCCCCAAAGCAATACCTGATTTTTAGTGGCAAGAGAAATCGCTAATGCACTGCCCCAGGCACCAGCGCCAAGTACGCTTATGTTCATGATTGCCTGACCTCGTTATGAAACTGCAGATAAAGATTAAAATATACCCTATGCAGTATTATTTAATCGTCCATACAATATTTGAACAATAGGGCATATTTTCTTAAAAATGAAGGGAGTATATAAAAAAGGACAGCATGCTGTCCTTTTTTACGATCACTTTACAGCCTCCTACACGCCCCAGACTTCAGACACTTTGACATAGCCAATCTGTCCGTCGCGGTGCTTTACTTTGACCCATCCTGATGACACCGGTTCGGCCATTTCGAGCAGCACATTTTTGTCTGCGCTAAATACCAGAGACGAGGCTTCGTCCGCAGCCGAATGGGCTTTAACATTGGCGACACGTACAACGACGTTACGACGCGCGACCAATTCTTTTGATTCTACCCAGCTTAAATCACCACCCATGTCGCGTACTTTGCTCCAGGTGCCGTAAGTCAAAATCACTTCTACCGGCATGCCACGCGGCGCAACATATACCTTGCCACCCTTGGTCGACGGCGCATCATACAAAATCACGGGGGACGCACCGATGGATCTAAACTCTAATGCCTGGGCGATGCCAGACCAAGAAGCGGTGCCTAACAGTACAGATAAAATCAAAGAACGACGCATAGTAATTTCCACTTTGAACCCGATCAGCGGGTATATACATCACCAACTCACCGGGCTAACACTCGATCGCAGGCAATTAGTGTGTCGTTGCTGGCGTTGGTTCGCCGCCTTCAGCTTGCAATTTAGCTTGTTGTTCAGCGATATTTTGCAAACGCTGTTGGTAGAACGCTTCAAAATTGATTTCAGACAAATGGACTGGTGGGAAACCCGCACGGGAAATCACATCAGCAATATTGGCGCGCAGGTAAGGATAGATAATATTTGGGCAGCCAATACCGAGCAATGGATCTAACTGATCTGCAGGAATATTGCGTGCTTCAAAGATACCCGCTTGCTTGCCTTCAACCAAGAAAGCCACTTTATCGTTGACTTTAGCAGTCACAGTGACAGTCACGATGGACTCAACGATACCGTCGGCTAATGGCGCTGCGCTGACATCCAGAGCGACTTCAATCGTTGGTGCTTCTTGTTCCAGAAAAATAGCTGGGGAGTTTGGCTGTTCAAGCGACAAATCTTTCAGATAAACGCGTTGAATTTGAAATACGGGCTGCAGATTTTCGTCAGACATGTGAGACTTTCTAAAAATTCTAAAAGATTAATAACAATTAATGAACAGCGAGATGGCTGTAGATAGAGCTGATGTCGGCCATTTCAAGATCGCGGCGCGTTATTCTACCAAGTCAAATGCAAAATCAGCAAAAATCTACCATTTAAGTGATTTTTGCTGATTAATTTGTCCACGTAATGACATTTTATTGAGGCTCTGACAAACAAAGCGCTGCATTGCATGTCAGAAAAGTAGCTCTAATTGAGCAAAACCGCAGTCAGATCAACGCCGATTCATCGCCAGATCAAGCAGGATTCAATAAAGCTTCCAGCTTGCCAGTACGATCCAGCGCCGACAAATCGTCGAAACCGCCGACATGCGTTTCGCCGATGTAAATCTGCGGTACTGTCCGGCGGCCTGTCTTTTGCATCATGTTTTCACGCACAACTGGGTCCAGATCGACACGGATTTTCTCAATCTCGTCCACACCTTTTGACTTCAGCAGGCGCTCTGCCATCGTGCAATATGGGCAAACTGCGGTGCTATACATTACGACATGCGCTGTCATGATTTTCTCCTGCTAACTTAAATATCTACTTATTTTAATGATTTATTCAATTATTCACCGAACTGACTTACTTGTCATCCAGCAATTACTTCACTGTTGGCAATCCTTGGGTTTTCCAAGCAGAAACGCCACCTTCAAGACTAAACACTTGCTCAAATCCAGCCTTCTTGAGTACGCCAACCGCTGATGCAGACCGCACACCACGCTCGCACACAGTGATGATGGTACTGTTTTTTGATTTTTCTAGTTCTTTCAAGCGGCTAGACAAATCGGCCAGAGGAATGTTTTTGGCGTTTGGCAAATGACCAGCAGCAAATTCTTCTGCGTCACGTACATCTAACACGACAGTTTTACCCTGGTTCATGACTTGCGTTGCCTGCAATTGCGTTAGCTTGGCGCCACGACGTTGCAGTACAGGGAACAACAAAGCACCGCCAGAAATGAGGGCGACGGCAATCATCCAGATGTTTTCAATTAAGAATTTCACAGTATTCCAATGGGTAATATGGTTATAGATCGTTATAAATGGTTTTAAAGAACGCGCCCATTATAAAATAGATGCTGTTGTAGTTGCTGCTCTACTGTTTTGCGTGAGTCCTAAACTCCAAACTTCTTTTTAATCACACTTCATTACACCATGTACAAAATCGTTTTGATGCGCCACGGCGAATCCACCTGGAATCTTGATAATCGTTTTACTGGCTGGACCGATGTTGATCTGACTGAAAAAGGCGTAGCAGAAGCGCGCCAGGCAGGCAAAGTCTTAAAAGAAGCTGGTTTTATGTTTGACGTGGCTTATACCTCCGTCCTTAAACGCGCTATCCGCACACTCTGGGGCACGCTGGATGAAATGGATCTGATGTGGTTGCCTGTGGTACACGACTGGCGTTTGAATGAACGCCATTACGGTGCTCTGCAAGGGTTGAACAAGGCAGAAACAGCTGCCCAGTATGGCGATGAGCAGGTTCTTGTATGGCGTCGCAGCTATGATACACCGCCCAATCCCTTGCCAGAAAATGACAGCCGGACTTCTTTCAACGATCCACGCTATGCTGGTTTAACACGCTCACAAATCCCGCTGACTGAATGTTTAAAAGACACGGTAGACCGAGTCATGCCCGCATGGGACGATACGATTGCCCCCGCCATCCGTGCCGGCAAACGTATCATCATCAGTGCCCATGGCAATAGTTTGCGCGCCTTGATCAAAATGTTGGAAGGCATCAGCGATGCAGATATCATCAGCTTAAATATCCCTAACGGGCAACCGCTGGTGTATGAGTTGGATGCTGATTTAAAACCGATCAAGCACTACTACTTAGGCGATCAATCCGCGATTGAAGCGGCATTGCACGCAGTTGCCAGCCAAGGGAAATCGAAGTAAGACATGATAAGACCTTGATGCTGAACGCAGTGACGCACACTAATATCAAAGCAGACAAAGTAAACACCGGCACAAGGCCAGCGCACTCGTTACGATTGCGGCTGACTTTGCGCTTGTTGATGCTTGGCAGCTTGTTGAGTTTATTCTGCGGACTACCACCCTTCGCACAAGCAGCGAGTAATGCGCGCACGACGCAAAAAAATCAGGTTGAAGCACAACGCACGGAGTTACAGCAAAAGCTGCAAACACTCAAAAAAGATATTAATAAAACGGAGTCGGCCAAAGACAAAGCAAGCGATGCATTAGCTGATTCTGAGCAAGCCATTTCTGAAGCCAATCGTTCTTTGCGCGACTTACAAGCTGAGCAAAACGAGACACAAACCCGCCTGCAACAATTATTAGCAGAACAGAGCAGGCTCAGCGCCAAGGTCGAGCAGCAAAAAAAGCAGCTCTCGGATTTTTTGCGTCATCAATATATGCGTGGCGACAGCGACCGCATCAAACTACTACTATCGGGCGACAATCCCAATCGCATCAATCGTGATTTGCAATACATGGGTTATGTCTCGCAAACCCAGGCCAAAATGATAGAGGGCTTACGCACCAGCTTGGCCGCAGTACAAAAAAATGCCAAAGAAGAGCAAGACGCTAAAGACGATCTGGACGAAATAGCGCAAGAAGAAATCACGCACAAAAAAGCCTTAGAGGGCGAGAAGAAAAAACGTAGCACCTTGTTAGCGCAGTTGGCGGACAAGCTGCACGCACAAAAGAAAGAGGCCGACAATCTGCAAAAGGATGAACAGCGCCTCGGCAATCTGGTCACGCAGTTAAATAAATTGATTGCGGAACAAATCAAAGCAGAGCAAGAACGCGCAACACAATTAGCAAAACAAAAAGAAAAACTGCGACTGGAAAAACTCGTACAAGAAAAAGCACTAAAAAATAAAAAACCGGGCAAACCGACCAATCCTGATGCAATTGACGATGACGAACCGCCAAGCAAAGTGATCGCAAAGAATGAGCAGACACCGGTAGCGACCAGCTTTGACGGCAATTTTAGCAAGCTAAAAGGACAACTGCGTTTGCCCGTCAAAGGTGAGTTAATCGCCAAGTTTGGCAGCAAACGTGGCGACGGCCCTAGCTGGAAAGGTATTTTCATCAAGACTGCAGAAGGTGCAGAAATTAAAGCAGTTGCGGCTGGCCGGGTGGTATTTGCCGATTGGCTACGCGGATTCGGGAATATGGTAATCGTCGATCACGGCAACGAATATCTGAGTTTATATAGCAACAATCAGGCAGTCTTAAAGCATGTAGGCGACATTGTAAAAACCGGCGACATCATCGCCAGTGCGGGTAATAGCGGCGGTAATGAAGAATCAGGTTTAT
>JANXTO010000104.1 GCA_025352365.1 Undibacterium sp. | reverse complement strand
TGCGCACGCTTGCTATCCGTGATTTTGTTATCGTCGATGCGATAGAACTTGATTTTTCTGCTGGCTTCACCGTGTTCACGGGCGAGACTGGCGCTGGCAAATCCATTTTGATTGATGCCCTCAGCCTCTCTTTAGGCGGCCGTGGCGACGCCAGCATGGTGCGCGAAGGTGCCGCCCGTGCCGACATCTGTGCAGAGTTTTCTTTAGATGTCAATTCATCCGTATGGCTGACGAAGCATGACTTTGCTAATGACGACAATCAACTCATTTTGCGTCGGGTGATCGACAACGCCGGTCGCTCCAAAGCCTATATCAACGGCATCACCGCTACCGCAGGACAGTTACGTGAACTGGGCGATTTATTAGTCGATATTCATGGTCAACATGCGCACCAGTCTTTGCTTAAAAGTGATACACAAAGGGCGCTGCTGGATATGCAAGGCGGCTTGCAAACAGCCGCGCAAGAAGTCGCACAATTATTTAAAACCTGGCGCAATCTGGTCAAACAAAGAGAGGAGTTTGAACGCGACTCCAAAAACGTTTTGCTAGAAAAAGAACGTCTGGAATGGCAGGTTAAAGAACTCGAAAAGCTACAAATTCAACCTGGTGAATGGGAAAGCATCAGCCATGAACATAGCCGTCTGGCACATGCCGCCAGTCTGCTCGAAGGAGCGCAAGAAGCTGCCGATCTGATCACCGAATCCGATCACCCTATGCTGTCGCAGCTATCGTCGTTGCAACAAAAATTATCCAAATTATTAGATTACGATCCAGCTCTACAACCTGTGATTGATGTACTCGATTCCGCCCGTATCAATTTGCAAGAAACCAGCTATGCATTAAATGATTATCTGAGCCGGATCGAACTTGATCCGGCACGCTTGCGCACCGTGGAATCACGGATTGAAATTATCCATACAACAGCACGCCGTTTTCATGTGACGCCCGAGACCTTACATTTAGAGTTTGCGACCTTGTCCGAACAGTTGCTTCAATTGGCAGATGCATCAGATATTCAGGCACTCAAAGCGCAGGAAGAAAAAGCGTTTGCTACCTACAAAAAAAATGCACAGCAGTTATCCAAAGCACGTCGTAAGACAGCACAAGAATTGTCCGCTGCAGTGACAACAGCGATGCAAGATTTGAGTATGAGTGGCGGATCATTTGCGATCGCTTTAATTGAATGCGAACCAGCCAGTTACGGCCTGGAGCAAATCGAATTTCAGGTAGCGGGCCATGCCGGCGTACAACCAAGATCACTGGCAAAGGTAGCCTCCGGTGGCGAGCTAGCACGTATTTCGCTGGCAATCTCGGTCATCACCTCTTGCGCGACCGCCACACCGACACTGATTTTTGACGAGGTGGATAGTGGCATCGGTGGCGGTGTTGCCGAAGTCGTCGGGCGTCTGCTAAAACGTTTAGGGCAAGACCGGCAAGTGCTCTGCGTGACCCATTTACCGCAAGTCGCTAGTCAAGCCAATCAACATTTCGAGGTCAGCAAAAACAGCAACGATGGCAAAACCCATTCGCAGATCGCTAGGCTCGATTCCAAACAACGGGTAGAAGAAATTGCCCGCATGTTGGGCGGGCTGGAAATCACCGCAACCACACGCAAACATGCCAGAGAATTGCTGGCATCTTAATTTAAAACACTTTAATAAAAACTATGCGCTTCCTCAAAGAACCAGATCACACCCACGGCAAAATAGGCAAAATCGCTGTCGTCTTAATCAATCTTGGCACACCAGATGCGCCGACGACCTCCGCAGTGCGTCGCTATCTGAAAGAATTTTTATCTGATCCGCGGGTGGTAGAGGTACCGCGCATGATTTGGTGGCTGATTTTAAATTTAATTATTTTGCCATTTCGCTCCAAACAATCTGCGGCTAAATACGCGTCGATCTGGACCAAGGATGGATCGCCGTTAAAGGTGCATACTGAAAAACAAGCTGTACTCTTAAAAGGCTATTTAGGAGAACGGGGACATGAAGTGCATGTGACCCATGCAATGCGCTATGGCTCGCCCAATATCCCGACTGTTTTACAAAAATTAAAAACCGATGGCTATGACCGTATTTTGATTTTGCCTGCCTACCCGCAATATTCAGCGACGACAACGGGCGCCAATGCAGATGCGGTTTTTCAGCATTATCAAAAAATCCGTAACATGCCTGAGTTGCGCATGATCAGAAGTTATCACGATCATGATTCCTACATCCGCGCACTCCGATTCTCGATCATGAACCACTGGCAAAGCTATGGCCGCCCGGACAAACTGGTGATGAGTTTTCATGGATTGCCAAAAGCTTTTTTAATGCGCGGCGATCCCTATCATTGCGAATGCTACAAAACTGCCCGCTTGTTAGCGGAACAGTTGGGTCTGACCAAAGAGCAATATGTCGTCACTTTCCAATCACGTCTGGGGCGTGCAGAATGGTTACAACCCTATACAGCCCCGACGGCAAAAGCACTGGGACAGCAAGGGATTAAACGTATTGACGTGGTTTGTCCCGGCTTTATCGCGGATTGCCTGGAAACCTTGGAAGAAATCGCGATGGAAGTGCGTGATGAATTTTTGCATGCCGGCGGTAAAGAATTTAATTACATTCCCTGCCTGAATGAATCGCCAGAGTGGATGCGCGGGCTAGCAGAAATTACCGAGCAACATCTGATCGGCTGGCCGACGATGATGACGGTCAGTATGCGAGACAAGCAAAAGCAAGATGCGCAAATTAGTCGATCAGAATCACAACGTTTAGGTGCAGAGCATTGACTACCTCAGCCCAATCTAACAAGGTATTTGTCATTGGCGACATTCAGGGTTGCCATGATCAGTTGTTAGAACTGATTGCGCTGATTGATAAAGATGTACCGCAGCAAGCCCCCGCTCCCCGGTTGTTATTTGCGGGCGATCTGGTCAACCGTGGCCCCAAGTCCCTAGCCACGTTGCGCCTTATACGCAGTCTGGGTGAACGCGCAAATAGCGTACTGGGCAACCATGATCTGCACTTGCTCGCCGTCGCCAACGGCATCCGCAAAGCACATCGTAACGACACCATCGACGATATCTTAGCGGCACCCGACCGGGAAGAATTATTAACCTGGTTGCGTCATCGCCCGCTCGCTTTGTTGGAGCAAAATCACTTGCTGATACATGCTGGCGTTTTTCCCGCATGGACAAAAACAGAAACCTTGAACTTTGCTCACGAGGTGGAAACGGTTTTACGCGGCGATCACTATGTGGATTTTTTGAGTCAGATGTATGGCAACAAACCAGATCAATGGAGCGATACTCTGCAAGGCGCAGACCGCTACCGCTGCATCGTCAACGCCCTGACTCGGATGCGTTTTTGCAGCAGCGATGGACGAATGGATTTCGCCAGCAAAGATGGTATGGACGATACGCCTGATGGTTATTTCCCCTGGTTTGACGTTCCCGGTCGTCAGACTGCAGGCGAACCGATTGCCTTCGGCCACTGGTCAACACTGGGCTTGATCGTTCGTGACGACTTGTTAAGTTTAGACACTGGCTGCGTCTGGGGTGGCAAGCTGACCGCGGTATGTCTAAATGATCGCAGCGTAGTGCAAGTCGATTGCCCGCAGCAGCAAAAACCGGGTTAAGACTGGATGATCTATCCGGTTTTGATTTAAAAAATACTTAAGAGATTGTTCAATCATTCTGCGAATGCTGTAATGAGACACTTTGAACAGGTTCAAAATCGTTAGGGCGTTCTTTCTAAATTTTTAGATTTGGTTCAACATAAATAATTAAAACTACATCACATGAAAACAAAAACTGTATTTACACTTTCTGTTATTGGTACATTCTTACCTCTGCCAATAGTTGTACTGTTAAACGATGCGCAAAATTTCTCCACGCGTACTTTGTCAGGGAGTCAGAGTAAGGTACACATTCATCGATACGCATCAATGCCAATATCGTCTAACGAGCATGTGCCGCGTTCTAAAAGTAAATCGCAGCGGATACTACGCTTGGAAGAAAAATACTTTATCTAAACGTGCGATAGCAAATGCGCAAATTCTGAATGAAATAAACAATCTTATGTCGAGAGCGGCGGAATTGCTGGCAGCTCACGTATCCATAGAGATTTAAAGAAAGCAGGTGTCGCATATTGCATGGGTGACGGACATTACCTACATTCGCACTTATGAGGGTTGCTTTATCTTGCGGTTGTGATCGATCTTTATTCAAGAGCGGTAGTTGGTTGGTCGATGAAATCAACGATGGCGACAGAAATTGTTCTCGATGCGTTATTGATGGCTGTTTGAAGGAGACGTCCTAAACAGCCTATCATTATTCATTCAGCAAGGCAGCCAGTTTGGTAGTGACAATTTTGCATGTTGGTGTAAAGAGCATCAACTCAACTTATGTAGAGCATGAGTCGACGTGGAAATTGTTACGATAATGCGGTGGCTGAATCATTCTTTAGTAATTTAAAGAAAGAGCGAGTCAAACGGAAAATTGACGTAACAAGGGAAGAAGCACGATCTGATCTCTTTGACTACATCGAATTGTTCTACAATCGCAAACGGCGACACAGTTATTTGAATCAGATGAGTTCCCTAGCCTTCGAGCAACAACGATTTGGAAGTTAAGAGTTTTCTACGAAATTAGGGGAAGTCCAAAATTCCAAAACAGACTCACCCGAAATATGCTGCGTCACACTGATCAAAATAGAAACGCGCCGCGGTAAGGCTTCGTCCCAGCTGTAACCTTAGACTTGGGATCGAGTACGTTTTGACATGTTTAATGCCGGCAACAAAGTTGTCATTGGGGAAATCAATAAAAACACCTCTCCACCCAAAAGCGACCAAAAATATCCCTGAGCGAATATGATCTCGGGCTATACGCGAAAACGTTAGGAGTACTTAGTCACTGCTAAGATGACCAAGTTCATCATAATACGTTTTAAATGATCAAGATCAAAGACGGTCAAACAAAACAGTGTGCTATTTTCATCTGCTAATTGTTTCTATTCTTCAAGTGCCGCAACGGTATAGCGGAGATTAAAACAACAGGCCAGCATATCTCACTGTGCGTCTTCTTCAATATTTTTAATTTTGCGACTAACGTAATGCAGCACCCGGTGCAAAATTTGAACTTTGCCTGTGAAAAATACGTACGCAGCCAAAGAAAGCAGCAGAGTTACGAAATATATCAGTTCTAATTTAAGCAAGGCTAAATTATGACCATTGCGAAAATGCAAAAAAATGACCAATGCAAACCCGATTAAGGTGCCTCCGCCAGTATCATCACGTCTCGCCAAAATATTGTTTACGTAGCGTAGGCAATCGCGATAAATAAGAATGGCGTAAAGAGAATATGTGTTGCCAGATCGATATAGCAGATGAATAACATGCTTGCTAAACAAGTAGATACGATCGGCAACTTCAAACGTTTTTCACGAAAATTAAGATATAAATCCGTTAAAAATATAAAGTAGAACCCTGACAGCAATACCGCAACCAGTCCAATAAAAATCCACAGAGTCGACGTTTGCGCCATACTCAACGATTGAAACGTTAATAGTCCTGCCATATAAAGTGCAATCATCGCGCAAGCAACCAGCCATTTTTAACTAGTAGTTCGCTTTGCAGGAACTTTCGGCATATCGTTTTCACGGTGTCCTGATGAATCAATCGACTGCAAAATCTCATCAAAATCCATCATAGAATCCATTAACGGATAGGCATCCGTATTAGAAGATGATTTTTTTTGGATCTGAATAGCATGTATAGAAGATGTCGAAAATGTAAGAAATATTATTATATGGTAGCACGGCAATCTCTTAAAGCATTCGCAAGCGACTTTTGTAAAATTGAAGGTTTAAGTTGCATTTATGGTTATATTTGTAAAGTTTCATTTACAAATATAACCATAATTAAACACCAATCTCAAAAATCTAATTTATTTGGATAAAAAATCCATAGTGTGTTTATTGCGTGAGATACACACAATTAACGAACGATATTTATTTACTTAGTCAAATATCATCAGCCACGTACGACTTATCCGATGAATACATTGATAAATTACCTTCCCAAGAAATTTACTTTCAGCTTCTTAATAATTCGATAAATTGCTTTATAGAAATTTAAATTTACTGATTCAGTATAAATTATTAATATTTCTACCTGAGTAATCAGTTACACAATTGAACAATTTGATACAGCGCTTTTTTTATTTCTTTATACACTCACTAATCTACTTTTTTCGAATAAGTGATCCGATGAGTAAGTCAAAAATGATAAAAAAAAGATTAGCTAGTCGGTTGCCTATAGTTGGCGATGTAACTGAGCGCCTTTACAACCCCAACAGCTGCGACCTCTATAATCTTTCTTTGCCAAACACTGCGCTCGCCTTAGCTGCTATTGGAAAAGAACAAATATTATTGCAAGAGCCTGACATGATAATTTGCTCGAGCAACAGCTACATTAGATATCTCGTACTGACACCACAAAATGATGGAAAGCAAAGACTAAAAAGATCCCAATTTCATCAAAACAAAGAGTTTTCAGTCGCATCTCTTGCGATTAAACGAAACAACAATTACGAGCATATCGTGGATCATATTTATGTTGACGAAGCGTATCGCAGACAGGGGGTCGGATCTTGGTTGATTGAACGAGCATATAAAGATTTCCCTGATCTTTGTTTAGATGGCCGTTTTACCAACATGGGCATACTTTTTTTCGGCGCAAAACATAGAAAAAAATAGAGCTGACGTTGGCACTCGGCTCTTGTGACTAAACCAATAAAACAAGTTAGACTAGTTTTAGTAGAAAAGGTAAATTAGCTAAATCAGCTTTTATTGATATTAAATCATACTATTTTTCGAACGCACAGAGCAAAGGATTGCCTACAAAAAGTGCTGCTCACGCTGCTTGCTGACTCAGTTCATTCGCCTCTGCAATCGCATTCAACTGATCCACCACCGCCTGATCTAATTGCATCGCCTGCGCTGGCGGGATTACCAGCGTTGTGATTGTTTTGAGCATCGCTGTTGGTAAGTCGCCTAAACGCACTTTATCAATACGCGTCTTTTCCATCGGGTTGGTGGCGGCCTCATACAAAATAACTTCGTGCTCCAGAGGATAGTAACGAGCCAGTTTATTCACCAGTATCTGTAAGTGCGCGGTATTGGTCTCAAACTTCTTCAAGCTCAAATCACCCGCTAAGCCAGGCTGCCACAAGATTTG
>JANXTO010000074.1 GCA_025352365.1 Undibacterium sp. | reverse complement strand
AATTTTAATAAATATTCAATTCTAAAAAAATCCGTTTATTTAAAATTTAGAGTGTGCAAGAACATTTGATCCAACGGATATTACAAAAAATTATAGCCAATATTGCGCATGTATGGATTAATTTGGTGTACCCCGACATTGAAATCTATGACGGTCAAAACCTGCTTAAAATGGATTATGATGTCACACGATTTTCTGCACCAGAACACAGTTATCCACTCGTGAGCTTCCTCTGAGATTTAGTTCCCCGAAGGTGACGTGAATCAACGACACTTTGTAGAAGCAAATGATGAACAGGATACCCAAAAAAGCTTATACGACCGAGTTTAAAGAGCTGGCCGTCAAACGTGTTTCAGATGATGAAGCCATCGCTGTAGTCGTCAAGGAACTGGGCTTAAGCGACCAAACGCTGCGCAACTGGATCAAGGCTGCATCGGAAGGGAAACTTAAAGGTGCAAGCACGAAGGTCTTCACGCCAGAAGCCATGGAGCTATCCTGATTAAGAGCAGAAGTTGCCAGACTCAAGCGGGGGAATGACATCATAAAAAAGGCGGCGGCATACTTCGCGAAAGATGTTCTGTGAAGTACGCATGGATCGCCGCTAACAGCAAAACCTATTCTTTGGCAGAAAAGTGCGCTGTTTTTGAAGTCAGCGTAAGTGACGAAGATGCTGCATTTAGACTCAATCGACGGGCAGGCACTTATTCTTTTCAAAATAGCGGATCAATAAAATTGCATTCAAACGGTATATATCCACTAAAAGAATTACGCGTCGCCTGCGGACAATTGCTGACCGTGTTACGAGATGGCAGCGTCTCATATCGATTGAAATATTTAGGAAAAGATCGTACTGGCATCGACTTAACTTACTCTAAAAGTATGACCAATTCACCCGTTTTTTTTCGAGACACATCAGGCAACTTGACCAAGTTAGAAAGCAAAATAATTGGCTCAAAAAGGTCAGAAGCAAGCTTTAATTATAAATTCTCAGATGAGATTGATGGTGAAATTATTACCGAGACTGCTCCATGAATGATTAGTGGCTTGTATGAATAAACCGCGTCGCATGCTTGCACTTATGCAGTGCAACGTGCTCATCGCCTCACTCTGCGCCCGTGCGAACAGGAAAGCCAATTCAAGAATTACTAAGTATTCTCCCCCTAAAACTTACCTGCCGTTGCTCTTCGTAGCTGAATCCGCCATGCCCTATCACCCAGTTAATCTATGGACGATTAAATATACTCACCATGAGTATACTTACGATATATTTATGTCGTAAGGGAGGAATTTGGCAGGTTGATCATCGCCGGAACGATTCACAGCTACTCGCTTACTACCTACTTGCTACTTAATGCAAGCTTGATTCCAAAAGAGACGAACATCGCGCCGATCAGGCGATTAAGCCAGGCTGAGACCATCTTATTCAAGCGCATACGCTTGCTAGCCAATGCAGTCGAGACTGCTAAAAAGTGACACCACAACATGCCGTTGAAATTAAAAATACAGCCCAGCACAATAAACGCCAGCGCTTTATTCGATGCCGATGCTGAGATAAATTGCGGTACAAAAGCCAGAAAAAATACCGCTACTTTTGGGTTCAGTACGTTGGTCAAAAAACCTTGCTGGAATATGGTCTTGTAACTCAGATCTGGCGACTTTGTTACGGGAGTGTCAAGCTCGCGGGCAGTTGCGCTTTTTGCCAGCAGAAGCCCGACTCCGACGTACAACAAATACGCTGCTCCGATTAACTTGACGATCGTAAAAGCCGCAGCAGAGCTTGCCAGTACTGCCGACAAACCCATTGCTGCGGCAAAAATATGCACAAAAGTACCGGTGCCAATTCCTAAAGCCGCAGCAGAACCAGCACGCCAGCCCTGGCTGGCACTGCGCGTCATGATCAACAAAGAATCGGGGCCGGGGACAAGATTAAGTAACAGGCCAGAGACAATAAATAACGCGAGATCTTGAGTGCCAAACATCATTAAAGCTCGTGTTAAGTCAGTAAAAAGGAAGGAGCTAAAACATATACAGCGCTTTAAAACGTTTTAAGATGTTTTAAAGCGCTTAACTTAAATCACTCAGCGGCAATCAGCGATGTTAAGCCACTTTGAGTGCGCTCAATTCTGCTAAAAGCGCATTTTTCAAATTCAATTCTAAGACGCTCAAGGCTTTCTTTTTAGCGTCCATCTCGGCTTGCATCGCTTCAAAAGAACTGATTTTTTCTTCCAGGCTATCGGTCGCTACATGAATGCGCTGTATCGACTGCATTCGATTTTTGAGCTGACCTTTGTGCTCGCGGATTTGCGCTTCTAGCGGTGCCATGACGACTTTTTGCCACGCCTCTACATCGCGGTTCGCCTGTAAAAAACTTTGCTTCACGCGCGCTGCAATAGAATCAAAAAATTTCTGCATCAGCGCAACCTGTGACGTCGTCAGCAAGGTCATAGTACTGAATTGCTTCTGGAATACGGCCTCGACTGAAGCGACTTCTTGGATGTATTTGTCTAAAGAGAATGACATCGGCGCGGACAAGGCAAGGCCATGCTCAGTCGAAAACTTTCTGTACATGATGGTCATCATTTCAGAAATCTCATCCGTCTTTTTATTCGATGCTTGCAGGTTAAATTTGATATTACTAAAGAACTGTCTGACTGCATCTTTCAGGCCAGTAGAAAATTTACTCTTCTGCATGGCTTCTCTGGATTTACGAATTTCTTCACGCAAAATATCCATACCCAGACTGGTATATACCTCGGTCGATAAGCGGGTGAATACGGCACGTGTTCCTTGCATCTTGATCAGGCTAGCATCGAATTCTTTTTTCTCTGCATCGATCCGGCGCATCATGTGTTCAATCACGTTGACGTTCTTGCCGCGCAAACTTTTCAGCTCCATCATTTGCTCTACCACGCTGCGAGTACGGGCAGAAATAATCGCTTGCTGTGCACCGGTGATTTCACTAATGTCCGTCGTCATCTGTGCGCGGATGATGTCTTGCTTGGAGGGAATCAGTTCTTTAGAGAGTGCATATTCCAAGGTCGGCAGACGACTCTTGGCTAATAATGGCGCATCTTTGTTGATTTTAGCGACGAGGCCTTTTTGCGCTGATACCGGGAAAATTTGTTTTTCATCCAGCGATAAATTATGTGCAACAGTACTGATCTGATGTTTGATCTGCGCTTCTATTTCGTCTGCGGTACGCAGCTCATCCCACATGCTATCAATCTTATTGAGCACGACCATACGGCCAGGACCACCGCCAATATGATTGCGCCAGACATCAATATCGCTTTTGGTGACACCGGTATCGGCCGCCAGAATAAACAGTACGGCATGCGCATTGGGGATTAAATTGAGTGTCAGCTCAGGCTCGGTACCGATTGCGTTTAGGCCAGGAGTATCGACGATGATCAAACCTTCTTTGAGCAATGGATGCGGGAAGTTCACAATCGCATGACGCCATTGAGAAATCTCGACCAAGCCATTTTCATCGATTTCTAAAGCGGCATCAGGATCGTCTTCATCAAACAAACCGTAGGATTTTGCTTCTTCTATCGATACCCGTTTGGTCAGACTCACTTGTTTAAAAGCGTCTAGCATGCCATCACCAGAGCTGATATTCAGGGGCAATACTGTCCAGACATGGTGCTGGCCTTTGTAGTCGCTAGTGGATTGTGCTTCTTTGCGAGTTTCTATCGGCAACAGGCGGATGCATGGTGGAATAGTCTCGTCATACAACAGCTCAGTCGGACACATCGTCGTACGACCGGCGGACGATGGCAAAATGCGCTGTCCATAATCCGCGAAAAAAATCGCGTTAATTAATTCTGATTTGCCGCGTGAAAATTCTGCAACAAAAGCGATGGTTAGTTTGTCATCGACCAATCTTTCCAGCAAACGCGAGATGCGCTGATCACTGGCGGCATCGGCCATATCCGATCCATGTATCCATGCGCGATACTGCTCTAACGCACTCACGACACCTTTGCGCCAGTCACTGTATTCCTGGAATTTTTGAACCAGATTGCTCATGCTGCCCTCAAATAATTATTATGGTTGCCTAGAATCTAGCACTTTGACCTATTTTTGACAATTTGTGCAGTAAAAAGTACTGCGTTGACCTTGCTTAATCTGTCGTATTGGCGACTTACACACACGACAAGCGTCTCCAGTACGATCATATACGAAATATGTTTGCTGAAAATAGCCTGTTTGACCATCAACACCAATGAAATCACGCAAACTACTGCCACCTTGCGCAATCGCAGCGTCCAAAGTGAGCCGAATTTCCTCAGCGAGTAACTGATATCGTTTGAGGCTAATGCGGTTGGCTGCCGTCTTAGGGTTAATTCTGGCGCGAAACAGGCTTTCAGATGCATAAATATTACCTACGCCGACCACAATATCGCCTGCCAGCAACACTTGTTTAATCGCCGCGGGGCGCTGGCGCGTCTGCCGGTAAAGCAACTCTGCGCTGAACTGCTCTTCCAGCGGCTCCACGCCCAAAGCCCGCAACAATAAATGCTGGTTAACATCGCCATCGGCTGCATCATGCCAAAGCACCGCTCCAAAACGTCGGGGATCCGTCATGCGCAAGGCTTGCGCACCCACCACAATATCGATGTGATCATGCTTTTGCGGTGGTGTTTGCGTGGGGATGACGCGTAAATGCCCTGACATTCCCAAGTGAATCAGTAAAGTGCCGTGCTTAAAATGCAGCAGCAGATATTTACCCCGACGGCCAGCCGCCAGAATAGTTTGGCCTTGCAGCAGCGCCGGTAAATTTACCGGAAAAGGCCAGCGCAAACCTGCGCGCCGCATGACCACGTCAGTTACTTGCTGCCCCTCTAAATGCGGTGCGACACCGCGTCGGGTGACTTCTACTTCTGGGAGTTCTGGCATAGATAATCGTTTGCGTGTTTTAATGATTTAGGAGTGCAATTTAAGAGTGACATACGATGCGGTGGTGCACAATGAAATCTCGATGGCTCAGTCAGTAATCCTGCCTTGCTAGTCCGCGCCATTACAATTTGACACGAGAAGCTTTACCACGCAATAACGGCTTGGGCGTAAAATCAAGCATCACCAGCTCATCTTGGATAATGCTTTGAAAACTATTTTTGCATCTGTGTCTGAATCTGACAACGTCAAATCTGCTGACTCACTTATCTCACTTACTGCTCCAGCGGTTTTTTCAACTGCGATGAATTTAACTGATTTGGCTAATTCAGCGAACTTAATGAAGTCTCGTATTGTAACGGCTCTGCGCGTAGTGACTGCTGGCATTATTACGGCGAGTTTGCTTTCTGCATGTTCTGGTTTTTCTCCCTTAAATAGTGCCGCGGACGATGCACATCAGGCTGCTGGCGCAAGTGCTGCGGCGCAAGCTGCCCTAGCAGCAGACAATACTGACGACGGCAATTCTATGCCTGCAATTCAGGAAAACTTGCCCACGGTCGCCTTAACAGATGAATTGCTGTATAAAATTTTGACAGCGGAAATCGCTTTCCAGCGAGGCAACTGGCAAGCTGCTTACGTCACCATACTTAGCGTCGCCCAGCAAACCCG
>JANXTO010000061.1 GCA_025352365.1 Undibacterium sp. | reverse complement strand
AGAATTTGCGGTAGTGCTAAGTGATATGGCATCGCTGCAAGAGCGGATTAAGTTGCTGCAAGAAGAAATTGCTGCCGGCGTCAATGAGCAAAATAATCGCTCGCTGTTTGTATTAACCATTGTCACCGTGCTGGCACTACCAATCAACATCATCGCAGGCTTATTTGGAATGAATGTAGGCGGTATTCCGCTGGCGCAGCATGAACACGGTTTTTGGATCGTGGTGGCGATTGTGGCGACGTTTACCGTGATTGCAGGTTGGCTGGCGTTTCGTAACCGGGATTGAGCTTGGCGTTTCTAATTAAATTGCTGAGGTGCGCGATACACATCGCCTAATCTCGACGTCGAACTTATTTCGACTTCGTTTTCGCCATCGGTACGCATAGCGCACCCTTTAAAACTATATACTCCCTCTATTTTTTATAAAATAGGCTGTATTATCCAATGATAACATGGACAATTAAAAATACACATGGGGAGTATAAATAAATCTATCACGCACCGTCTTAAGCTTGCCGTAACAAATCCGCCGCCTTTTCACCTATCATCATCGTTGGCGCATTGGTGTTGCCGCCAATCAGAGTTGGCATGATGGACGCGTCAACCACACGCAAACCGCTTACGCCGTACACCCGCAATTCAGGATCGACTACTGCCATTGCATCCACACCCATTTTGCAAGTGCCGACGGGGTGATATACGGTATCGCTGCATTGGCGTATGACTTGTCTGATCTCTTCATCGGTATGCACATTCGCGGTCTGGTAGTCACTGGTGCGCACGTTGGCCAGTGCCGGAGCATCCATCAATTTCTTGGTCAGTTTATAGCCTTTGACCATCACATCCATATCATCAGGATGTTCTAAAAAGCGTGGATTGATTAAGGGCGTAGCCAGCGGATCTTTGCTTGCTAACGTCAGCTCGCCGACACTTTTTGGGCGCAGTAAACAGACATGGCAAGAATAGCCATGACCCAGATGCTGTTTGCGGGCATGGTCATCAATCATCGCCAATACAAAATGGAGTTGCACGTCGGGTGCGGGCAAGCTGGGATCCGTTTTTAAAAAGCCGCCGCCCTCTGATCCGTTGGAGCTAAACGTTCCGCGCCGCTGGTTTTGGTAGCGAAAAAACTCACGCGCGATCCGTGCCGAACCACCGAGAGAAATCCCCAGCAAATCCAGACTCTTGGCACGATATTTAAAAACGAAATCGGGATGATCTTGCAAATTCTGCCCCACGCCCGGGAGATCATGCACCATCGGTATGCCCATTGCCTGCAAAGCTTTGCCGTCGCCTATGCCAGACAACATCAGCAATTGCGGCGTTTGCAAAGAGCCCGCCGCTAACAAAATCTCGCGCTTGGCACGCAAGGACTGTTTTTGACCGTGCTGGATAAACTCGACGCCAACAGCGCGTTTGCCTTCAAAGAGGATGCGGGTCACGTGGCAGCCAGTTTCTACCCGTAGGTTCGGGCGTTTGCCCATATGCGGATGCAGATAGCCGCGGGCGGCACTCCAGCGTTCGCCCTCGTGCTGGGTGACTTGATAAATCCCGACGCCTTCCTGATCTTCACCATTAAAATCGCGATTAATTTTAAATCCCGCTTGTCTGGCGGCATCTAAATAAATTGCTTGGAAGGGATTGTCTGAGCGCAGATCACTGACCCGTAAAGGCCCGGCCTGACCATGCAAATCGCCGCCCAGACTGGCGTTATTTTCTGAGCGTTTAAAGTAAGGCAACAGCTCATCAAATGACCAGCCCTTGTTACCTAAGGACGCCCAATGATCATAATCCCAGCGATGACCACGGATGTACACCATGGCGTTGATGGCAGAAGAGCCGCCCAAGGTTTTACCACGTGGCTGATAGCCGCGCCGTCCATTCAGGCCGGGTTGCGGCACGGTTTCAAACGCCCAATTATTGAGTTTGGTCGGCAACATGGCAACGACCGCTAACGGTGTTTTGACAACCCAGCTATCACCTTTGCCACCGGCTTCTAATACGGTGACATTGATATTGCTGTCTTCACTTAATCGTCCGGCTACCGCGCAGCCACCGGCACCACCGCCGACCACGATGTAATCGGCAATTGCATTGATTGCTTCTGTCATTTGTCTCGTCCTTTGGATGATTTTTATTTTTGTACTTCTCGGTATTAGTTGGTGTTGCTCGGTGTTGCTCGGTGTTGCTTGGTGTCGCTTAATATTACTTTGCTTTATCTTTTTGAGGTTTGGCACAACCCCTGTATTGAATCTGAAATTGGATTTAAATTGCGGCAGACTCTGGTACCGATACTGCTTTAAATTCTACCCAAAAGCTACTCCCTTTGCCTTCGGTAGTCGTAAATCCCAGTCGCCCATGCATTTTTTCTACTAAAGTTTTGGTGATGGGAAGTCCTAAACCGGTACCACCTTGTTGCCGCGTATCAGTACCATCGGCCTGGGTAAAAGGCTCAAACAAATGCGCTTGAAATGCCTTCGGTATACCGGGGCCATGATCGCTGACTTCGATGCGGTAGCTATGACCGCTGTCACCGCCAACGTCTGCCAGAGATTGATGCAATAAACGGATTTGCACGGCCTCACCTTCAGGAGAAAATTTGGCGGCATTGGACAACAGGTTTGCCATAATTTGCATCAGGCGGTCATGGTCGGCCAAGATCCATGCGCTGCTGACATCAGTGCTAAATTGCAGGCTGACTTTAAGCGATAAGGCATAGGCCGCATTGGCTTCTATTGCGCTGTTAATGAGTGCGAGCAAATCGACAGGTTCTTCTTTAAAACGCATTTTTCCGGACACCAGTTTGTCCATGTCTAGAATGTCATTGACTAAGCCGATCAGGCGACAGCTGTTGCTGTGCGCGATTTTAATCAGTTGCGCCGCTTTTGCTGGCAAGACGCCAGCCACACCTGCATCCAGCAACCCCAAGGAACCGCGGATAGATGTCAGCGGTGTGCGCAACTCGTGACTGACGACAGAGATAAATTCAGACTTCAGTTTGTTAATGCGATGCCGTTCGCTGATGTCTTCCAGCATCCAGACTGCTCCGCGCACATAATTTTCTGCCGGTAGGGCGCGCCCTGCTATACGTGCCAAAAACGTTTCTCCGGTAATTCTTTTTACCGTCCATTCCAGCTCTACCCGTTCGTCCGCGATTAACTGCGGTATGACGCGCTGGCCAAAGGCTTGATAATCATCTTCACCGCAGTACAAGAAGCTGGTTTTAACGCCGATCATCGCTTGTGCATCTGGAAAATTACACAGTTCTGCCAGCGCCTGATTAGCAAGAATAATCACACCGTCGCTGACAAACATAATGCCCACAGGAGCGTTGTTGATCAAAATATCTAACTCACGCGCCAGCAGTTTGTAGCGATCTTTACTGGCTTGCAGTAATTCTTGATTGATGCGCAAAGTCTCTTCGCTGACTTTTTGCTCGGTAATATCAATATGCGTGCCTTGCATGCGCAAGGCGTGACCCTGCTTATCCCGCTCCACCACCCGACCGCGTGACATGATCCACTTCCACTCACCGGACTTCGTTCTTTGGCGGAATTCAGCATGGTAATCCGTGAGCGGAATACTTTTACCTTGCGCATCAAATTGCTCTGGTGCGCGTAAGTGGTTACGCAAGGCTTGCTTGAGTTGTGAGATGTCTTCAGGATGTACGCCGACCTGAGCGAAGTTGCCCCAGAGCTGCTGAAATTCTGCATATTCCTCCGGCTCGTAGCCCAACATTCTGGCGTACTCAATACTGAATTTAGTTTCGCCGGTTTGCACATTCACATCGTACAAACCCTGATTCGCCGCCTCCAGAATTAAGCGTATTTGTAGCTCGGCATTTTGCGCGCGCTGCTCTGCTTGTTTGCGCTCGGTGATGTCATTCAAATAGCCGTACCAGAGTATGCTGCCATCGATCAACTTTTCTGGCGTTGCGTCACCGACGTACCAGCGCTCGTCCTCACAAACACCGATCACACGATATTCTTGATGCCAAGGGGTAAGCGTAGTGGCGGAAATATGCCCAGCCTCTCGCATTTTTTTCAGATCATCCGGATGTATTTTGGCAATTACGATGCTGGCGTCGTAACGAATTTGTTCCGCAGTTACGCCATAAATAGCCGTGACTGCATCACTGACATAGGGATAACAACTACGCCCATCTGGAAAGCGCTGATATTGATAAAACATACCCGGCAGCTGCTGGGAGAAATTCGACAACAAGGTATGACTTTGTTTGAGCTGATCAGTCAGGCGGTGATTCTCGGTGATATCGCTGACCAGACCGATCATGCGCGCCGGCTGACCATCTATCGTACGTTCTACCAGCGTACCGCGAGAGCGTAACCACTTCCAGTTACCATCACGGCATCGCAGGCGATGCTCGTGTTCGTATTGAGGGATTTCACCCTCCAGATATAACCTGGTCGCACGCATGGCTTCTTGCACATCATCGGGATGCAGCCGGTCTATCCATTCATTGATGTGATTGCCCAGCTCGTGTTCGGCATAACCCAGAATCTGTTTATAACTACGGGAAAAAAATGCCTCGTTGGTGAGTAAATTCCAATCCCATAAACTATCGCCCACTGCCTCCAGCAAAGTCCGCAATGAACTCGCGCTCACCAGTACACCGGTTTGTAACGATGTGCTGGTGGCGTTGGCGGCGACCTCGCTTGATTCTGACAACGGATCCAGACGATTGGGCATAGTGAGTTGAGTAAGGAATCAAGTAACGCGGTCAGTCATTTAAGGTGCCAACTAAGCTGTCATTTAAGCTGTCATTTCAGGCGCCAATAGAACGTATTTGGCTTTGAGTTGCCGGACAAATTCAAATACGACTTAGTTTGAAACCTGATTAAAAAAATCGTAAATGCCTTGGTCGCTCATCTTGCGCGCATTCGACAATTCGCCGCCTTTGCTCGCATACACCAAGCTGTTGTCCGCCTTTAAAACTACTGCCGCAGGAATACCTTTTTTGATCGGATTTTCGTACTGTTTTGCGATCTCCAGATTTTTATCAAATTGACCTACATCCACTTTGACCAATACAAATTTACTGGCGATCAGTGCTGCATTTTGACCTTTGATCGATTTGTCCAGTTCTAAACAATCTTTGCACCAGTTAGCGCCAAAAATCACCAGCACTTTTTTATTGGTCGCCTGCGCTGTTGCCAGAGCTTTGTTAATGCTGGCTTGCGCATCGGCGGTTTCGTCATAGGGTTGATAAGTGGCAGCAGCGCTGACGCCAAGCGTAGCAAAAGACAGGCTGAGACCAAAACAAAATGCGAGTAATTTTTTCATGAGATTCCTCTAATAGCACTGCAAAATTAGCAAGGTCAGCTACATCAGCGAAACCAGCCTAACAGAGCAGCTTGAATTGATTAAATTAATTGAACGAAATAGACAGGATCAGCAAAGCTCTCCGGTGAGACATCATGACGCAAATACCAGAATTTGTCATGGACAGGATAGACGCTGAAACAATTATGGTAGATGCTTAAAATTACAGCAACTTAAAGCGCTGACTTAGGGTAAAGATAGGCGCTGTTTTGTATGCGAGTACGTTGATAGCAGGCTCACTCAAATACTGATTTTATATACTGATGTTACCTACTGATTTTATATACAGTATTTTCTTTTAAATGGATTAAAATACCTCAACGCTTGTCAGCAATAAACTCAGTAACAGCTTCAGTCATCACTTCGATAACATCATGTCCACCGCCCAGCGAAAAATTATCCATTGCGACTGTGATTGCTTCTATGCCGCGATAGAAATGCGGGACGATCCGCGTTTGCGCGATAAGCCGCTGGCTGTTGGTGGCAGAGCGGATCAGCGTGGTGTGGTGGCGACGTGCAATTACGAGGCGCGGCGCTTTGGTGTGCGCTCAGCCATGCCGACCTCGTTAGCATTACGGCGCTGTCCTGATTTAATCGTTCTGCCACCAACCATGGAGAAATACCGTATCGCGTCTAAAGCGATTTTGGCGATTTATCGTGACTACACTGACTTGGTCGAACCTTTATCGCTCGATGAGGCATATCTGGATGTGAGCGATTGCACGCAGCACAAAGGGAGTGCGACCCTGATTGCGCAAGAGATACGGGCGCGGATTGCAGCCACGGTGGGCATCACGGCCTCCGCTGGTGTGGCGGCGAATAAATTTCTCGCCAAAATCGCCAGCGACTGGAATAAGCCAGACGGTCAGTTTGTGGTCTTGCCAGAAGACGCAGATAGCTTTGTGGCAGAACTACCAGTCGCTAAATTATTTGGTGTGGGCAAAGTCACGGCGGCCAAATTGCATGGCCTGGGTGTGCAATATTGCCGCGATTTGCGCAGCTGGTCTTTACCCGATTTGCAGCAACACTTTGGCAAGCTTGGCTATAACTTGTACCAGCTTTGTCGTGGCATTGATCATCGTAGTGTTTGTCCGGACAGCGAGCGAAAATCAGTCAGCGTAGAAGAAACCTACGCCCAGGATTTGCCCAATCTGGCGGCTTGTCAGACGGAGTTGCCTGCCTTGTTTGCGATGTTGGTAGCGAGGATGAAGCGTGTACAAGCGGAGGATTACATACACAAGTTATACGTCAAAATCCGCTTTGCCGATTTCCACCAGACTACCGCAGAATGTCGTGGCAGCAGCTTGGACGAAAGTAGTTTTGTCAGCTTGTTAGAGACTGCATTTGCACGCGGCCAACAACCCGTGCGCTTGCTTGGACTGGGTACGCGTTTAAGCGGCGCGGAGCAAGCGTCAACGGCGGAGCAGCAATTGGTTTTATTTGCGAGTTAAGTCCTGACTTTATGTCTTAAAGAGTAAAAAATAATATTTCTTTTTTTAATTTTCTGTGAGAAGGTTTATCGCCTTTTCTAACACTCTATCATCGCCAGAAATCGTATCTTCTATCGTTAATTTATAAGGGAGAGTGGGAATGATTTCAATACCGTGGAATTGAGACCCATCTTGTTTCAAGACTTGCATCCCAATCCAAAAAACTTTATATCCTTTTGGAAAAGGCAAGCAACTAACATTTCCATTCGAGCCCGCAGTCCGTGTGCCTATGATTTCACCTAGTTTGTAGTGCTCTACGATAGCCATCAAGAGTTCTGCAGCACTCAGGATTCGTCGAGTTTTCCTAATCGAGCGTTTGATTCAGATTTCAATGTAATTGGTGCATTTTTAGGTGCAGGACGTGAGTTTACGTCACTGTCGGTAGCTTAAGCAAAAGCGCAGACAGAACGGATTGCAGCGAAGGTAAATATATTTTTCAATAAGTACATAGATCAAATTTTTTATAGCTTGATATTGATCGGTCAGATTTGTTAATAGGGCTGACTAACAGGACTGACGTAAAATTTACCCGGCTGCGCGGCTAAGTCTCGCCACGACAATGTTGCGTAAGTTTTGTTTAATGTGAATCTTTAAATATACTCTCCGTGTGTATATTTTATTGTCTATATAATCATTGGGCGATAGGCTGTTTTTCATAAAAATGGGGGGAGTATATGGAACCTATGCAGGTATAAGCAAAGTAAGAGACCTCAACATTGTCATAAAAATTAAAAAATTAAATTAGGTGATTTGGATGTAAGCGTGTATGCTCTATTCCGTACTTGCATCAAGTTGTTATATTGTTGGTCCCAAATCTGCATGGCTGTTGTTCCTCTAGTCGTTCTGTTTTAATTCCTCCGGTTTCATCTCTTGGTTTCAAGTGCCTATCAGGCAATGTCGCCTATTTACAATTGAAGGA
>JANXTO010000048.1 GCA_025352365.1 Undibacterium sp. | reverse complement strand
ATGCTGGCCAATTTGTATGCTCATTATGATTCCTTTCATTTAACTCAAAATAATCTTCATTACAATTATGGTGCGATACATTTTTATCAACAAAGGATGCATGCACACTCACGAAGTATGCCTCAGACATGAGAATCATGTAGAAAACAACAGAGTGCTCGTTTTTTAAATTGAAAATAATTCGCAAAGTGAATTTAATCTTGTTTTAATATCTTTTAATTTGATGGCTAAATTTCTAGATTAAGCCAGTGCTAAGATAAGGATGAGTAGCGATGAGACAACATATCAACGTTATTGAACTAAAAATAGGTGCACATATCAATCCACTGTTTTGGGAGCAGGGTAGCAAATGAATATATACATTACGTCAAATGGTATTCCATTAAACCGCATGGCATCAGCCTTAGCGAGTATTGGATTTACGGTACTTCTTGCCGGATGCGGCGGCAGTGACTCCTCTGCGCCACCAGCGCCACCGCCTTCACCGACGGTTTCAATTGACGTTTTCGGTGCACGGGGTACTACTTTGACTGCTGTAGTCAATAGCACTAATTGCTCGGCAACACCAACGGTAAGCTGGCAAGCATCGTCTGGCGTTGCCTTAGGTACTGGCACCAGCGTACAAGATACTCAACCAAATTCTACTGTCACAGCGACTGCAAGCTGCTCTACAGCGACTGCAAGTCAAACTCTGCAGGCTAATTCCGTCTACAGCGCACTTGCCGCTTTTGCGGTTACGCAAAATGGTACCGCCTACGCTTGGGGCAATCCGGTTTGGGGCGGACAAAATGCATCGTCCTCAGTGATTACGGGTATTGCACAGTTGTTCCCTTCAGATCGCGGCTTTGCAGCACTACTAACTGATGGCACGGTTAAAGTTTGGGGTAGCAGCTTCGTGTCTCCGACCACCGCTACAAGCGCACTGACAAACATTGCCTCCATTATTCCAGGTCGCGTAGCTTTCTTTGGCGTCAAAAAAGATGGCTCTTTTACTGCATGGGGTACATATCGCGGCGTGCTGTCTGGCGTTGATGTACCTTTCAATGATCCAAACTACGGCCTCAATGCAGCAACCATAGCGTCTTTGACAAATATTAAAAGTATCGCCTCCACTGAAGGTGCTTACGCGGCAGTCAAAGCAGACGGAACTGTCGTTGCATTTGGTGATGCAGACACGGGCGGTGATGCAAGTTCAGTGCAATCCCAACTTACCAATGTGACTCAAGTCGTCGGCACTAATTATGACTTTGTAGCACTTCGTAAAGACGGTACCGTGGTTAGCTGGACCGGCTCATTTGGTTGGGCAATACCAACCAGTGATCAAGTAGTGACGAATGTAAAAAATCTGACTGCCGGTGGCGCAATTGCCGTCGCGACGACGAATGCTGGCGTCACTTTTGGATTCGGTTATGCCAATGATGTCGAGGCGGTAGACACGCGTATTTTAAACAGTAACGGCATTTTGACAAACATCACTAATGTCTACTCAACTCAAACTGCATTTGCGGCCTTACGCGCGGACGGTACCGTAGTAAGTTGGGGTGATTTGCCACGTATGCAGGCCAGCTTGACTACTGCACAGGCTTCACTAAACAAAGTGAAATCAATCCAATCCACTGAATATGCATTTGCCGCTCTAAAAGCTGACGGTACCGTGGTAAGTTGGGGTGATCCTAGCGTTGGTGGCGACAGCAGCGCAGTAACAGCACAGTTGACGAACGTCGTTTCAGTTACGGCGAACAAATATGCGTTCGCTGCACTCAAAGCTGATGGCACAGTAGTGACTTGGGGCATGCCAAGCAAGGGTGGCGACAGTAGCGCAGTTACAGCGAAACTAGTGAATGTCCGTGCAATTTATGCCACACCATTTGGCGCCTTCCTTGCAGTTAGTAAAGACGGCACCTTTACTAGCTGGGGTGATCAATGGGCAGGTGGCGGAGCAGCTCCGGCGCTTCTGACAAAAATCCCGTTTTCCAGTTAATTACTAGAAAACAACCCATACAACGATCCACATCCCAAACGATAAATTATCGGAGAAAATACAGAATGAAATCTTTACTGTTCAGCGTTAAACCTTTACTGCTAGTCGTAATAAGCACGATGCTAAATGTATCTGCTTTTGCACCTGCTTTTGCGTCTGCCGTTGACCCAAATAGCACAAGTAGCACTAAGCCGCAAGTCGAGCAAAAACTCTCTCAACTCATTATTAAATATCACAATGAGAGAAGTAATATGGTTGAGTCGGCGGCTAGTGTCGGAGGCAATCCAACTGCCTTGGCACAAGTACAGGCACAACGCCTTTCCACACTACAGTCGGTGGCACAAACTTTCGGTACCTCGTTTGTACTGAAACGGCAGATTGTGACCGGAGGTTGGGTTTATGCTTCCGATATCGCTTTAAAACCATCTGAAATGCGTGCTCTGGCAGCCAAACTGGCTAGTGCCGATTCGACTATCGAATATGCGGAACCAGACTATATTCGTCGTCCTGCTTATGTACCGACCGACCCTTTGTTTTCTGCTAACCAATGGGATATGCAAGATTCCAAGACCCAAGTAGGTGCTTTGAATTTGCCAGCAGCTTGGGATATCACAATGGGACAAAACATTGTCGTGGCTGTGCTGGATACCGGGTATCGCCCACATCCAGATATTTTGCCTAATTTGGTTCCAGCACAAGGCGGTAAGGCAAACCAATATGGTTATAACTTTATCAGTAGCCCTGCAGTAGCACGGATTGCCTTACCAGCTGGTGCATCAAGTGTTCGTGGTCCAGACGCCATCGACTTAGGTGACTGGGTCAGTGCAACTGACACATCGTGTGGTCCGTCGAATAGTTCCTGGCATGGCACTCACGTAGCAGGTATTGTGGCTGCTGCCACAAACAGCATTGGCATCACAGGTGTCGCGCCAAAAGCAAAAGTGCTACCTTTGCGCGTACTCGGGAAATGCGGTGGCTATGATTCTGATATTGCGGACGCAGTAGCTTGGGCCGCAGGACTTCATATCAGCGGCATACCAGATAACATCAACAGAGCCAATGTCCTGAATCTTTCATTAGGTGGTACAGGTGTTTGTACTCGTACTAGCGCAACCGCATATCAAAGCGCAATCGCCGCTGGCACGGTGATTGTAATTGCCGCCGGCAATTCAAGTATTGATGCCAAACTGTCGTCCCCAGCGAACTGCCCGGGGGTAATTACAGTAGCATCGACTTCGATCGCAGGTGGTCGTGCAAGCTATTCCAACTACGGCGGCACAGTCACCGTTGCGGCTCCGGGCGGAGGCTTCACAACAGCGAATGATCAGATCACATCGACTTTGCCGACAGGTACAACAGTTGCTACTAACGATACTACGTATGGTATGTACTCTGGTACTTCTCAAGCTACACCACATGTGGCAGGCGTAGTGGCTTTAATGTTGTCAGTTAATCCCAAATTAACTCCGGCACAAGTAAAAAGTATCTTGATTAAAACAGCTCGCCCTGCACCAGCAAACTGCCCAGGTTGTGGCGCAGGCATTGTAGATGCGGCAGCTGCGGTCAAGGCTGTAGCTGGCGGTTAATAGCAACATCGCTAGATCCAGACAAATTCTGGGTCTAGCGAGTGATAGTTAAGAAATAATTGAACAATATTTAAAAAGTAAGCCATAAAAAAACCCGCATAACTGCGGGTTTTTTTATGGGTTTTGTCAGATTTTATGGCTAGGTTTTAATCAGCTTGTTTTCTTAAAAACGCGGGAATGTCATAAGTTTCCATACCATTTTTTTCCAACGCACGAACTGTATCCGACGCGGACTCACGACGCCATACTGCAGGTTTACTCAAGCCATCAAAACCACCGGCAGAAGTCGCCACACCAGAATGCATGCCAGCAGAAGCGGTCATTGGCGACGCCATGATCGGTTCATTATGAGTACCTGTACGCAGCATTGGTGTTTGTACTAACTGGATATTTTTCTTGCCACGACCCAAACCAGTTGCGACTACCGTGACGCGAATATCATCACCCATTGTATCGTCGTAAGCGATACCTTGCGCGATAGAAGCATCAGGTGCGGCAAAAGCACGAACTGCCGCCATGACTTCTTTGATCTCTTTACCTTTGAGACCGCGGCTAGCAGTCACGTTGACCAAGACACCACGAGCACCGGACAAATCGATACCATCCAACAACGGCGAAGCAACTGCCTGCTCTGCCGCAATACGTGCACGATCCACACCTGATGCTGTTGCCGTGCCCATCATCGCTTTACCTTGTTCGCCCATGATCGTTTTCACGTCATTGAAATCGACGTTGATATGACCTGGAACATTGATGATTTCCGCAATACCGGCAACCGCGTTGTTGAGCACGTCATCGGCGTGCTGCAGCCATTCGATCATGCTGTCGTCTTCGTAGATCTCTTCCAATTTTTCATTGAGAATAATGATCAGCGAATCTACATGCTGTGACAAGGCTTCCAGACCCTCGTCTGCGATGTCCATGCATTTTTTACCTTCGTATGAGAAAGGTTTGGAAACCACAGCAACCGTCAGTGCGCCTAATTCTTTGGCGATCTGTGCTACTACTGGAGCAGCACCAGTACCGGTACCACCGCCCATACCAGCAGCGATGAATACCATGTGCGAACCACGTAATGCATCTTGAATACGGGCACGGGAATCCTCCGCCAACTGGCGACCGACTTCCGGCTTCATCCCTGCACCCAAACCGGTTTCACCGATTTGAATGACGTTGTGTGCCTTAGATTGCAGCAATGCTTGAGCATCAGTATTAGCAGCGATAAATTCAACTCCTGCCACACCTTTGTTAATCATGTGCTGCACAGCATTACCACCTGCGCCACCAACACCAACGACTTTAATTACGGTGCCTTGCGTAGCGTTATCAACCATATCGAACTCCATCATGACTCCTTTAGGTAGGCAGTTTTTAGTCGATAGGCATCACGTTTGAAATACAAATTTTCAACAACGGTGTCACGCCTAGCGACTAATAACTGCGGATCAGAACATTATAAAATGATTACTACTATTTATGCGAAAAAATACATCAAAAAACTGCTTAAAAATTCCCCAAAAACCACTCTTTCATGCGCTGCCATACTGCTTTTGCAGAACCTTCCTGCCGCGTAACAATATGACCCCGCATATACTGCTTCTTCGCTTCCAACAACAACCCCAAAACTGTGGCGTAACGCGGGCTACGTACGACATCTGCTAACTGCCCCGAATACACCGGCATACCTAAACGTGTCGGCTTTAAAAAGATATCTTCAGCCATTTCAACCATGCCTGGCATGATCGCGGAACCACCCGTCAATACGATGCCGGAGGACAGCACATCTTCATAACCAGATTCACGCACTACCTGGTGCACTAAGGCGAATAATTCTTCGACGCGCGGTTCAATCACAGCAGCTAAAGCCTGACGCGATAACGAGCGCGGACCACGATCACCAAGACCCGGTACTTCCAAAGAATCAGATGGGTCGGCCAGCACCTGTTTGGCAACACCAAAACGAATCTTGATTTCTTCTGCTTCTGATGTTGGTGTACGCAATGCCATAGCGATATCATTGGTGATCTGATCACCGGCAATCGGGATTACAGCGGTATGACGGATTGCGCCTTCGCTAAACACAGCCACGTCTGTCGTGCCGCCACCGATATCAATCAGGACAACGCCAAGCTCTTTTTCATCCCGGGTCAGCACTGCCTCGGCCGATGCCATTGGCTGCAAAATTAAATCAGACACTTCCAGACCACAGCGGCGTACACACTTGACGATATTCTGTACCGCAGAAACTGCACCAGTGACGATATGTACTTTGACTTCGAGACGAATGCCGCTCATACCAATAGGCTCACGCACATCATCCTGGCTATCCACGATAAATTCTTGCGGCAAGGTGTGTAGCAGTTGCTGATCGGTCGGAATATTTACTGCCTTGGCAGTCTCAATCACACGCGATACATCAGCAGCCGTGACTTCTTTATCTTTAATCGCAACCATGCCGCTGGAATTAAAGCTGCGGATATGACTACCTGCAATACCGGTATAGACATTGCGGATTTTGCAGTCCGCCATCAGCTCGGCCTCTTCCAGAGCGCGCTGAATTGACTCGACCGTCGCCTCGATGTTGACGACTACCCCTTTTTTCAGCCCCTTGGATTCGTGCTGACCAAGGCCGATTACTTCATGGCGACCATCCGGCATGACCTCTGCGACGACCGCAACAATTTTTGAGGTGCCGATGTCCAGGCCGACGATCAGGTTTTTTGCATCTTTTGTCATTTACTTACTTTCGTTTGACATTGAGTTTGCTGCTTTGTTTTCCACTTAACTTGCTAGCGATATCGAAGCCACTGTGACTCGATTTCAGCGCTAATCCATTCGGATAACGCATATCGACACTTTCAATACTGTCTTGCAAACTTGCGACTAACTGTGGGTACACTGTCAGCAATTTATCTACCCGGCTTTGCAGAGTCTGATCATCCTGTACCCGACCCAACTCGACTTTCATACCGTTGTTCAATTTCACGCTCCAGGCGTAACGACTGGAGTACTGCACAGACTCGGGCGCTAAACTGATTTTGGCAAACCAGGTTTTAAAATCGATATAGCGTGCCAGCACTTCTTTCTCACTACCTTCTGGTCCCGCAAAATCAATTAACTCCGCATCCTCTTCCGCTTCAGCCAGATTGGCGGTAAATACGTCACCCTTCACTGACATCAATCGCCCTTCTTCACCCCAAGTACCCAAAGCCTGATGCTCTTCCAAAGTGACGATCAACTTATTTGGCCATTCTCTTTGCACGCTGGCTTTACGTACCCAAGGTACCGCTTCAAATGCAGTACGAACACCGTCCAGATTTGTCGTAAAAAAATTACCCTTCAATTTAGGTAAAGCAGTATCACGAATTGTCAGTGCATTCACGTGTCGTAATGGCTGCTGATCTGCGCCTACGACTTGAATTACTTTTAACGTAAACATCGGACGCTGCACTAACCACCACACACCAGACATCATCAACGCAAGCAAAAAAACACCGAACAACGCATTTGCTGTTGTATTCATAGACCTGACGTCTTGCCACATATGCTTACTGATTACCCTTCGACATCTTTAGGCGAGCGGATTGCAAAATTTTCAGACATAAATCTTCATAACTTAAACCAACTGCACGAGCGGCCATTGGCACCAGCGAATGCCCTGTCATACCTGGCGAAGTATTGACCTCAATCAAAAACGCTTGGTTGTCGGATGCTCGGAGCAATACATCAACCCGCGCCCAGCCTTCGCAATTCACTGCGCGGTAAGCGTCTACAGACATTTGCCGTATTTGCTCTGACAATGCATCATCTAACGGCGCAGGACAAAGGTACTTGGTATCGTCGGTAAAATATTTATTCTGATAGTCGTAATTACCTTGTGGCGCTACGATCTCAATGATGGGTAAGGCGTAAGCGTCTTTACCAGTACCCAAAATTGCTACGGTCAGTTCGCGACCTTGAATAAATTCTTCAGCCAATACCTCGTCATCAAATTGCGCTGCCAAAGCATAGGCATCCTTCATATCGGAGTAGCCATTTACTTTAGTGATGCCAATTGTCGAGCCTTCATGTGGCGGCTTTAAAATCAAAGGTAAACTCAGACGATCTGGTACCAGACGCAATTCCGATTCAGCGTTTAATACTTCGTACGCTGGTGTCGTCAACTGATGGTTCTGCCAAATTTTCTTAGTAAAAATTTTATCCATCGCAATAGCTGACGCCATTACGCCGCTGCCGGTGTAGGGAATACCTAATTGCTCTAACACACCTTGTAAACTACCATCCTCACCGAAACGACCATGCAGAGCGATAAAGACACTATCAAATTTTTCAGCTGCCAGATCAGCCAGACTACGCTCGCCAGTATCAAAGCCATGCGCATCCACACCTTTGCTTTTTAAAGCCGCCAGTACGCCCGTGCCGGACATGATCGATATCTCACGCTCAGCGGAGCGCCCACCAAACAGTACGCCAACTTTACCTAATTCTTTTACGTTTGCAATGTCACTCATGATGGCATCTCTGTCTTCTATTCCATATTAAATTCAATCGTCTTTACTTCACTTGTATTGAAGTTAATAGCATTAACTTCGTCAGTCTTGAGTACTTATTAATCTAATGCATTTGCTAGTTTTGCCGGAACAGCGCTGATCGATCCGGCACCCATCACAATCAATACATCGCCATCTTTCAGCACATGTAAAAGATTGTCTGGCATATCGCTAATCTCTTCTACAAAAACCGGCTCTACTTTGCCTGTTACTCTTAAAGCTCTGGCCAGCGCACGACCATCGGCAGCGACGATCGGCGCCTCGCCGGCGGCATACACTTCTGCCAAAACAACTACATCGGCGGTCGAAATTACCTTAACAAAATCTTCAAATAAATCACGTGTGCGTGTATACCGATGCGGTTGGAAGGCCAGCACCAAACGGCGTCCGGGATATGCGCCGTGGGCAGCGGCTAAGGTTGCGGCCATTTCCACCGGATGGTGTCCATAGTCGTCGACCAATGCAAAAGTACCGCCTGCGTGACCGCCTACACTTATGTCTGCACCGGTATCCGGTAAAGCGATTTCACCATACCGGGTAAAACGGCGACCGACGCCATGGAATTCACTTAACGCTTTTTGAGTGGCAGCATCGGCGACACCAACTTCACGGGCGACTGCAATCGCGGCGCACGCATTTTGTATGTTGTGCATACCGGGCTGATTTAAGCTCACGTGCATAGGTTCGCAACCATCCTGAACTACGGTGAATTGCATCATGCCGCCAACAGCTTTAGCATCAATTGCGCGGATATCTGCTTCTTCATGAAAACCGTAAGTCACAATCGGTTTAGAAATGAAGGGCATAATTTCGCGTATATGTGCATCGTCCAGACAAAGAATAGCGACACCGTAAAATGGCAGACGTTGAGTGAACTCGATAAACGCTTGCTTCAATTTTCCAAAGTCATGCTCATAGGTTTCCATATGATCAGCATCAATATTGGTGATGACTTCAATCACTGGCAACAAATTCAAAAACGAAGCATCAGATTCATCCGCCTCTGCCACAATAAAATCACCACTACCGAGTTTGGCATTAGCACCGGCACTATTTAAACGACCGCCAATAACAAACGTTGGATCAAAACCGCCTTCAGCCAGAATACTGGCAACCAGACTGGTCGTAGTAGTCTTGCCGTGAGTGCCTGCAATTGCGATACCGCTTTTTAAACGCATTAACTCGGCCAGCATTAATGCTCTTGGAACGATAGGTATATGCTTTTCTCGTGCGGCAACTACTTCGGGGTTATCCGCTTTGACCGCAGTGGAAGTGACGATTGCATCAGCGCCCGCAATATTCTCTGCTGCGTGACCAAGCATCACTTTTGCGCCTAGACTGGCTAACCTTTGTGAGGCCGCGTTACTACCTAAATCCGAACCAGAAATCGTGTAGCCCAGATTAAGTAAGACCTCGGCAATACCGCTCATTCCGGAGCCGCCGATACCGACAAAATGAATGTGTTTGACTTTATGTTTCATGTTTTTTTAGGCTAACTGCTCTAATACTTTTGCAATAGTTTCATTAGCTTGACGTTGACCTAAACTATAAGCAGTCTCAGCCATCGCCAAACATTGTTCTCTCGTGATGCTTTGTAACTTTGCCGCTAAGTCAGCTGGATTTAATTCGCGCTGCGGCAAATAAACTGCCGCTTTTTGCTGCGCCATCCATTGTGCATTGTCCTTCTGATGTGACGTACTGGACGCAACGAACGGCACTAAAATACTAGCAACACCAGCTGCTGTCAGTTCCGATATGGTGATTGCACCAGCCCGGCAAATAACCAGATCAGCATCAGCATATCGACGCGGCATATCATCAATAAAATCCAATACCTCTGCTCGTACACCATACGTGGCATAGCTTGCACGTAAAGCATCAATATGTTTTTTTCCCGATTGATGCGTAACTAATGGACGGTCTTGTTCTGGGATCAGTGCCAATGCGGCAGGTAAATTTGTGTTTAAGACTTGTGCGCCAAGGCTACCGCCGACGACTAATATTTTTAATGGTCCTGTCCTTGTTACATAACGCTTCGCAGGTTCTGGCAGAATACAGATTTCAGTACGTATAGGATTGCCAGTGACCTGAACTTTATTATGATTAACGAGACCGCTAGACGGCAAACCGAATAGCACGCGTTTAGCTAAAGGGCGCAATAATTTATTCGACAATAACAAGGCAGAGTCAGCATTCATGAGCACGACTGGTTTGCCACGCAAGGCCGCCATCACACCGCCTGGGACGGTCACATAACCACCCATACCCAAGACTACATCGGGTTGTCGCTGCCCCAAAATTTTTAGGCAACTAAAGAAACTAAGGGCTAATTTAAAAGCGCCACTGAATGTATGTACCAAGCCTTTGCCACGCATACCGGTAAATGGAATGGTATCCATTGCCACACCGTGCTGAGGAACAATCTGGTTTTCCATACCACTGCGAGTACCAAGCCAAGAGACTTGCCAGCCACGCGCTTTCATCGTTTCCGCAATCGCTAAGCCCGGGAAAATATGTCCCCCAGTACCAGCAGCCATGATCATGAGTTTCTTTTTTGTCATAGCCGCCCCCCACGCATCAGGAGCCGGTTTTCATAATCTATTCTGAGCAATATCGCTAAGCCCACACAATTAATCAATACACCAGAACCGCCATAACTCATTAAAGGCAAGGTCAAACCTTTAGTCGGCAATAAACCCAAATTGACACCCATATTAATGAATGCCTGTACGCCGATCCAGATACCAATACCCTTTGCGGTTAAACCAGCAAATGTCAAATCCAATGCGATTGCCTGACGACCGATTTCAAAGGCCCGTTTTAATATCCAGTAGAACAATAAAATCACGACCAGTACGCCAGCAAATCCCAACTCTTCCCCAATGACTGCCAGTAAAAAATCGGTATGCGCTTCTGGCAGATAATGTAGTTTTTCGACACTTGCTCCCAAACCGACGCCAAATAATTCACCGCGGCCAAATGCAATTAGCGAATGTGTTAATTGATAGGCTTTCCCCAGCGCATGGTCTTCATCAAACGGACTGAGGTAGGCAAAGATCCTTTCACGACGCCATGGGGAAAGCATAATCACCGCACTAAAAATCCCGACAAGTGTCACTGCAATTCCGCCAAACCAGATACCGTTAATGCCGCCTAAAAACAAAATACCCATAGCGACACAAACAATCACACCGAATGCACCCAGATCTGGCTCAAGCAGCAGTAGCAAACCCACGACACCTACCGCCGCCGCCATTGGTAGAAAACCCTTAGTTAGCTTGTGCATATATTCTTGTTTGCGCACAGTGTAATCAGCCGCGTATAAAACGATAAATAGCTTCATCAATTCTGAAGGCTGAAGATTGAATACCTTGAACGATAGCCAACGTTTAGCGCCATTCACTCCTTTGCCTAAACCAGGTACCAACACTGCTACCAGCAAAATCAAAGTGACCACAAACAAATAAGGTGCCCACTTTTGCCAGGTGGCGATCTTGATACGAAACACAAATAAGCCAGCGACTAAAGAGACACTGATAAACATCGCCTGCCGCAGTAAAAAATGATAGTTTTTATAATTAGTATATTTAGGTGAGTCCGGCAAAGAAATTGAAGCAGAGTAGACCATCACCATACCGAACAACATCAAGATCAATGTCACCCAAACTAAAGCTTGGTCGTACTCCATCATCTTGGAACGCTTGGCCAAATGTGACGCAGTAACTGGCTCTGCCGTAAACGGCAGCCACTTACCTAGCGACAAAATGGCTTGCTTCATCAGAATATCTCCCCGCGTGCCAGACCGATTTCTTTTACCGCATCAATAAATACCTCTGCACGATGCGCATAATTGCGGAACATGTCTAAGCTCGCACAGGCGGGCGATAACAAGACAATATCGCCTTCTACTGCCAGCTCAGACGCGGCCTGCACTGCCACTTCAAGGCTAGCGCAATCAATCATATCGACCTGACTGATTTGAGCTGCATTCCGAACCTCGCCGGCATCTTTACCGATCAAAAATACGGCTTTGGCATACTGCGCAATCACACTCGCCAAAGGTGAAAAGTCTTGGCCCTTGGCGTCACCACCAGCGATCAAAAGAATGCGTTTTTGCTGATCGTTTGATGCAAGTAGTTCTTGGCCTAATCCTTTTAACGCGGCGACTGTTGCGCCGACATTCGTACCCTTGCTATCGTCGACATAATCGACACCAGCAATGCTGGCAACTAGCTCTACCCGATGTGGCTCGCCTTGATATTCACGTGCGCCATGTAATAAAGGAGCAAACGATAATCCGATAGTGCGACATAAAGCTAATGCGGCTAATACATTGGCTGCATTGTGTTGACCACGTATTTTGAGTGCATCGACTGGCATCAGACGTGACATACTTACAGGGATATCTATCACTTCTTTTTTCTTGCGACGACTAAGTACAGGCGCATCCTCAGTGGGTATTGCAGTTGCCAACCAGGTCATACCATGCTCGTTTAATAATCCCAGATCATTCGCTTGTAGCGGTGCATTTACGCCAAAAGTGATGAAGTTACTATCTGGCTTAGCCATGGCCATGACTAAGGCATCATCACGATTAAGTACTTGTAAAGTTTGCGCACCAAAAATACGTGCCTTGTCCGCGCAATAGGCTGCCAAATCCCCATGCCAGTCCAGATGGTCTTGCGTGATATTCAGCACTGTCGCAACATCAGCATTTAGACTATAAGTCGTGTGCAGCTGAAAACTAGACAACTCCAGCACCCATACTTGAGGCAAGCTTCCACACTCTAATCCTTCGTGCGACAGCTCTTCTC
>JANXTO010000024.1 GCA_025352365.1 Undibacterium sp. | reverse complement strand
TAAGTTACCCGAAATCAAAGGCCAATCACCATGGATTATCACGTATGCCATCGTCACGCCGCTATGTCATGCCGCTTTGGCCTTGGGTTTGGCATGTCTGCTGAAACTACCCGCAGGCGACGCCAGTTTATTGATGGTATTAGCTGCCAGCGCATCGTATATCGCGGTACCTGCGGTATTACGCTACACCATCCCCGAAGCCAATCCCTCGCTGTATTTGGGCATGTCGCTAGGTATCACGTTCCCACTGAATATATTTTTGGGAATCCCTTTGTATGTCGCGATTGCGCATCAGGTGATTGGCGGTACTTACTAATATTACACACCGCTTCATCACCACCCAAAACCTTAAACATCACTTAAATAAAGAGGGATTATCGATTTATTGGAAACGTGTTATTGGCGTTAAGGAAATCAAAAATAACATCAATACCGCATCTGCGTGACTACAAACGCCAGTACATACCGTCCTCCCGCTTCATCAACATATTGGTGATCATTTCTCGCCGCAAAGTCGCGTAGTCTTCGTGGTATTGCAGAAAAAACTGATTGATTTCTGGTTCGGCATAACGACGTTCAGTTTGCAATTGATTGACCAGCCAGCGCAAAATCACGAGACGTTTTTTACGTTGATCGGGAATTTTTGTCAGGCGATTATTTTGGACAAAAGCCTGCATCACGCGTTGCGATTCAGCATCTGTCGACTCTAAATCTAATGTAGTTTGCCGTGCATCCCAGGCTGCGTTAAAACGCTCGGTACGGCTAGCTTGTAGTCGCTGTTGCGATAGCGCGAGCCAGCTTGCCGAGCCATAACCAAAAACAAGATCGTTTGCGATTGGCTGCCACCATGCTGCGTCCGTACTCACACCCAAGGCATGCAAATACTCGGCTTTAACGACGATAAACTGAAGTCGATAAGGAAGTAAATACGACGCTGGATCTGCCTGCAATTGCAACTGCGCTTCTGCATAACTGGCGTACCAGTGATTGGTATAGCCACTGACTTCCTTGCCATGCCAGAAGTCACCAAAATCGGGCTTTACATCTTCCGTCCGGGCTTCCCCACACAGCACAGCACGCGCATGCTCCCAATGCTGAAAGCCCGCATCGGCGGCGGCCAGATTCAGACAATGTCGCAATTGCCATGTCTCCGGCAAAGTCCAGTTGTGCTGCCGGCTCAGCAACAGCGCACGTTTAGTCGCAGCGACATTATTAGTCTGCAATAGCTTGAGTAATAGCCGGGCGCGGGTCTTGATTTCTGCCGTCAGCGCATTCATAGCGATGCTCCTAAAATAGTTTCAGAAAATCGCAGTACAAAGCATGGTGACAAAGCAGTGGTGAGGTAAAACGGGGAAACGAGAATTAACATGACAAGGCTCCTGTTCGCTTATCGACGACCCGCTGACGTCAAACGAAACTTGGATTCATCACATTAAAAAGAATGGATTGCAGGGTGAGAGCCTCTTGTGCGGGCAGGCGCCCCAGAGCACCTGTGCCACGATTGTAGGATGTGATGGAGGTGCGTGTCAACTAACGTGAACCAAGCAAATCAACACTGCGTACAAATAAGCTGTACCGATTTCAGCTTAAATTTGAAGCTGAATTTCTGCTTAATAAAGGCTAGACTCGCCAGGAGGCCGGGTTTTAAAACGCTTGTGTGCCCAAAAATATTCGGCTGACGCTTTCAAGATTTCGGCTTCGATAAACGTATTCATAAAACGGGTTGCGGCAATCATATCGTCGCCTGGATAATTTTCCCAGGCGGGATGAAATGTCACTTTCCAGCCTTGATAATCAGGCAGCATTGTTGCAATCACAGGTATCACTTTGGCGTGGGTCGTCGCAGTAATTCTGGCGGTTGCAGTGAGGGTCGCCGCGGGTACACAAAAAAAGGGAATGAACTCAGCATCCTTGGAGCCGAAGTCCATATCGGGCAGCATAAAAAAAGGCAGGCCTTCACGCATCGCGCGGATAATAGGCTTCACGCCCTCGGCACGCGAAAATAGTTTTACCGGACGAAACCGCGAGCGACCTTTGCGCAAAGCCTGATCAAAAACTTTGCTGCGTTGCTGGGTATAAATGGAGCATAAAGAAGACTCCAGCATGACC
>JANXTO010000019.1 GCA_025352365.1 Undibacterium sp. | reverse complement strand
AAGGATGAAATCAAATGCCTAAACCGACTATTAAGTTAAGCCTGCTAGCGATCGCTGTTGCGACAGCTTTCCCGATGCACGCAGCTATGGCGCAGACCGCGCCTGCATCAACCGACGCCAAAACTGATCCGACTAAATTGGAAACAGTGATCGTTACCGCCAACCGCCGCTCAGAAAACATCAAAGAAGTACCGATGTCGATCTCTGCCATCAAAGGTGAGGCACTCGATACTTACAACGCAGCAGGTATGGATATTCGCTTCCTCGCCTCCCGCGTGCCAAGTTTGAATATTGAATCGGACTTTGGCCGCACTTTCCCGCGCTTTTATATCCGTGGTCTGGGCAATACTGATTTCGATTTGAATGCATCCCAACCAGTTGGCCTGATCTATGATGACGTAGTACAAGAGAGCCCGATTCTCAAAGGCTTCCCCATATTTGACGTTGATCAGGTTGAAGTTTTGCGTGGCCCGCAAGGTACTTTGTTCGGGCGTAACTCACCAGCCGGTGTAGTAAAGTTTGAATCCACCAAACCAACCGGTGTCTTTGAAGGCTATGGCAATGCAGGCTTCGGTAATTATGGCGCTGTCAATCTGGAAGGTGCTGTCAACGTACCATTGAATAGCGATTGGGCATTGCGCGTTTCCGGACAATCCCAAACCCGTGATGACCGCGTAACCAATCCACGCTCGACCGGCACCAAGACACTGGAAGGTTATGACGACAAAGCTGCACGTATCCAGTTAGCCTATAAAAATAGTGGCTTCAGCGCTTTGTTTAATGTGCATGGCCGCGACATGTCCGGCAATGCCACCTTGTTCCGCGCCAATATCATCCAAAAAGGCACGAATAACATCGTCCCTGGTTTCGATTATTCGCTCTATCCTACCGACGGTATCAACAAGCAGACACTCAACTCCAGCGGCGCCAGCATGCGTTTGAGCTGGGATCTGGAAGGCATCACCTTGTACTCCGTTACTGGTTACGACAAAGCCAGAGTGTATAGCCGCGCTGACGTTGATGGTGGTTATGGCGCTTCATTTGCACCACCGATGGGGCCTGGATTTATTCCATTTCCGTCAGAAACAGCCGATGGTATTCCTGATCTAAAACAGATCACTCAAGAATTCCGGGTACAGTCCAATACCAAAGATCCGCTGCAATGGATTGCTGGTGTGTACTATTTCAAAGAAGATATCCAGGTCGATAGTTTTGACTACAATTCTTTAGCCGGCAATGTCCAAGATGGTTATGCCAATCAGCACCAGCATTCTAAATCCTGGGCTACGTTTGGCTCGCTGAATTATGCTGTCAACGACAAGTTGAAATTGCGCGGTGGTGTGCGGTATACCAGCGACAAAAAAGACTTTGATGCACAACGTTTTGTGACTCCGGGCGGCGGTGCAGGCACGGCGCAACTTACCGCACATCCTAGCTCTACTAACGTTAGCTGGGACTTGGGTGCAAATTATGCAGCGGATGCACAAACCAATTTCTTTGGACGTATTGCAACCGGCTATCGCGCACCAAGTATCCAAGGTCGCGTACTATTTGGTAACGATATCTCAGTTGCAAACCCAGAAAAAAATCTGTCGTTTGAAGCTGGTGTGAAGAAGGACATTCTTGACAATACTGCCCGTATCAGCGCAACGGTATTCCAATACACCGTTAAAGATCTGCAATTGACGGCAGGTAGCGGTAGCGTCAATCAAAACAAACTGGTCAATGCAGATAAAGCAACCGGTCAAGGTTTTGAACTGGAACTACAAGCTAACTTAAACCGTAATTGGAAAACCACGTTCGGTACCAGCTATAACGAAACCGAAATCAAGGATGCCAAATTATTCGTCGCACCTTGCGGTAACGGCTGTACCGTCACCAACCCTGCTGGCCCTGTCGCCGGTACAGTACTCATCGGTGGCAATCCATTACCACGCGCACCGAAGTGGGTTGGTAACTTTACGCTGAAATACACGACACCAATTGCCAATGGCGATCTGTATGTATTTACCGATTGGGCATACAAAGATACTTACAATATGTTCTTGTATGAAGCAAAAGAATACACAGCGAAGTCTTTGTTAGAAGGCGGATTGCGTGTGGGTTACAAATGGGGTGATGGCAAATACGAAGTCGCTGCTTATGGCCGCAACATCACGAACAAGCAACAAGTCATCGCCGCAATTGACTTCAACAACTTGACAGGTATTTTGAATGAGCCACGCAGCTATGGTATCCAGCTGAAGGCAAATTTCTAATTGAGTTGAAGTCTGTAGACCGACTGCATGCTAGTCAAAAAAACGCCGGATTTAATCCGGCGTTTTTATTTGTACAGCGACGATAAGTCACTTAACGATTTAAGCATTCAAGCATGCACAGCGCGCTGTTTCAACAATTTTGCCACCGAGATACAGTGCTCAAGCTGATCAGCAATATTCGCAGGGACAGGAATATCACCTGCTAATACCGACCTGATCCAGTGTGCCGTCGTTATAGCATCACAAGTCTCCGGCGTATCGGGCAAGTCACCGGACAAACTTTGATGCGTCTGTACTAGTGTCGTGCATTCACCGGCATGAAACCAATCAATCTGCTGCGCTCGACCGGTACTGGCAACCGTTTCCCCTTCCGTTCCGCGCATTAAAAATGCATCACCACGCTCATGCGGCGCACTGTGAGAAAAATACTCGCGCAGCATAATTTGATATTCGGGGTGCGTATACGACGTCAAGCGCAAGGCGGCGCTAGTAAATGGTTGCAGAATCTTCACCAGCGTGTGGGTAGAATTGCGCACGCCAAGAATACGGCGCATCGCCAAGATACGCGTCATCGCTGGCGACAATACATTGATCGGCATAAAAGCGGGTTCTCGCTGCGCCATCAAGGCTTCGGCTTCGGCTACAGAATTCGCTAACGGTTTACCAAGTGCCTGAAAAATTTCAGCAGTCGTCACGCGCCCGGCATCGGTTAAAACTCCATGTACCAATACTGGCACCCCCTGTCGCGCCAATAGCAAGGCCAGCAAAGGCGTTAAGTTTGCTTTTTTACGAGCACCGTTATAAGTTGGGATGAGCACCGGGGCGTAATCGCTATCGACTGGCGCGGCCAGACGCACTACAGCATCTTGCGCAGCCGCCATAAAGCCCGCGATCTCTTTAACCGACTCGCCTTTAATCCGCATCGCTAATAGAATGCCGCCCATTTCTAAATCTGAAACGCGGCCCTCCAGCATCGCGCTATATATCAGTTGCGCATCGTCTTGCGACATACTGCGCGCACCCTCTTTGCCACGTCCAATTTCTTTGATAAAACGGGCAGCAGGGAAAGCCTCTTTATTTGAGGATTGATTGATAGAGTGATCTGTATTTGTCATCTGTATAGCTTACACCGAAGGTACGCCAACGAGTAAACCATTCGGCAATCATGGGAAAGTAGCTATTATATTTAAGCAGGTACGGGCGCTGCACGCTGCACTATCATCTTCTTCAACTCAGGTACGCAAGAGCCGCAGCTCGTGCCACATTTTAAGCGCGATTGTAAACCCGCCAGCAACTCATCTGGCGTGCTATCCGACGTGCCCCCCGATGCCCCCCCAATATGCACCAATGCTTGGTTGATTTCGGTATCTGCAACGTTTAAACAATTGCAGACAATTTTGCCGCGCACCGCAAAACCTTGCGGCGCGCTGGTACTTGGCATCAATAGCAAGCGACCTAATTTGGCGACCGGTTCCTGATCAGTTAAATAGGCTTTGAGCCAGCCCTCTGCCGAGATATCGCCCACCAATGACACCGCTGCGAGAGCACCATCTTTAATCGTGATATGTCGTGCATTACCGCGTCTGGCGTCGTCGTAACGCAAGACCTGCTCACCCGCGATGCCAAACAATTGTTCTATCTGCTGTATCAATTCGGATGGGGCAGCGACATCATCTGCTGCGCGGAAAATAATGCCGGTTCTTTCACGTCCAAAAGGGATGCAGGTCGCATAGGCAAACTGGCGCATGAACGGACGCAAGGCTTGCTGCAACTGGAATACTTGCTCAGGCTCGGCCCAGGCAAAAGCGACAAAGCGCCACGGCAATTCTGCCTTCACAATTTTGACAGCCGCAGCTTTGAGTTCTGGTTGCTTCGAACTTGGATCAATCGCTGGCGAAGTCAGTGTATTTACACCATAAGCAGCATTGTCACCGTGGCCACGACCCGATACATATTCTTCACCCCAATGCATCGCCACAAAAACCTGCCCGGCTCGCATTTCATCACTCTCTTGCGCTGCAAAAATCTGTGAGCCGCGCTTGTTAGTCACATGTACCAGATCGCCATTTTTTAGCTGGCGTCTTTCCATATCTTGTTTAGTCATCTCAATACCCGGCTCAGCAGCGTGTGCAAATAGCTGTGCTACCGTGCCAGTGCGGCTCATACCATGCCATTGATCGCGCAAACGTCCGGTATTGAGTTGAAACGGATGACGCGCATCGACCTTATCTTTTACTGGCTGATACACCGTATTGACAAAGTTGGCTCGACCGCTGGTAGTTGGAAAAACACCATCCTCGTATAAACGTAATTTGCCCTGGCTGGCACCTTCGACGTAGGGCCATTGCTGCGCACCGGCAGTTTCTAAAATCGCGTAGGACAAACCAGTAATATCCAGATCACGACCGCGTGTACTTTCACGGTGTTCATTCCAGACTTGCTCGGGTGTTTCGTAAGGGAAAATCGAGATGGTTTTACCCATCAGAACTTCCAGCTTACGTGCAAACACGGTGGCGATTTCCCAATCATGTTTGGTCTCGCCCGGCTTATCCAAAGCCGGATTGACACGCGTGATGCGGCGCTCCGAATTGGTGACGGTGCCGGACTTCTCCGCCCATGTGGTGGCAGGCAATAAGATGTCAGCATAAGGCACGGTGGCAGTCGTGCTGTAGGCCTCCTGCACGATCACTAACTCGGCCTTTTTCAGAGCAGCCCGAATAAGATTTTGCTCTGGCATTGATTGCGCAGGATTGGTACAGACAATCCAGATAATTTTGATCTCGCCTGCAAGCACGGCATCGAATAGCTCGACCGCCGTTTTACCCGGCGTGGCGGGAACCTCGTCTACACCCCAGAGTGCAGCAATCTCTGCGCGGTGCTCAGGATTGGATAAGTCTCTGTGACCCGACATCAGATTCGCCATTCCACCGACCTCACGTCCGCCCATGGCATTGGGTTGCCCAGTCAAAGAAAAAGGACCAGCGCCAGGCTTGCCGATTTGATGTGTTGCCAGATGCAGATTAATGAGCGCTGCGTTCTTTGCGGTGCCCGATGCAGATTGATTTAGTCCCTGACAATATAAAGAGAGCGTCGCTTTGGATTGCCCAAACCAGCGCGCAGCCTGTACCAGATCAGCCTCGCTGATACCGCAAGTCTGTGCGACAAATTTTGGTGTGTAATCCCGTACGGTTTGTTTCAGCTGAGCGAAGCCCTCGGTATGCGCTGCAATATAATCAAGATCGACTAAGTCTTCCCACAAACACAAATGCAGCATCCCATTGAACAACGCAACATCGGTGCCGGGTAAGATGGCTAAAAATAAGTCGGCATCCCGGGCGGTGTCGGTACGGCGTGGATCGGCGACGATCACTTTGAGTTGCGGATTATTTTTTCTGGCATCTTCAATCCGGCGATACAAAATCGGATGCGCATAGGCGGTGTTGGAGCCGACTATAAAAATCACCTCAGCCAGATCAATATCTTCATAGCAGGCAGGTGGCGCATCGGCGCCCAAGGTTTGCTTATAGCCAGCAACCGCGCTGGACATACACAAGCGCGAATTGCTATCGATATTATTGGTACCGATCAAACCCTTGGCGAGCTTATTGAAGACGTAATAATCTTCCGTCAGCAATTGTCCTGAGACATACAAGGCCACGCTATCGGGACCATGCGTTTGAATGGTAGTGGCAAACTGCTCTGCCATATTTTGCAACACATCATCCCAAGCTACTTGCACACGAGGCTGGTCGCGCGCAGATCGCATCTCGGGGTAGAGAGCGCGGGTTTGTCGCTGGATTGCTGGCTGCGCTGACAAATGCAAAGTGCTGCCTTTGCTGCACAAGCGTCCAAAGTTGGCAGGATGCTGGGGGTCACCTCGGACGCCAATCACTTGTCGTTGCTTGGCGGCGTCCTCCTCAGTCTCGATAATAACGCCGCAACCGACCCCGCAATAGCAACAGGTGGAGAGGGTTTCGGTCATGTTTTTACCTTTTTTGATAATTGCCTGAAGCACTGAACAAGTAGATTCAATACATATACAGATTAAATATACTCGTTACCAGTATTTTTTATTGTCCATATGTTCTTTGGACGTTAAGGCTATTTTTATAAAATTGAGGGGGAGTATAGTCAATTTCACTCGATAACTTGGGAATGTTTGTGAGTTCTCGTAATTTTTTTGTACAAATTAAAAACTTAAAAATCAAGTAGTGACTAAACTCGTTGCTCCAGCTACATCCAGCCCTAGACTTTTCAGCTCGTCAGCATCTAAAAAAATTTGCTCATTCTCCACCTTGATACTAAATTTTTGCGTACATCCTTCATCGGGAGACACCGCGCAACCCGTCTGCAATTCGATATTCCAGTTATGCAGCGGGCATGCAACTTTTTCACCGAAGACGATGCCCTGAGAAAGTGGCCCGCCTTTATGCGGACACTTGTCCAGCAGCGCAAACACTTTATTCTCGCCATTACGAAAAATGGCGACATCCGGTTTGGCGCTACGGGTGACGATGCGGGCGCCTAAAACTGGAATGTCATCGACTTTGCAAATCGGCTTCCATTGTTGAGACATGGTGTTTCCTTCCGGTTCAACGATTTTTCTGTTCTTGGTTCAGGACGCAGATAACATTTCAAACTGCCGCGTATCGACTTGCGCTTTTTCTGGTTCATGCCAAGGATCGGATTCGCCTTCCAGAGAAAACAGCAAGCGCTGATATAAATCTTTACGACGCTCTTCATCTTCCAATACGGCTTGTTTGACATGATCCAGACCGACGCGGGCGATGTAATGCACGGTGCGCTCCAGATACCACCCCTCCTCGCGGTACAGTTGCAAAAACGCGCCGGAATATTCCATCACTTCTTCATGCGTTTTAAGCTTCACCAGAAATTGTGCGACCTCGGTTTTGATACCACCGTTGCCGCCGACGTAAATCTCCCAGCCCGAATCAACACCAATTACACCGACGTCTTTGATACCTGCCTCGGCGCAATTACGTGGACAACCTGATACCGCCAGTTTGACTTTATGGGGCGAATACATCAGCGCCAGTTCACGCTCCAACTGTTGTCCCATCAGAGTCGAATTTTGCGTACCGAAACGACACCATTCGCTACCGACACATGTCTTTACTGTGCGCAAACCCTTGGCATAGGCCAAACCGGATGGCATTCCCAAGTCGTGCCAGACTTCACGCAGATCTTCTTTTTTCACACCAAGTAAATCGATCCGTTGACCGCCCGTCACCTTCACCGTGGGGATATTAAATTTATCCACGACGTCGGCGATCCGGCGCAAGTCGCGGGCATTGGTCTCGCCACCCCACATACGCGGAATGACAGAGTAGGTGCCATCTTTTTGAATATTGGCGTGCGAGCGTTCGTTGATGTAGCGCGATTGCGGATCATCAATCGCCTCACGCGGCCAGGTAGAAATCAAATAATAATTGATCGCAGGCCGACAAGACGAACAGCCGTTGGGGGTGCGCCATGCCATGGTTTGCATGGTGGAGATCACCGTCAATAGCTTTTCTTTTTTGATCGCGTCGCGGACTTCCTGATGCGTATGATCGGTGCAGCTACACATGGCTTTGGCTTTATTCGGTTTGGAATAATCGCCACCCGCGGTGAACATAATGATCTGCTCCACCAAGCCAGTGCATGAGCCGCAAGAGGCTGATGCCTTGGTATGTTTGCGCACATCTTCCAGCGTAAATAAGCCCTTCTCTTTAATCGCTTTGACGATGGCACCTTTGCATACACCATTGCAGCCGCAGACTTCGGCGGTATCTGGCATGGCAGCCGCCTTGGTAAAACCTTCATGTCCGACATCGCCAGGACGACCGGTATTAGATTCGCCAAACATCAGCGTGTCACGAATTTCAGAGATGTTTTTACCTTCGCGTAGCAGAGAAAAATACCAGCTACCGTCCACCGTATCACCGTAGAGGCAAGCGCCGATCAACTTGTCATCTTTAAGCACTAGTTTTTTGTAGACGCCACCTATCGGGTCGGACAATATAATTTCTTCGGTATCTTTACCACCCATAAATTCACCGGTAGAAAACAAATCAATGCCAGTGACTTTGAGTTTGGTAGAGGTGACGGAACCTTGATAACGACCGATGCCAAAATTGGCTAAATGGGTCGCACATACTTTAGCCATTTCAAATAAAGGTGCAACTAAGCCGTACACCGTACCGCGATGATTGACACATTCGCCAACAGAGTAAATCCGTGGATCGTAGGTTTGCATGGTGTCATTGACGATGATGCCGCGGTTGCAATAAATGCCTGCGGATTCTGCTAATGCGGTATTGGGGCGAATCCCGACTGCCATCACAATCAGCTGTGCGGGAATTTCTAGACCATCCGAGAAGCGAATCGCTTTGGCGTGACCATGCTCATCACCGATAATCGCTTCTGTATTTTTTTCTAATAAGAAGTTGAGGCCGCGATCTTCCAGTGATTTTCTTAGCATGCCACCGGCGACTGGATCTAATTGTCTGTCCATCAACCAGCCTGGCAAATGGACAACTGAGACATCCATGCCACGCAATTTCAGACCATTCGCCGCTTCTAATCCCAGCAAGCCGCCACCAATCACTACCGCATGTTGATGCTGGGTCGCCGCCTCTATCATGGTGTTGGTGTCGTGGATGTCACGATAGGCAATCACTCCTTTTAAATCTTTGCCCGGCACTGGCAACATAAATGGCGTGGAGCCAGTTGCCAGTAATAAGCGATCGTATTCAGTCTGAGTACCATCCTCGGCAATCACCAGACGTTTTACCCGGTCAATCTTGACGATCTTTTTACCCAGATGCAGAGTGATATTGTTTTGCTCGTACCAGTCCACATCATTTAGCATGATGTCTTGTATCGTCTGTTCACCTGCCAGAACGGGGGACAATAATATCCGGTTGTAATTGGCATACGGCTCTGCGCCAAATACCGTAATGTCGTACAGATCAGGAGTGATTTTCAATAACTCCTCCAAGGTACGGACGCCCGCCATACCGTTACCGACCATGACCAATTTAAGCTTTTTCATTTCTGACTCCTCAACTTCATGACCTGCCAGCGCAGACACGGGACACTCTTTCCCATGCCAGTTTTATATTTTATTTAAGCCGCATCTTTTGATGGATGCGATTGCCTGTGATACAAAAACTCCAGCACGGCACTGCGATATTCGGCGTACTGTGGATTTTGTGACAGCTCTACCCGTTCGCGCGGTCGGTCTAATTTCACGCTTAGGATTTCACCGATGGTCGCTGCCGGACCATTGGTCATCATCACGATGCGATCAGACAGCAAGACTGCTTCGTCCACATCATGCGTCACCATCACGACGGTGGATTGGGTCTTGGCGACGATCTTCAACAGCTCGTCTTGCAAGTGGGCGCGGGTGAGTGCGTCGAGTGCGCCGAAAGGCTCATCCATCAGCAAAACTTTGGGCTCGATGGCGAGGGCGCGGGCGATACCGACGCGTTGCTTCATCCCGCCGGAGATTTCATTCGGACGCTTTTTCTCTGCATGGATTAAACCGACCAGTGCAAGTGCTTGCATGGTGCGTTTTTGTAGTTTGGTTTTATTTTCGGCTGTGCCAAAAACTCGCTCAACTGCCAGATAAATATTTTCATAGCAGGTCAACCAAGGCAGCAAAGAATGATTTTGGAATACCACGCCGCGTTCTGGTGAAGGCCCAGAAATTTCTCTGTGTGCACAAAGCAAAGTACCGGATGTTGCGACAGTCAATCCCGCAATCAAATTGAGCAAAGTGGATTTACCGCAACCAGAGTGACCAATCAGCGTAATAAATTCACCTTTGCGAACTTTGAGATTAATGTCACGCAGCGCATGGAAACTACCTTTCTTGGTATTGAACATCATCTCAACTTGATTGACTTCAATATACTTTTGGTCGCCGGCAGGGTCTTTAGATTGTTCTTCTATTGTGAGGATTTCAGATGTGGTCATGACGATACCTCTTCATAAGTGAAGGCGCGAGCAATAGCGACTAAAATTTGTTCCAGAACCAAACCCACTAAACCAATCACAACAATCGCAATAATGATGTGGGGAACGTTGAGATTATTCCATTCATCCCATACCCAAAATCCGATGCCGACACCGCCAGTCAACATCTCGGCTGCGACAATAACGAGCCAGGCAGTGCCAATCGCAAGGCGCACGCCCGTCAACATGTAGGGCAACACCGAAGGGAATAAAATTTTAGTGATAATCTTCCATTCGGATAAATTAAGTACCCGCGCCACGTTCATATAATCTTGTGGCACGCGTTGTACACCAATCGCCGTATTGATAATCATCGGCCAAATTGAGCAGATAAAAATAGACCAGATCGCAGCGGGGTCTGCCGACTTAAATACCAGCAAACCGATAGGCAACCAGGCTAAAGGTGAGACAGGTTTTAACAAGCTGATGATAGGATTAAACATGCCCGATAAGAACCGGAACCGACCTATCATAAAACCTAGCGGAATACCGACCACGGCTGCCAGACCAAAGCCTAGAGCAACGCGTTTGAGGGACGCATAAATATTCCAGCCTATGCCTTGATCGTTCGGTCCATTGCGATAAAACGGGTCTGAAAAAAGATGGATAGCCTCTTGCAAAGTGACCCATGGGGATGGGAAGGAAGTCGTTTTAAAGGCGATGATTTCCCACACCAGTACTAAAAAACCAATGCCAAATAAAGGTGGTAAAACGCTGAGAAAAAATGGCTTCATGGAACGTTGTTTTGAGGACTTCTTTTCAGATTTTTCTTTGCTCCCCATACTCTCTATACTCTCTATGCTCGGCATGGCGGTAACCTCTTTTACTTCATCAACAAACTTTGCGGTGGATACTTGCTCTACGTTTGTCGTGTCGCCCACAACACCATTAACGCCCTGGACCAGTGTGCTCATGACGACTCCTAAGCCTTAATCTTGAACGCTGCGGCATAGGCTGCTGGATTTTTCCCGTCCCATACTGTGCCGTCGATCAGCTTGCTGCTACGCATCGCCTCTTTTGGCACGCTGACTTTTACCATCGCTGCGGCTTCTTTATAAATATCAATACGATTAACGGCTTTGGCGATAGCAAGATAATCAGGATCGGTCTTCAGCAAACCCCAGCGTTTATGCTGAGTGAGGAACCACATACCATCGGACAGGTAAGGGAAATTAACCAGACCATCATTAAAGAATTTCATGTAGTTAGGGTCGTCCCAAGTTTTGCCCAAACCATTTTGATAGCGACCTAAAATACGCTGGTTGATCACATCAACTGAGGTGTTGACATAAGACTTATCTGCGATAGTTTCTGCCATCTTATTTTTGTTGGTCAACGAAGCATCAATCCAGCGGCCAGCTTCTAGAATAGCGGCGGTCATCGCTCTGGCAGTATTCGGATTTTTTTGCACAAACTCAGCAGTGGTGCCCAACACTTTTTCTGGATGATCTTTCCAGATATCTTGTGTGGTCGCAGCAGTGATGCCGATGCCATCTGCAATCGCACGATGGTTCCACGGCTCGCCAACACAATAGCCATCCATATTACCAACGCGCATATTGGCAACCATTTGCGGTGGCGGTACGGTAATAACTTTGGCATCTTTCATAGGATTAATGCCATAGGTGGCTAGCCAGTAATACAACCACATCGCATGCGTACCAGTAGGGAAAGTCTGTGCGAAGGTGTATTCGCGTTTATCCATTTGCATCAACTTGGCCAAGCCGGCACCATCGACTGCCCCCTTATCTGCCAGCTTTTTGGATAGCGTAATTGCTTGACCATTATTGTTTAAGGTCATGAGGATATTCATGTCTTTTTTGGTACCGCTGACACCCATTTGTACGCCATAAATCAAGCCATATAAACAATGCGCCGCATCGAGTTCGCCATTGACTAATTTGTCACGCACGCTAGCCCAGGAGGATTCTTTGCTCGGTATGATTTTGATACCGTATTTTTTATCAAAGCCCAACACCGACGCCATCACTACTGAGGCGCAATCTGTCAGCGGGATGAAGCCGATACGGACTTCTTCTTTTTCCGGCTTGTCGGAACCTGCTGCCCACACACCACCGGTCGATAATCCCATCATGCTGGCTCCTGCAAGTAAACTGGCACTTTGCACAACGCTACGGCGTTTGAGATTGATTGCCTGATCATCGTGACCGCCTTCATTATTATCTGAATAGGTGATTGCGTCGGTACTAGCTTGCTTCAATGCCTGCTTTCGTACCTGCTTCGGTGTTTCGTGATTCGACATAATTGTGCTCCAGCATAAAAAATCGGGACAAAAAAAAGGCACCTGACCAGCAAACTCAAAAGAGTTGCATGGAAAGACACCTTTGTCTGATACGAACCGACCGCCGTTAGCCTGATTCGTAATTGCGCCATCGTTGGCGCTTGCTAATTCTCATGCAATTGCCGTGCCATCGATTTGTTCAGGAATTTTCTACATTTAAAGCGTTTAAAATATTCTTTTACCAATAAAAATTGATTTAAATTCGCTGGCTGCACGTAAATGCGGCACTTAATTTGTGCAGCGCACTATTTTTGCACGCATCAAAATCAGCCCAGAAGATCGGCGACATCCAGCATACGCTGCGCCAGATCGACCAGTTTTAGATTTTTTTCCATTGCTTGCTTGCGCAGTTTTTGATACGCATCGTTCTCGGATAAATGATAACGCTCCATTAGCAAACCTTTAGCGCGTTCTATGGTTTTGCGCTCTGCCAGCTTGGCTTTGGTGTCCGACAGCTCGGAACGTAATTTTTGATCAGCATTGAAGCGCGCCATGGCAACATCTAGCACTGGCTTAATACGTTCGGCATGCAGACCGGCAACAACGTAGGCAGACACCCCCGCCTCCATCGCTACCGCCATATTGGATTGATTGCCATCTTCGGTGAACAAGACGATGGGGCGAGGTGCGTCACGGGTCGCCAGCACCATATGTTCCAGCACATCACGCGAGTCGGATTCGGCGTCAATAATGATCATGTCGGGCTGCAACTGCGCGATACGATCTATCATGTAGAAATCGCCGGGAATAGAAGCAATAATGTTATAGCCAGCTTGCAATAAACCGATGCGTAAGGCGCGCGAACGCGCCAATTGTGCTTGTACCTGTGGGTCTTGTTCATCCTCATGCAAGACGACCGTATTCACCACCACAATCTTGAGGCTGGGTGGGGTTGCACCAGAATCTGGAGGCTTACGGTTGGTCATCTGATCCCAATGCTTGCTGGTAGTATTGCTAGTAGTCGCTATAATTCTGGTCTTGCGCGATATTGGCATGTTCTGTTGAACTCACTTGTTGGGAACAGACATGCAAGAATCGCTCCACTCTGTTACAAATTACCAGAAAAAAATCTATGATCGTTCTTGGCATTGAATCTTCTTGTGACGAAACCGGTCTCGCTTTGTATGACACCGAGCACGGTTTATTGTCGCATGCCTTGCACTCACAAATTGCGATGCATCAAGAATACGGCGGTGTGGTGCCAGAGCTGGCATCGCGTGATCATATCCGTCGCGCCATTCCTTTATTAGAAGAGGTGCTGAGTGATGCCGGGTTGTCACGTGACCAGATTGACGCGATTGCCTATACCCAAGGCCCTGGTCTGGCAGGTGCTTTATTAGTAGGCGCATCGGTTGCTTGCGGACTTGGTCTAGCCTTGGACAAGCCAGTCTTAGGTATACATCACCTTGAAGGACACCTGCTGTCGCCTCTATTGGCAAGCAAACCGCCGGAATTTCCATTTATTGCTTTGCTGGTATCCGGTGGTCATACGCAATTGATGCGGGTAGATGGTGTAGGCCAGTATCAGTTATTGGGAGAAACGCTGGACGATGCCGCTGGCGAAGCTTTTGACAAATCTGCCAAGCTGCTTGGTTTGACGTATCCGGGCGGTCCTGCAATTTCTCGTTTAGCCGAATCTGGCGATCCACTGGCATATAAATTCCCACGTCCGATGCTGCACTCTAAAGATTTAAATTTCAGTTTTTCTGGCTTGAAGACGGCAGTACTGACGGTCGTAAAAAATCATCCTAACTCAGTCAATGGACAGCTTGGCCAACAGGACAAGGCTAATATCGCCCGTGGTTTTGTCGATGCTTTGGTGGATGTACTGGTAGCGAAATGCGTCACTGCGATGAAAGAGCATGGGATGAAACGGCTAGTGATTGCCGGCGGCGTCGGTGCTAACTCACAGCTACGCAGCGCACTCAATGCCGCCGCACAGAAAAAACGCTTTCAGGTTTTTTATCCAGAGCTGGAATTCTGTACCGACAACGGCGCGATGATCGCTTTTGCGGGTGCCATGAGGCTCAAAAAAAATCCCGCTCTGGCGCAGCGGGACTATAGTTTTAATGTACGGCCTCGATGGCCTTTGCATGAGCTGGCTGCGGCTTAATTCAGCTGGTCGCTACTCAATCAGCCGAATGTATAAAGCATAGCCTTACTCAAAAATGGTTATTTGTAGACACCACAACCGATGATGACGTTTTCGTATTTTTCGACATACATCGACTTAGATTCTATTTGTTTGCTGACAGGATTCAGGAATCGGTAGTCTTGCCATCCGCTACCCTTTTTCTTAGCGATCTCAATCCTGTCCTTAATGAAGGATTTTCCATCTTCGTCCTTGAGTTCTATCATGTCTTTACCGACCATTTTAGGATTCAAGTGCGCCAAATTTTTTCCCGCCATATCGTAGACGACGACATAGAGATCTTTGTCTGAATACTGCCCATCACGCTTATTGATTTCTGCAACGGTGGCGTCAACACTGGTTTTTTTCATCGCTGCAATTACCTTTTGCACCATCGCTTTTGCTTCTGTTGCAGTGCCATGCTCCGCAGCAGAGGCTGAGTTCAATAGTAGAAAAAAAGAGGCTGCAACTAAGGTGATTGTGGACGAAGCAAATTTCTTAATCATAGTATGTCTCCTGAATGAAAGAAAAAGCAAAAACTACAAATGGCTTAGGCTGCATTGTTAGTATGTCCTAGCTTTTTTATTATCAGACATATCAAGTGCAATGGCGAGGCAAACTTCTCGTCACAGCACGGAGATGACACATCAAAAATCAGGCTTTGAAGAAATTTTCTGTGGCGAGATAGGATCAGGTCTTTTTACTACCCAGGCGACTTTCTTTACCGTTAATCAAATTCAGGATATTTTGATAGTGACGGTACACCAATAAAGCGCTCATCACGACGACAGCAGCAAGTTTGATATTCAAACCAAACATCAAAAAACAATAAAACGGCGCAAATACTGAGGCAATTAAAGCCGCAAGGGACGAATACCGGAACGCAAACGCGATAATTACCCAGGTCGCCAAAGTCGCCAGACCCAACCAAGGATTCAGCGCCAGCAACACACCCAAGGCTGTTGCCACACCTTTGCCACCGACAAATTTAAAAAACACCGGCCAAAGATGTCCGATGAAAACTGCAATTGCGACCAGCGCAACCGCGTTATCATCCAATTCAAATGACGACCCCAGTTTGATCGCCAACCAAACGGCTAACCAACCTTTAAATCCATCACCCAATAAAGTCAAAATTGCCGCGGCCTTATTACCGCTGCGCAGCACATTAGTAGCACCGGGATTTTTTGATCCATAAGTACGAGGATCAGCAAGCCCAAACGCATGACTAACGACCACCGCGAACGACACGGATCCAATGAGGTAAGCGGCAATCACCGCGAGCAAAGTAGGCATGCAATTCTTTCTTTTGTTCTGTTTAAATTAAATATACTCAATACAGTATATTTTAACGTCCAATGATTATCTGGACAATATAGGGTATTTTCACCGATACTCCCTTAAAATTTCTAATATAGCCTTTAATCCTCTAACGCGCATTGCACAGAAATCGCTTGTAACAATTCCACCAGTAACTGCGGGGCAATTCCCACCAAATACCCGCGCCGGCCACCGTTGATATAAATTTTTTCCAGCCCCAATATACCCTGCTCTACATAGACAGGCATCTGCTTTTTTGTACCAAATGGCGAAGTGCTGCCAACCAGATAGCCTGAATGCTTTTGCGCAATCTCTGGCTTACAGGGTTCAACTGACTTGCAGTCGATCTGACGCGCCAGATTTTTGGTCGATACCTTGCAGTCGCCATGCATAAGCACAATCAAAGGCTTGGCTGCCTCATTCTGCATGACTAAGGTTTTGACGACCGCATGCTCATCAACACCCAATTCGCGTGCTGATACAGAAGTACCGCCATGCTCCTCATAGGCATAGGGGTGTTCAGAAAAAACCGCCTTGTGTTTGCGCAGGAACTGCGTGGCCTGCGTCTCGGATACATGTTCTTTTTTTGCCAAAATAGTCTTTTTACGTGCCTTAAATGCAGGCAATTATATCGCCTCAGCTTTTATATTAAGCACTATTGCCATTCCTGCGCCGCAAAGAAATTTATGTATCCCGCACCAAAAAAATCTCATTTATCAAGCATCAACATTTGTACAGATTGTATTGATCAATATTTTTTAAGATAAAAAATAATTTTTGTTACACGTGACAATTTCAAGCTCACACAAAAGTGGCCATATTTTCTTGCTTAATTGGTATTAATTTTATTATTCCAATGATTTTATTAATTAAAAATTATTAAATATTAAAAATAACAAATAATGTTCTTGATGTTTGTGTCCTAATCGCAACAAATTGTTACACCTATATTACAAACACTTACATAATAAAGAAAATTCTTTCAAGTGATAAAAATTCTTGATTTAATTTTTTTCATGTTTTTTGCAAAAAACTCTATGCCAGCAAAACGATAAATGTAGCTTGAGATCAACTATTGCTTTTCTTGCAAAAGAATCGAAAAGCTATATTGATCGCTATTAACCAACAAGGAAAAATAATGGTTTTTAAAGAAAAAATCGGAGTTCAATCCGTACGATTTGCGCTAACTGCGTTAGCTAGCTCTATGTTAATCGCAAGTTATGCTGAAGCACAGGTAATAGCAGAGTCCGTGCAAAAAATTGAAATCACCGGATCGAATATCAAACGTACCGAGAAGGAAGGCACCTCTCCAATTCAAACAATCACGGCAAAAGAAATCCGCGATAGTGGTGCAACTACAGTCGCGCAGTTGATGAAAACTGTAACCGCTATGGGAACGGGCATTAATACTGATTTAGCCAGTGGATCAGGCTTTGCAAAAGGTGTTGCAACCGCGTCATTACGTGGGCTTGGGTCATCTTCTACCTTGATTTTGCTAAATGGTCGTCGCATGACTCCATCGGCATATGCAGACCCAAATAACGGCAATTCCACTCTTTACGATTTAAATAGTATTCCACTCTCAGCAATTGAGAGAGTTGAGATTTTTAAAGATGGTGCGTCAGCCGTTTATGGTTCTGATGCAATCGGTGGTGTTATTAACTTTATTACTAAACGTGACTATCAAGGTGGAGAGATAGCAGCAAATATTTCTGCTAATGATGATCAGCATTTTGGTAATAAAAATGTGAATGCATTTGTTGGATTCGGCGACTTCAAAAATGATGGATTCAATGTATTTTTAGCTGCCGACTTGAGCAAACGAGACGCCGTCTCACGCAAAGAAGGTGTTAATGATATCGAGCAAGGTTTGTATGGAACGATCAATAATCGCTTGATGAGATATGATGGATCCTCAATAGCTGGATCGAATAGTTCTGTCTCAAATCAACCTTTCTTCTATCGCGAACGCGCTCCGGCAGGCAGCGGAGCAGTAGTGACTGGTGCAACAGTTGTTAATAAAACTGGTTGCGATTCATCTCGTCTGATCACTGGCGGGCCGGCCTACAATATTAGTTCGGGCACATTGTTTAACCGTCAGTTCTGTGTCTATGACACTAACGACAATGCTCAAGAACAAGGTGCAGGTCAAGATGCAAGCCTGTTGTCTCGCGCAACGTTTAAGCTTAACGACAGTGTAACGGCCTACTTTGAGGGTGCCTATACTAAGTCTGAGCGTAAATACACCGGTAACTCTCCCACAATCGACGGCAATGCAGGACCAATCACCAACTTTACATCAAGCAGTTTGGCAGACCCATTCTTAGCGTTCCTGCCTGTCGGACATCCTGATAACCCATTTACGAATGTACGATCATCTGTTCGCTATCGCTTTGAAAATATTGCTGGCGGCTCAGAAACCACGAACGAAGGTATCCGTTTACTAGCTGGTTTAAAAGGCGAAATAAAAGGCTTTGATTGGGATACTGCAGTGTTGTGGAACAGGTCCAGTCGTACCGAAAATCAATATGGGATGCTGTACTTACCAACATTACGTAAGTTAATTACCGATAATCGAACCTTAGCATCTTTAGCTGCCGATCCGACTATTTCTAAAACTGTTGTTAATGACGGTAAAGCAGAAATCTTCCAATGGGACGCAAAAGCATCTACTGAATTTGGCAAGTTGGGTGGTGGCGCAATAGGTTTTGCTGCAGGTGTTGAATTCCGTCAAGAAAAATTGGGCATTACACCTGACCCTGATAATGCTGCTGGTAATATTTATGGCCTAGCAAATACCGTCATTAATAGCTCTCGCAATGTTGGATCTGCATTCGTAGAGTTGCGTACGCCGTTTACGCAAAATTTCGAAATGGATTTTGCAGGTCGTTACGATAAATACGCGAATATTAAAGGTAATTTTGTCCCGAAAGTAGGTGCAAAATGGACTGTTAATGATGCAGTTGCGTTCCGCGGCACTTACACTGAAGGCTTCCGCGCTCCTGCGTTATCACAAATTGCCCCTGGTGGAGCACAGTATTTTGTGAGCGGCATTACCGACCCCGTTCGCTGCCCTAACGGGAATGATCCAGCACCGGGTGCTGACGATGCGGATTGCAATAAATCAGTCTCAGGTACTGGCGGTGCAAATCCAGCACTAAAACCAGAAACGTCAAAGAGCTATTCGATCGGTATGATTTTATCACCAACGAAAAATTTTGATATCACCGTTGATTTTTATAAAATTCGTAAAGAAGGCGAAGTTATCTTAACTGATAGTCAGTACTCAGTGAATCATGAATCCGATAACCCAAGCTCAATTACTCGTAATAATAGTGCAGGTAATTTGTTACTAGATGTGAACGGAAATGCCATTCCTAACTCAGGTCCTTTGCTTGCGGTTAAGTCTCCGTGGATCAACCAAGGTTCTACCGAAACCAGCGGTATGGATATTGATTTGAAATTACGTACAGATCTTGGATCGTCAGGTATGTTAGTAACAGGATTTCAAACAACTTATGTAATCTCTTACAGAAGAGCAGAACATGAGGGGGATGCAGAGTCAAACGTAGTTGGCTCAAATGGCGGAATCTCTGACTGGGCGACATCTGGCGGAGATATACCACGTATTAAGGCGTCTTTATCTGCATCTTGGACAAAAGAAGCACATAACGTGTATGGCTCAATGAACTTTGTTGATGCAATATCTTTATTACGTCGTACCGACAATCAAGACACGTATCCAGCCCCTTATTGCTATTACGGATCAGGTCAGCCTTCCACGGCATACCAACTTGGAGGTCTCCCGAAATACACTACTTACTTCCCAGATTGCAAAGTAGCTAGCTGGACGACTGTCAACTTGGGCTACAACTACACAGGCATCAAAAATCTGACATTAGGATTGAATATAGTGAATGCTTTTGATAAGAAAGCACCATACGACCCTCGCTATGCAACTGTCGGTTACAACAGCACATTGCACAATAATACTGGTCGTTATTGGACATTAAGTGCACGATATCAATTCAAATAATACGAATTAATTAATGTGTTAAAAGAAAAATACCTCTGATTTTCAGGGGTATTTTTTTAATACAAAAACTATTTTAAGGTTAATTTTTCAACTTAGTACTAGGGCCTGTTAACAATCAATAAAATGTGTTTACATTCGGTATTTGAATAACTGAGTACCGAAGATGCAAGAGATCA
>JANXTO010000002.1 GCA_025352365.1 Undibacterium sp. | reverse complement strand
ACTGGACTACCTGGGGCGGCACTTTTGAGCAGCTGGAATCAGCAGCCAAGCGATTAAAAATTGTGGTGCCTGTCGCTTTATTCTTGGTATTACTGTTGCTGTTTGCGATGTTCAATAATCTGAAAGATGGTTTGCTGGTATTTACTGGTGTACCGTTTGCGTTGACGGGCGGTATCGTCGCGCTTTGGTTGCGCGATATTCCTGTATCAATTTCGGCGGGAGTTGGTTTTATCGCGCTGTCAGGCGTCGCAGTACTTAATGGTCTGGTGATGATTGCTTTTATCCGAAGTTTGCGCGACGAGGGGATGCGGCTGGATGCAGCGATTCAGCTCGGAGCTTTGACCCGCTTGAGACCCGTGTTGATGACGGCGCTAGTTGCCTCGTTAGGCTTTATTCCGATGGCGATTGCGACCGGGACGGGGGCAGAAGTGCAACGACCATTGGCAACGGTTGTGATCGGCGGAATCTTGTCGTCTACTTTGTTGACTTTGCTGGTGTTGCCCTTGCTGTACCGGATGGTGCATCGCCGTGATGCGGAGGAAGATTCGGTTGCTGTTGCTACCAATTCAGTCGGCAACTGAGTTGGACACTAAGTTGGAAACTAAGTTGGCAACTTCGTCAGCAACTTAGTAAGCAACTAAGTCAGGCTGGAAGCTGCGCCAAAATCGCCTCACTTACAAGCCGATTTGAGGGCATGAGCGTATGCATGATGGGTAGCAAGATTTCCTTTTCTGCCCATGGTGCATACGCCTCTGATATGGATACCACGCCGTCATTGTCTTCATCGCCGAAAGGGCTGTATTTGCCCTTAATTCCTTTGGTGCCGATGATCGTAATCGTCGGCGTTTTGACAGGTGCAATCGCTGCCATGCGCTCAGCACTTGATAACAATTGTCCGCAATCTCCCGTCGCCACTCTAAATGGCAACAGATGTTGCACCCGTCCCGCCACTCTGGAGGTCGTGATGGGCGAGCCGAGTAAAAACAATTGCCGGGGCTGACGGCAATCTTCCGGCAATGCATTGATCGCACTGCGCAACAACACACCGCCGAGCGAATGCCCAATCAAAATATAATCGCCCTTGGCCGCAACTGCCGTGATCGTTTTAACGAGCCTGTCCCGGATTCCCACAAAGCTTTCCAGCGCCACAAAATAATTAAAACTGCTGGTCGTCAGACCATGTGCCCGCAAACGTTGCAGCATCGGTGTGGCCGATAACGACGAACGTCCCATTCCATGTACAAACAAGACTTGCAGTGGCGGTGCACCGATTTGGGAATGAGCTTGCGCAGAATGGTCGGTCATTAATTATCGTCAATAAGTATCGTGAATAAGTGCCGTAAAATATAAAATAAGGGGAGTATATGGATAAATATAGTGAATTGTCCAAATAATCATTGGACTATTAAAAATACCCTACCCTAGTATGTTATAGCCTTACTAGGTGTTCCAAGCCCGTTTCGTACGTTCCGACGAGAGATCGAAGTGACATCTATGACATGCTTCAGTGTCAAACGAAGGATCAGGCGAGTACCTTTTTCAGCCAGGCACTGATGTCGTCAATTTCTTCCTGACAGACCGAGTGCTGCATCATGTATTCATGCCATTCCACTCCATAACCTAAGGACTTCAACAGGTCGCGCGATTGTTCTGCCCGCACGATCGCTATCACCTGATCAGCACGACCATGCGCTAGATAGATGGGCGTATGTTGATTCGATGCATGACGTTCGTTGGCGACCAGATCGCGTAAGGGAACATAACCAGATAGACACATCAGACCAGCCAGCTTTTCGGTATGACGTAAGCCGGTTTGCAGCGTCATGGCACAGCCTTGGGAGAAGCCCGCGAGGATAATACGGCTAGCCGGGATGCCACGGGCATTCTCACGGGCGATTAATTGCTCGATCAATACTTGTGAACTGCGCAGACCTTTTTCATCTTCACGTCTGGCGATGTCGGTTCCCAAAATATCATACCAGGCGCGCATTGCATGACCACCATTGATCGTGACTGGCATCACAGGTGCATTCGGGAACACAAAGCGGATCGCCGGGCAGCTTTTTAAATTCAATTCTTTCACAATCGGAACGAAGTCATTCGCGTCCGCCCCAAGGCCATGCATCCAGATGATGGCGACGGTCGGATTGGGGGCGCTTTCGATTTCTACGGTGTCAAGTAATGTGCTCATATTGGACTTTGAGATTGGTGTGGTTTTTGAAGGCAATGGCAAAGGTTTTGTTGCGCTGGTTTGACTAAAACTACTGCGGCATACCATTGATACTACAGAGATTACACTACCTAAGGTCGCAACGAGAAGCCAGCGTCTTTTTGAAGAAGTTGGCTTTTTAGATCGGATCATGTTAGGGATGTCGAAAGTAAAATGGTAGCGAGCTATGCTGGATGACGAACAGCCGATTTTGGCCGGAACACTTTACAAACCGCATCGTGCGTTTCGATATAAGGCCCGCCGATCAGATCAATACAGTAGGGGATGGCTGCGAAAATACCAGAGACGAGTTGCTTGCCGTCGGCATCTTTCAAGCCTTCCAGCGTTTCTTTGATCGACTTAGGCTGGCCAGGCAAATTCAGAATCAGCGCGGCATGCTCTGCCGACTCTCGTATGACTGCAACCTGACGC
>JANXTO010000307.1 GCA_025352365.1 Undibacterium sp. | reverse complement strand
ATCACCATAAACATACTCAAAAATATGGAGAGCTTGATCGATTCATACAAAAACAATGCTGGCCAGGCACGGTGATGATAAGACATGCCCATGAGCGCATATACGCCATGTCGTATGCCGAATGTAATCGGAACAAAACTGATCCATTGTATTGGCAAACACATGATTTGCAGAGCAAACCAGCGCCACGGCGTTGCTATCAAGTAGTCGTACGGCATCGTAAGACGCCGCTGTATTACCCAGATAAACAGACCAGTGGCTGCAGACGAACTTTCCCACAAGACCGGTTGCCAGAGTAGGGTGCCGCCGTCGCGCTGGAAGTCTTGTACGGCAACCCAGACCATCAGCAAAGTAAACAACATCCATGCCGTGACGACGGTGATTTTGCTGCGTATGGAATGCATGTTGGTTGCGCCCGGTTGCGGTTTATTTACCGAAGCTCATGTCGGTAATCATAGGCAAGGATGATTGCCGATTCCGCTGGATCTGTCAAAGTCAGCAGAATCGGCGTTACTGATCAAATCGCATTAAAGCTTCGTTAAGATTGCGCTAAGGCGTAATGAGTGATGTACGTACGATGGTATTATTTTTCAAACAGCCAGATCTGGTTTGGCGAGTTTTGACAGAAATCCAGGACGATCGGTGACCGGTCTCTGGTTCCCAAAGATGCTAGACATTTACCACTTTCTACTTCTTTAATGTGACCTTCTTGCTGCACTACAAATTTTTGGTTACTACCAAAATGGCATTGATAAAGCTCAACTGGCGTACCTGGCTGACGTGACGCGCCGCGTACGTCCAAGCAAAAACCATCGACACCTACGATCGCACTTTGACCGTGCATACTTTGGGTCACTGTCCAGCGTTGGTTTTCACGACCATGGCAGCGATACACATACACCGGCGCCCCATCGCCGATACCATGATCCATACTAGCATCCATACATAAACGATCACCGCCAAGTTCATTGCGGATGGTTAAATGTGTACCACCTTGAGCGTTTGCATTGCCGACCGAACCAAGTGAAACGAGTAATAGAAAAGCGACCATTTTTTTCATTTTATACCTTTGGAGAATGTGACTATGGAAGTAACAATTCGTCTGAATTAAGTGCGCGGAGGCGGACAAAAAAGGTGACAAAAAAGCATCGCAATTTTGTTAACCCGTTCAGGTTGAATCAGTTGCTCATATTACATTTCTAAAACGTATTCACAACAAAAAAAGACATCAGAACCTTGTATATGATGTAACAAGATGTTTTTAAAACTTATGCAAAATTGTTATGACAAAGGCCTTACTCTTCGCAACTTGTCTGATGAAACGCATCGTGCCTTGCGCGTGCGTGCCGCTATGAATGGCCGCAGTCCTGAGGCGGAAATCCAGGCGATCCTCGAATCTGCAGTTCGGCCCGAGGGGCGGGTTAAGCTTGGCACTCTTAGCCGATATTGGCCGAGAAGTGGGCGGCATTGATCTTGAGATCGAACGCGACAGAATACCAGCCGAACCGGTGAGTTTTGAATGATCTTGCTCGATACCAACATTATTTCAGAACCATTGAAAGTAGCAGGCAACGCCAACAAGCTTACCTGGATAGACGCGCAGATCATCTAAACGCTGTATCTCTCGACTATCCGTTTTGCGGAATTACGCTTTGGTATCGCTGCGTTACCGGACGGCAAACGCCGGGATACGCTTGGTACCAGCCTTGAGCAGCGAGTCTTACCGTATCCTGGCGTTTGACGACGGCTGCATCACAATCCTATGCGACGTTGCTCTCCCGTGCTCGTGCCGCCGGACTGGCCATTGCGCCCGCAGACGGTTGTATTGCTGCCATCGCGGCGACACATGGTTTTGCAGTAGCTACGCGCGATACATTGCCTTTTGATGCCGCTGGTTTCGCTGTCATCAACCCTTGGACGTGGCAGCCACATTGATGTTCAATGAGATTCAATTACCCCGCATAAAATTAATACTCCCTATGTGTATATTTAATTTGTCCAATCAAAATATGGACGGTAAGCCATATTTTAAGATTTAAAAGGGGAGTATATGATTTCTGCTAAGGCGTTAGCGATAAGTTAAAGCTGCTTGGAATTACGTCATGTCGCACCACGGCACGCATTTGATGGCGACGGCTTAAGCTGTCGGCGCTCCAGGTTTGTTCCCAGCCGGGCGGGTAACTGAGTCGCAGGTCGGCGCGTTCTGGCAAACGCTGGCGTACCGGCATGGTTGGCAGATACAGTGGTAGCGGATTGTCGGGCGTATCGGCTCCCAGACTGTACGCATAGTCAGGGAGTAAGACTCCACAGATTTGGGCAAACCAGATGGTATGGTCCTCATCGCGGCCCAAGGCTTGCGCTAGTCCGGCGGGGTCAAACCGGGCGAAAGCGTCGATTAATTCTGTCGTGCTCGCGCCCGGAGCATCGCCCCACCCCATGACCGGATTGAAGTTGTAATCCGCGCCAGAACCATACCATCCCTCGCGCCATGGACGTTGCATCCACTGCCGTGGTCCGGTAAATAATTGCCAGCGCCAATGCAGACCAGAGGGTTTCGGCCAGCTATACAAATACAATTTTTGGTAACCCGCCTGATGCAAGTCACGCACCATCGCCATCAGGCGCGCATGTGGCATACGTTCTGGCGGTTGGCGACGAAATAAAATCGCTTCGCCATCGGCATGTTGTATATCGTCGGTAGATAAATTTAAATCCAGCGTGCGCGAT
>JANXTO010000253.1 GCA_025352365.1 Undibacterium sp. | reverse complement strand
ACCAACTGAGCTACTCCCGCATTTACAATCTGCCGCAAGCAATCACAAAAATCTGGAGCGGGAGAAGAGTCTCGAACTCTCGACCTCAACCTTGGCAAGGTTGCGCTCTACCAACTGAGCTACTCCCGCAAATTTTCGTGTTACTTCATCTTTAATGGAGCGGGAGAAGAGTCTCGAACTCTCGACCTCAACCTTGGCAAGGTTGCGCTCTACCAACTGAGCTACTCCCGCATCAAAGACAGGGGCACATTATATATCAGCCAATTTCACTGTCAAGACATTTTGTCCGTGGACTCTTTGATCAAAGGCCATGCACGGCGCAAATAATAGAACATCGACCACACGGTTAAAACTGCAGCAATCAATAATAACCAGGCACCCCAATATGCCGTATCAATCACGCCAAATAAATTATCGTAATAGAGCAACATTGGGATCGCGACCATTTGTGCAGTAGTTTTTATCTTACCTAATGAGCTCACTGCAACAGATTTTGATGCACCAATCTGTGCCATCCATTCACGCAATGCAGAGATCGTAATTTCACGACCGATAATGACGAAGGCGATTACTGCGTTTACCCGATCTAATTGAACCAACACCAAAAGAGCGCCAGCGACCATTAGCTTATCTGCTACCGGGTCAAGGAAAGCACCAAAAGCGGAAGTTTGATTCCAGCGACGAGCTAAAAATCCATCGAACCAATCAGTCGCAGCGGCAACGATAAATACTAAGGTTGATGCTAAGCCTCGGTCAAATAAACTGAGCCATGTATTAGGCAAATAAAAAACACCAACGACCAAAGGAATCAGTGCCACGCGCAACCAGGTAAGCAATATAGGAATGTTGAATGGCATCTGTAATTATCGAAAAGGTATACACCTGTGAATCATCATATTATTCTTCGTATTATATTTGGCTAACGCAATCGCTTGTAAATTTCTTCAGCTAACTGACGAGAAATACCCTCCACAGAAGCCAAATCATCAACACTCGCATCGGAAACACCTTTTAAGCCACCAAACCTCACCAGCAAGCGTTGACGGCGCTTAGGACCTATACCCTCCATTTCCTCTAACTGCGAGCTTTGTCTGGCCTTGGCTCGCTTTGCACGCATTCCAGTGATCGCAAAGCGATGCGCCTCATCCCGAATCTGTGCAATCAGCATCAAGGCAGCAGATTCTTTTCCCAACTCTTTTTGTGCTCTGCCATCGACAAATACCAGTGTCTCCAAACCAACCTTGCGTCCCTCCCCTTTGGCGACACCAACAATCAAACTAATGTCGAGTGCAAGTTCAACGAAGACCTGACGCGCGATCTCAACTTGTCCCTTGCCTCCATCGATCAATACGACGTCAGGCATTACACCATCACCATTCGCAACTTTTTCATAACGTCGGGTCAGCACTTGCCGCATAGCAGCGTAATCATCTCCAGGCGTGATGTCGCTAATGTTATAACGGCGATATTCTCCATTTTGCATCGCATGATGATGAAATACGACGCAAGACGCTTGCGTGGCTTCGCCTTGAGTGTGGCTTATATCAAAACACTCTACGCGTAAGGTTTCAATGTCTTGGACTTCCAACTCCAAAACATTGACCAAGGCACGTGTACGCGCTTGCTGCGAGCCTTGTTCGGATAACATACGCGCCAAAGCCAGTTGAGCGCCTTTGACCGCCATCTCAAGCCAAGCACGACGCTGTTCTTGGGGCTGAAACGAAAGATGGATACGATGTCCGCATTGCTCTGCCAGCGCCAGCATTAAATCGGGTGCGTCCAACACCATGTTCAAAACCAAGGTAGGAGGAATAAACTGATCGACATAATGCTGAGCTAAAAATGCTGAAAGGACTTCGGCCTCAATAGAATCTTCCGCTGCAAACTGCGCATCATCAACATGAGACGGAAAATAAGCACGGTCACCAAGATGACGTCCACCACGCACCATTGCCAAATTGACGCAAGCACGGCCACCTTCAACGACCACTGCGATGATATCGATGTCAGCATCGCCGGTAGTTTCCATGCTTTGCTGATGTAACACTTTTGACAAAGCCGACATTTGATTTCTAACCAATGCCGCTTGTTCAAACTTAAGTTCTTGCGAGTACGTAAGCATTTTCTTTTCTAAGTCCTGCATTACTTCAGATTGCCGTCCACGCAAAAATTTGGACGCGTTTTCCACATCAACCAAATAGTCTCGGTTCGAGATAATGTCAACACAGGGAGCGCTGCAGCGATGAATCTGGTGTAACAAACAAGGACGTGTGCGGTTTGCAAAAACGCTATCTTCACAGCTACGCAGCAAAAATACTTTCTGAAGAATCTGCATCGATTCTTTGACCGCCCAGCCTGATGGAAATGGTCCGAAATATTGGTGTTTTTTATCGACAGCACCGCGATAATAAGTCATGCGCGGAGAAGTTTGATTTGTGATTTTTAAATAGGGATAAGATTTATCGTCACGAAAAAGAATGTTATATCGCGGACGTAAAACTTTGATCAGATTATTTTCTAAAATTAAGGCTTCAGCCTCGCTTCGCGTGACTGTAGTTTCAAGCCGTGCAATTTTCTCCACCATCATTGCAATGCGTGGACTACTCGCAGTTTTTTGAAAATAACTTGAAACACGCTTTTTTAAGTCACGAGCCTTACCGACATAGAGAACTTGATCTTGCGAATCAAAATAGCGATAAACGCCAGGCAGATTAGGTAGCTTAGCAACAGTATCAATAACAATGTCCCTAGCATTATCTACTGATTTTTTTGATTGATCGTCAGACATCAGAGTCACTATTTTTCTCTACGATGACAAAAGCAACTACGTAATCAGTTTCATCTGAAATGGATACACGTGCAATAAGGCCGCGCGCATTCATCCAGTCAGATAAATCGTCAATAGTCGATATGATAGGCTGGCCACTACTTAGGTTTAGTATTTGTACAGAAGACCAATTCATCGGTGCAGTTATTCCGAGTCCGATTGCTTTGGAAAATGCCTCTTTAGCTGCAAAACGTGTAGCTAAAAATCGCAAACCACGAACTTCTGCACTAGCTTTGCGTTGATGATATATCTTGAGTTCGTCGACACCGAGAATTTTTTCTGCAAAGCGATCACCATGTCGTTTCACAGATGATTCTATGCGACTTGTTTGAATAATATCGGTACCAATTCCGTAGATCATTACTGATTCGATCAAAGCACATGTAAACGAGCTTGACTCATAATCGCTTTCATATCACTCACCGCTTTTTTCCAACCAACAAAAACCGCTTGAGCAACAATAGCATGGCCTATATTGAGTTCAGAAATATCAGGTATTGCCGCAATTGCCTGCACGTTCGTAAAATGCAAACCATGTCCCGCATTCACCTTCAATCCTCGCTTTATACCTTCCAAAGCTCCTTGTTTAATTCGGAGTAATTCTGCTGCTTGCTGTGTACTGTCATTCGCATCTGCATAGCGACCAGTGTGAAGCTCAATCACCGTTGCACCTGTCTCAGATGCCGCCTGAATTTGTTGTGCGTCGGCGTCAATAAATAAACTGACGCGAATACTTTCCGCTTGTAACTGACTTACCGCCGCCTGCACTTGAGAAAAATACTTAACCACATCTAAGCCACCCTCTGTAGTCACCTCTTCTCTGCGTTCCGGCACTAAACAAACATCTTGAGGTTTTATTTTGCAAGCAAAGGCGATCATCTCATTTGTTACTGCAGCCTCTAAGTTCATGCGCGTAATGAGTTGAGGACGAATACGTTCAACATCGGCATCTTTGATATGACGGCGATCCTCACGCATATGCAAAGTAATGCAATCAGCACCTGCCTCTTCCGCCATTAATGCAGCTTGCAAGGGATCAGGGTAATTGGTACCACGTGCATTGCGTAAGGTAGCGACATGGTCAATATTGATACCAAGTTCAATAGTTTGAGTTTGTTGATGTATGTTCATAGATTTTGCAAATCGATCAAAATTTGGCGAGTGTTGAGTGGCGTGCCATGCAAGTGATGAGCCAGTAAAAAGCGCATCAACATTTTACTTTGAGATTGGGTTATGGGGTCTTGATATTCTCCGGCATGCATATCAATCAGAGTTTTACCTTTGACGCGGGGAGTCGTGTCTGATGGGCGCGCTGGACGGGCACCAAGCTCAGGATCAATTATATAAAGCTCTTGATTCAGCACAGTCGATTTCGTCATGTAACAACGAGTCAAGTCGCCTACAAAGCCTGACTCTCGTAGCAACGCATGCTCAAATTTTCTCAAAACAATTAGAGCAGGCTCCTGATGCGCCAACTGATTTAAGGTAGAAACGTAATGATCAAAAAGTGATGGGCATGGCTCATCGCGCATCAAAAATTTAACCAATAATTCATTTAGATAAAATCCACACAGTAGTGCCGATTTTTCTAACGGCAGCATGCCGCCAACCCATTCTGCGGTGCTAAGCGTTTTAATATCTGATTTACCGCTCCACGACATAGTTAAAGGCTGGAAGGTTTGCAATATATTGCGCAACTGAGAATATGGTCGTTTGGCCCCCTTAGCTACTAACGCTAATCGCCCGTAATCACGAGTAAATACATCAATGATTAAGCTAGTTTCTTTGTAGGGATATGAATGTAATACAAAGCCAGGCTGACCTAAGATGCGCACATCTTTGGTCATTGGTTTAGTACGCGGTGCTTTGGAGATTACAGATGATTTTCGAGGAAATTTTGTGGCAGGTTTTACCGATATGGATGACTCAGCAGAAGCATTAGCCACAAGCTCCGTGATTGACATAGCATGTGTATTCAGATCTATTACCTGCACACTCATGATGTCGCTATTCGTAGCCGTAGGCGCGCAAACCAGCTTCGTTATCGGCCCAGCCAGATTTCACTTTAACCCAAATTTCTAAATAGACAGGTCCACCAAATAGCTTCTCCATATCTTGACGTGACTGAGTAGAAATATCTTTTAATCTAGCGCCTTTATTTCCAATCACCATGGATTTATGAGTATTTCTGTCCACAAGAATCGCAACGAATACCCGACGCAAATTACCTTCTTGTTCGAACTTCTCGATCAAAACTGTGCTTGTATAAGGTAACTCATCACCTACAAAGCGAAATAACTTCTCTCTGACGATCTCAGTTGCTAAAAACTTTTCGCTACGATCAGTAATGTCGTCCTCGCCAAAAACAGGAGGATTCAATGGAAGATATTTCTTTATTTCACCCTCAAGATTTTCCAGTTGAAATCTCAAAGTAGCCGACACAGGCACCACTGCAGCAAAAGGATACAAAGCCATAATTTTTTGCGCAAACGGCATCATGATTGCTTTATCCTTGACCCGATCCGACTTATTAATTACTAAAATACAAGGTACATCTTTTGGTAACAAATCAATGACTTGTTGATCGGCGGCGCCAAAAGTACCTGCTTCTATAATAAATAAAATGACATCCGATGCTGTCAAAGTAGTCGTGACAGTTCTGTTCAAAGTCTTGTTTAAGGGATTCGAGTGACGGGTCTGAAAACCAGGAGTATCAACGTACACATATTGAGTGTTGTCTTTTGTCTGAATTCCTGTGATTCTATGACGCGTCGTCTGCGCCTTACGTGAGGTTATACTGACTTTAGCGCCAATCAAGGCGTTCATCAATGTAGATTTCCCTACATTAGGACGGCCAACAATGGCTATATAGCCGCAGCGAAAGTCTGCGTTATTAATGATATCGATCATGCGGTCTTAGGTTGAGATTGATGCGTTAGAACGTCAGTTTTTGCAGCGGGCTGATTACTAGGTATGTCTAACAAAGATATCTGTGTCGAACCGTTAGATTGATTATCATCAGCAGATGCGTTGGCTTGTGCATCTGATTGTATCGTCGCTATTCCAGCTAGTTTAAGTTGTGACGTTCGGGGTTTCTTTTTGCGAGATGCTGGAGTTTTAGCAAGTAAATTTAAAGCAGTTTCCAGAGCCAGCTTTGCTGCTGCTTGCTCACCGGCACGGCGACTACCGCCAGCGCCAAATACTTGTATCTCTAATTTTGGAACCAGGCACTCAATTTCGAATTCCTGATTATGAGCAGCACCATGTGTAGCAACAACGTTATATTGAGGCAAGGCTATTTTTTTACTCTGTAAAAATTCTTGCAGCAATGTTTTAGCGTCTTTGCCTAAAGTAGTTGGATCTATTGTAACTAGGACTGGTGAGTATAGAGACTTAATTACTTCACGGGCGGCGTCAAATCCTGCATCTAAAAAAATCGCCCCAAACAAGGCCTCTAAGGTATCCGCCAAAATAGACGGTCTGCGGAAGCCGCCAGATTTCAACTCCCCCTCGCCCAGACGTAAAAACTGGGACAACTCAATTCTTTGTGCTATCTCATACAAAGATTGCTGTTTTACCAAATTTGCCCTAACTCGAGATAAATCACCCTCATCAATATTGGCAAAGCTATCGAATAAAAGCGAAGCGACAACACAATTTAAAATGGAGTCACCTAAAAATTCCAAGCGCTCATTATGCAAAACACTGTGGCTACGGTGCGTTAAAGCTTGCTGCAATAAAGCTGCATTCTTGAATTGATGCCCCAATCTCTTTTGCAATAATTGTTCATTCATACGAGATCTGCTTATTCCTGCTTTTTGGTAACCGCACCATTTTTTGCTGTGGTACCTTCATACTCAAGCAATAAGCTTGCAGGACCAACTAAGGGGATTTTTTTTGAATACGCAAAGCTCACATCCATACCATCACCATTTTTCACAATGGAAAGATCTTTACCAGCAATCGCATCAAAATAACCTATCTCGGCTTGTTTATCGAACGCCGTCTGTATTTCGCGCACCGTAGTGCCGGACTGCTTAGCCGTCAGTATCGCTTTTTTTATCGACATGAACTCAATAACCGTTGGTGAGATTTTTATCCCTAACATCGCCACCATTCCGACGATTACCAACATAAATATTAAGCCTATAAAGCTAATACCTTGCTGCTGATTCAACTGTTGATTTTTGATATTTTGCATAAGTATTGAACTCCACACGTTATTGAAAACTACCAATTCTTTTTGGATGACTAAAGTTCATCCAAATTACAAACGCTTTACCAACAATATTTTGGTCTGGAACAAATCCCCAATAACGACTATCAGCACTATTGTCTCGATTATCACCCATCATAAAATATTGATTTTCAGGTACTGTGCAGGCAAAACCAAAACTATCATATGAGCATGACTCACGTTTTGGAAATTGATCAGGATTATCCACAAAAACTGGTTTCTGATCATCATTCAAAATACTATGTTGTACGCCAGTCAAATTCTCACTAAATTGCTTTGAATACATAAGTGTATCGTCTAAAAAATCCGGCATAGCCTCATAAGATAATGCTTTACCGTTAACTGATAAACGCTTGTTTTTATACACTATTCTATCGCCAGGGACACCTACCACACGTTTAATATAGTTTAAGCTAGTATCTTTTGGATATTTGAACACCATAATATCCCCGCGTTTAGGATCATTAATATTTACTATTTTCTTATCAATGATAGGTAAACGAATCCCATAAGTATATTTATTCACCAAAATTAAGTCGCCAACAAATAATGTCGGCAGCATTGATCCTGAAGGTATTTTGAATGGTTCATACAAAAAAGAGCGTAAAAAGAATACCAGTGCGATTACTGGAAAAAAACTGCCGGAGTATTCCACCCAAGTAGGTTGCTTTAGCATGGTCGACTCTAATTCTAAGCGCCCACCCTCTTGCAGACGAATCCCATCTGCAGTCAATTTTGCATTACGGGCATCAAAACTAGCTAACGCTTGATCTGCTTTCAATCTTCTCTGCTTAGACCATACAAACATATTAAGAAACCAGATAACGCCAGTTGCTATCATTAACACAAAAAGAATTAGTGCAAAGTTACCTAAAATTGATTGAAAACTCATTTATCTTCCACTTGTAAAATTGCCAAAAATGCTTCTTGTGGAATTTCCACAGAGCCAACTTGTTTCATTCGCTTTTTGCCCGCTTTTTGCTTTTCTAATAATTTCCGCTTGCGACTGATATCGCCACCATAACATTTTGCCAAAACATTTTTACGTAAGGCTTTAACGTTTTCACGGGAAATAATGTTGGCGCCAATGGCGGCCTGAATAGCCACGTCAAACATTTGCCTTGGGATAAGTTCACGCATTTTGGCAGCGACAGCGCGACCACGATACTGACTATTCGCTCTATGAACAATAATCGCTAGCGCATCAACTTTCTCGCTATTAATTAACATATCTACTTTGACGACGTCAGCCGCACGGTACTCTTTAAACTCATAATCCATAGAAGCATAGCCACGTGATGTTGACTTCAGTCTATCAAAGAAGTCCAGCACGATCTCTGCCATGGGCATTTCATATGTCAACTTGACTTGCCTGCCATGATAGTTCATGTCAAGTTGCACACCACGTTTTGACGTGCACAGAGTAATTACTGCACCAACATACTCTTGCGGCATATAGAGATTTACAGTAACGATAGGTTCACGTATTTCTTCAGTTCTTGAGGGCTCAGGCATTTTTGATGGATTATCGACCATCAAAATACTTCCATCTGCCATCACGACCTCAT
>JANXTO010000252.1 GCA_025352365.1 Undibacterium sp. | reverse complement strand
CGTCTAACTCCACAACCTTGGATAAGCTTCAGGTTGGTGATTCTGCTTTAGTGACTGAAGTTTCTGAAAATATCATTGCCAGCGCAAAATCTAGTTTCGATGTGGTTCGTCGCTTGAAGGAATTGGGCTTTGTCAAAGGCGAATCAGTAAAGATCTTGCACAGAGGTTATTTTGGTGGTGAACCCTTAGCTGTTCGTATCGGGCAATCTACTTTTGCCTTGCGCCGTTTTGAAGCCGCATTAATTGGTGTTGCGAAGGCTGGAATTGTTTAATGAGTCATGCTGAATTTGTTGTCGAGTTGCTTGCACCACGCATCGCATTAGTTGGTAACCCTAATTGTGGGAAAACGGCATTATTCAATCGTTTAACTGGCGCACGGCAAAAAGTTGCTAACTATGCTGGCGTAACGATTGAGCGTAAAGAAGGTAAATTTCGCTCGCCAACCGGACGCACATGGCACGTGTTAGATTTGCCCGGCACATACAGTCTACATGCCATCACTCCAGATGAAAAAATCACGCAAGATGTGATTACTGGGCAGAGCGCCGATGAGGCTATTCCCGATGCTGTCGTGTGCGTTGTTGATGCGACAAATTTAAAGCGCGGATTACGTGTCGCTCTGGAACTGAAAAATCTTGGTATTCCGATGATTTTGGCGGTCAATATGATGGACGTTGCGAGAAAACGTAATATTCATATTGATATCGCTTTACTCCAAACCAGCTTGGGTATTCCAGTTGTTGAAACCGTTGCAGTTAACCCTGACGGTATTGATTTATTGCTGGGCAAGTTAGAAATCCTTGCTGGCACGCTCAAACAATCTGAAATCACGCCATCTACAAAATCGCTTACTGCTGTAACACCCGAATCAATACAAATAGAAGCCAACACCATACTGGCGCGCTGCGTTTCTTACGACGCCAGCAAAGATCATCACTTTAGTTTTAAGTTGGATAGCTTTGTCCTGCATCCATTAATTGGGCCTGTGATTTTTGCGATATTGATGTTTTTGGTTTTTCAGGCTGTATTTGCGTGGGCACAATTGCCGATGGACTTCATCAAATCCAGTGTGGACGCAGCGGGTGCTTTTGTTGAATCGCACATGCAAGTTGGCATGTTGCAAGGTTTATTAGTCAAAGGTGTTATTGGCGGTGCTGGGAGTGTGTTGGTATTCCTGCCGCAAATTGTGATTCTGTTTTTCTTTATTCTTGTAATGGAAGACTCTGGCTATTTACCTCGTGCCGCGTTCTTATTGGACAGAGTCATGGGTAAAGTCGGTTTGTCTGGGCGCGCTTTCATCCCCCTACTATCTAGTTTTGCTTGTGCAATTCCGGGCATCATGGCGACACGGACAATACAAAATCCGCGTGACCGCCTAGTAACAATTATGATTGCTCCGCTCATGACTTGTTCCGCACGTTTGCCGGTTTATACCCTGATTATTGCAGCGTTTATTCCTGCCAAAATGCTCGGTGGCGGGCTTAATTTGCAAGGCTTAGTTCTGTTTTTATTGTATTTGGCCGGCATAGTGTCTGCAATGTTAGTGGCTTTTGTGCTCAAGAAAAAATGGGGTTCATCGGAGCAGCAGCCCTTGATGTTGGAACTACCGGATTATCGCTTACCTAACTCTAGAAATTTGATGATTGGCCTGTGGGAGCGCATTAAGATTTTTGTCACTCGGGTTGGGACGATTATCTTGGCATTGATGATTCTGTTATGGTTTTTGAGCAGTTTTCCTGGTGTTCCAGAAAATGCGACTCAGCCACCTATTTATTACAGCATTGCCGGCATACTGGGTCGTATGCTCGAAGTCATATTCGCACCAATCGGATTTAACTGGCAAATTTGCATCGCTCTTGTTCCAGGATTAGCAGCCCGTGAAGTCGCTGTTGCAGCACTAGGAACGGTATACGCGTTATCACAATCTGGCGATGACGTATCGAATAGTCTTCAGCCTTTGATCGCGCATTCTTGGAGTGTACCGACCGCCCTATCGTTATTAGCCTGGTATGTATTTGCACCGCAATGTATTGCTACATTAAGCGTTGTGAAGCGTGAAACTAATACTTGGCGTTATCCTTTATTGATGGCGGCTTATCTATTTGGTCTGGCTTACTTTGCATCATTCGTTACTTACAACGTTGCTAAACTATTACTGGGAGCGTAATGTGCAAACTCTGATCACGCTATTACTTTTAAGTGTCGCTGCTGTGTATTTGCTCTTAAAGTGGATGCCCGCCTCCGCCAAACAAAAACTCGTACTTTGGATCTTTCAATACTCCCCTTCCCTCGCAAAGTATTTGGGCGCGCCTGTTAGTGGCTGTGGCAGCGGCTGCTCATCATGCGGCACATGCTCGACTTCCTCCGCATCCGATAAAAACACTGTAAATGAAAAGCCAGTGAAATTCATTCGCCAACTTTAAGCATTACTTTAAGCATCAACCCTGACTTACGCAAAACCGGTCCATCTGAGTTATAGAGCTTCGTCGTACTAAAAAGTACTGCTTTGCTAGGATATTTTTGCGAAAGTCTTATTAAAAGATTAGGCTAAGATTTTAATCCTAATTTTGATATTAATTTAATCACTGTATAAAGTGGTCAGTAAAAATTAATTGGTGTATTCTCTGTAGCAACTATAGGGCAGTCGTTGCGCATCGTTCGCTTAGACTGCAATAAATATAAATACATATTCTTGAGACAAACTAAGGCCTTCATACGCATATGAGCGTGACTATTTACGATAAAAGCGACAAAGGTCGCGAAGAGATTGCAACTCGCAAATACCAACTGCCATCGCGGATGAGAACCTTGCTTGTGATGGTTGACGGCAAGCAAACGGTCGATGATCTGCTTAAAAAAGTTGCAGGCCTTGGATTAAATGCACGAAGCATTCAGGACTTAGCCGATCAAGGTTTTATTACGCCGCCTTTATTTGCAGAGCCTGCAGCAAGCTTGACTACGGTTGATTTAGATATCTCAGATAGCATGACTGAGTCAGGTGATAGCGATTTACCTGCCACCAATCTAACGGATGATGCGACTCGTATTCAGGCATTAAAGAATTTTTTTAATGAAACTATCAAAATAACGCTAGGCTTACGTGGTTTTACTTTGCAGCTAAAGGTAGAACGCTCTGCGACTTTAGAAGAGTTCCGCGAACTACGGAATCCCTATATTGAGGCAGTGTTGAAAGCAAAAGGTAAAGAAATGGCTCGCAGTCTGCGAGATCGTCTGGATCACCTGCTTTATGCTGGGGATCCAAAATTAGAAAAAATTGTTCCAGACGATGATTAATCAAGGCTGAAAAACAAAAAGCCAGGAATCTCCTGGCTTTTTTTTGGACTCAAACTATTGAATAAACTAAGTTTACTCAATACCTTGGCTGCTCAAATATTCTTCATAAGTGCCACGGAAATCGATGATGTTATTTTCTTTGATTTCTAAAATACGGTTTGCCAGCGAGGATACAAACTCACGGTCATGCGATACAAAAATCAGTGTGCCGGCATATTTTTCGAGCGCGATATTTAAAGATTCAATCGACTCCATATCCATATGATTAGTCGGCTCATCCATCAATAAGACGTTATGACGGCCAAGCATTAACTTGCCGTACATCATGCGGCCTTTTTCGCCGCCGGACAGTACTTTGACTGATTTTTTAACGTCATCACCGCCAAACAGCAAACGCCCTAAGATCGACCGCACTGCCTGATCATCATCGCCCTCTTGGGTCCAGCGACCTATCCAATCCGTCAGATTTTTATCCTCAGAAAATTCTTCTGTCGGATCTTGTGGCATGTAGCCGACATTGGCATTTTCCGCCCATTTCACCAAACCTCGGTCAGCACTCAGTTTGCAGATTTCTTCGCCACCGATGCAACGCAATAAAGTCGTCTTACCGATACCATTAGCGCCAATAATCGCAATGCGTTCGCCTGCTTCTACCATCAAATCAAGCTTGCTAAACAAGGTTTTGTCATAGGACTTAGACAAGCCCTGAACTTCCACTGCCAACCGATGCAATTTCTTTTCGCCGTCAAACCGAACAAAAGGATTTTGACGGCTTGATGGCTTAACGTCTTCAATTTTAATCTTGTCAATCTGTTTTGCCCGCGAAGTTGCCTGGCGCGCTTTTGATTTATTCGCTGAGAAACGGCGTACAAAATCTTGTAATTCTGCGACCTTCTCTTTGGCCTTTGCATTGTTAGACATCTGCTGGGCACGTGCTTGCGAAGACGCAAACATATACTCATCATAATTGCCTGGATATACCTTCAAAGTTCCATAATCCATATCTGCCATATGGGTACAAACTTGATTCAAGAAATGTCGATCATGCGAAATAATGATCATGGTCGAGTTACGATCATTCAGCGTATCTTCTAACCAGCGAATAGTATTGATGTCCAAGTTATTCGTTGGCTCATCCAGCAGCAAAATATCAGGATTAGAGAACAATGCTTGTGCCAATAACACCCGCAGTTTCCAACCTGGCGCAATGCCACTCATCAAACCCTGATGTTGATCAGTCGGAATACCTGCGCCCAACAACAACTCACCTGCCCTTGGTTCCGCTGTGTAACCATCATATTCGGCAAATTTTGCCTCCAGATCGGCGGCTTTCATGTAGTCGTCGTCAGTTGCTTCTGGATTAGCGTAAATCGCGTCGCGCTCGGCCATGGCTGCCCACATTTCTGTGTGCCCCATCATGACCACGTCTAATACTCGCATGTCTTCAAACGCAAATTGATCCTGGCGCAATTTGCCCAGACGTTCGTTTTGATCCAACATGACGGTGCCGCTAGATTGCTCTAAATCACCACCCAAAATTTTCATGAAAGTGGATTTTCCACAGCCATTGGCACCAATCAAGCCATAACGATTGCCGTCACCAAACTTAACGGTAATGTTTTCAAACAGCGGCTTAGGGCCAAACTGCATCGTAATATTTGCGGTAGAAAGCATGTGTGTGTTTTTACTCTTCTTTTAATAATCAATAACTTGCGCAATAGTTTTAAACCGAATTAACATGGATTAAAGACTAATTTCGATCTAAATTCATTCCAAATCAGCAAATCTGAACAACCGTATTTGCTCA
>JANXTO010000237.1 GCA_025352365.1 Undibacterium sp. | reverse complement strand
TTGGCGGGTATTGCTTTAATCATTGCCGCTTGTGCAACGTTGGCGATTCCTTATGCCTTCCGGCAAATGATCGATCTGGGATTTGGCGGTACTGGCACGCGTGGCATCCAACATGTGGACGCGACTTTTCTGGCGCTGTTTGGGGTCGCCTGCGTCTTGGGTGTAGCTACGGCAGCACGATTTTATATGGTGTCCTGGTTGGGGGAGCGGGTTACCACTGACATCCGCAATGCAGTGTATTCGCATGTAGTTACGCAAAGTCCCGAGTTTTTTGAGACAACGCAGACAGGTGAAGTTTTATCCCGCCTGACGACCGACACGACATTGATTCAGGCAGTTGTTGGCACCAGTATTTCTATGGCATTACGCAATGCATTATTGTTTATGGGTGGTCTGGTAATGTTGTTTATTACTAGCCCAAAACTATCATCTATTATCATCGTCACACTGGCAGCGACAGTGCTCCCGATCGTACTGTTTGGCCGGCGAGTACGCAAATTATCCCGAGATTCTCAAGATCGGATTGCGGATGCCTCTGCTGTCGCGGGTGAAATTTTAAATGCGATGCCGACTGTACAAGCATTCACACACGAACCCATTGAGGCGCAGCGTTTCTCCAGCTCGGTAGAAGATGCTTTTACTACAGCAATGCGTCGAATACGTGCCCGTTCGTTACTGACGATGGTCGCAATTTTATTGATCTTCGGTGCCATCGTATTTGTCCTGTGGTTGGGAGCGCACTCCGTAATGCGGGGTGAAATGAGTGGTGGCATGCTAGGGCAATTTATCTTGTATGCATCCATCGTTGCTGGCGCAGTCGGCGCTTTGTCTGAAGTAATGGGCGAAGCACAACGCGCCGCCGGTGCCACAGAGCGCTTGCTGGAGCTCATGGCAGCACAATCACCAATCCAATCTGCAATAAATCCATTAAAGCTGCCCCCACGCGCTGCCAATGGGGCTGCTTTATCGTTGACTGACATCGTGTTTCATTATCCTTCACGGCCCAATATGGCGTCGATAGGACATATGTCCTTAGATATCGAACCGGGTGAAACAGTCGCCGTGGTCGGCTCGTCTGGTGCAGGCAAAACTACTTTATTTCAGTTGTTGCTGCGTTTTTATGACCCGCAACAAGGCAAGATCACATTAGATGGCGTGGATATACGGCAGTTAGATTTACATGATTTACGCAATGCAATCGGTATCGTGCCACAAGATACGGTGATTTTTTCTGCTAACGCATTAGAAAATATACGCTATGGCAAAGCGGATGCCAGCGATGCAGAAGTGATCGCTGCAGCTAAAATGGCGGCGGCGCATGAGTTTATTGAACGTCTGCCAGAAGGCTATAACTCCTTCCTTGGTGAGCGTGGTGTGCGCCTGTCTGGTGGTCAACGTCAGCGCATCGCGATTGCACGGGCGCTACTTAAAAATCCACCGTTGCTCTTGTTAGATGAGGCCACTAGCGCGCTTGATGCAGAATCAGAGCGCCTGGTTCAAGGTGCGCTGGAAGCAGCGATGCAAGGTCGCACGACCCTGATCATCGCGCATCGGCTAGCAACCGTACAAAGAGCTGATCGGATTATCGTCATGGAGCACGGACATATTGTTGAAACTGGCACCCATAATAGCTTGGTAGCGCAAGGCGGTATTTACGCCAATCTGGCGTCTTTACAATTCAATACATCGACTTAAATATTGGCTTAATTACTAAGCTTAAATAGCTTCTATGAGCTTGGTTAAGGCTCAAGAAGCTATCGTTAGTCACTGTATAAATCAGTTGCATTGAGTAACTGCAACTGACTACAAAGCAAGCCTTTTATCGCAGAATTATCTTGTAACAAGAGTGACATTTTTCTTGACGTCGGAATTGGCACTTGCGTATACTCTTTCGGTCCCATCAACATCGTCGATCATGATCGATTAGACAATACACCGCCTATGAAACGTTTCCGACACAGCATCTCCCCTATTCTCGCTTCAGCAATCTTGCTTTGCTTTACGTCCCCAAGCTCCGCCGCAGAAAATGATTTACTCGCATTAACTAGCGTACCTGAGTCAAGCACTCAGCCGATTAATGTCTTACGCACCAATGAGGTGGCACCGACAATTAATGTTGCGATAGAAGATAATGCCGATAAAATTGCGGCAGAAAATCCTGTTGAACTGACAGCGCCAGAAGCCAATTTATGGAATCGGATTCGCAATGGTTATGCAATCCCGGATCTGGATAACCAATTAGTTAGTAATCAGCTTAATTGGTACAGCACTCGTACTGAATACATACAGCGAACTGTGCAACGCGGTTCACGTTACTTGTATCACGTTGTAGAGGAGCTGGAAAAGCGCGGCATGCCAACTGAACTGGCATTACTTCCATTTATTGAATCCGCCTTTAATCCTCAGGCAATTTCTACTGCCAAAGCATCTGGTATGTGGCAATTTATGGCGGCAACTGGCCGTGATTTCAATCTAAAACAGAGCATGTTTAAGGATGACCGACGCGGCGTACTGGATTCTACTGACGCCGCCCTAACGTATCTGGAACGGTTATACGGTATGTTTGGTGACTGGCAATTAGCCTTGGCCGCGTATAACTGGGGCGAAGGTTCGGTTCAACGGGCGATCAAAAAACAGCAGGCAATGGGCTTGCCAATTGACTTTGAAAGTTTGTCTGCGTTGATGCCGAATGAGACAAAAAACTATCTGCCAAAATTGCAGGCAGTCAAGAATATCATCGGGCATCCAGAACAATTTGGCATAGAACTGCCTAAGTTAGAAAATCAACCCTACTTCGTTACAGTAGAAAAAACTCGTGATATTGATGTGCGGGTAGCCGCGCAATTAGCAGAGATGTCTGTAGTTGATTTTACAGCGTTAAATCCGCAATTCAATCGCCCTGTCATTACTGGCGATAGCAAAACTAAAATTCTGCTCCCGACTGACAACGCGATGTTGTTCAGAGAAAATTTAAGTAGGTGGAATGGTCCGCTATCTACTTGGGCTACTCATACTGTAGGAAAAACTGAGCGAGTAGAATCTTTGGCTAATCGTTTGGGGATGAAAGCTGAAACACTGCGTGAAGTTAATTTCATTCCACCGAAAATGTTAGTCAAAGCAGGATCAACTTTGCTTATTCCGAGATCAAGCAAAACACCGGATCAGGATATCTCTATGGAGATTGCTGAAAAGGCGCAGTTGATCATTGAAAAGACTCCGTCGACTAGGCAGATGCATTTTAAAGTCGGTAAAACAGATAATCTGAACTCAATTGCTAAGCGCTATAAAGTTAGTGTGGCGGACATCAAGAGCTGGAACAATTTGAAGCGGGATAGCGTCAGTGCAGGTCAGACACTACAAATACAAGTGCCAGTTCTGCAAGCGAGAACAAAATCAAACCACGTAGCATCATCAGCACATAATAATCGCAACACTAAAGCCAACAGCAGAACGGCAAGGACAGTCGCTCCACGCGCTGCCAAAACGATACTTGCGCATGCAAAGTCAGGTAAAAAGCATAGCTAATTTTCACTGGCGATATTGCTCAAAATACCTCAGTCAAAATACATCATTCAAAATAAAAAAGCCCCGGTTTAACTCGGGGCTTTTTTTATACCAAGGAATCTAAATCACTAGATGAAAATTCCTTAATATTTTACAAGGTCGGTTCAATCAATTACTTACCAGATTGATTGGCGTAGATAATCCAATAACGCGCCAGATCAGCAGTGCCGTCAGTACCTTGCACTGTCTTCAAAACCTTGATCGCATTCGCTTTTTTACCAGCTTGCAGTAGAGATATACCTTGCAAAAGTTTGGCATCATCAGGACGCTTTAAACCACCTTTAGTCATACCCTGATCGATCAAGCTTAAGCCTTTATCAAACTGGCCTGCAGTGACGTATGCATAACCAAGCGTAACCGATGCATTACCATCCTTACTTTGATTGGCTTCAGCTTCATTCGCTGCGGCATTTGCTTTGCTTTCTGCTAGATTTTTGTTGGCCAGATCACGCAGACGTTGATGACGTGCGGCATCAGTACCTGTGCCAAGCGCGCCTGCCTTGTAGCCCTGATCAATAATCTTGATCGCTTCTGCCGGATAGCCTGCTTGCAAAGATAATTGAGACATTTCCATAAAATCACTGGTACGAGTAATTTGTCCCAAAGCTAGTTTCAAGCGATCTAAATCCAAGGATAAACGCTCAGAATAACCAGGCTTACTTTGAATACGACCAAGCAAATCAAGCCAGTAATCTTTCTTCGGGTAGAAAACCAATAACTTTTCAATCGCAGCAACATAAGTGGCTTTGTCGTTCTGCTTTAAAGCAGCATTAGCATAAAGTTGCAGACTAGTTTCACTTGGAGTACGACCTGATTTTTCTTCGGATGCGAGATCAGCCTTAACCTCTTTCATAGTTCGGGCATAATCACCGCTCATATAAAGAGATTGAATCAGAAATGGACGCATTGCCGGATCGTTACCACCATCGGAAAAATAACGAGTAACCCATTGCACGGTCTTAGCATAATTCCCTGCTTTGTAATAAGCAGATGCAAGACCTTGTATGTATTTAATTTGTTCGCCAGCAGGTAATTTATTCGCAGCGATAATTGTTTCGTAAGAGCGAATCACGGTGTCATTATCACCGGCAGCACTTGCAATCGCAGCACGCATACGCTCGATCGTAAAACTTTCATTCATCGTTTTACCGCTTACGCTATCCGTATCGTGAAGTTTAGCGAGTGCTTCTTTGTATTTCTTGGCTTTAAACAAATCACCAGCAGCTTGTACTGCTTTGCCGATTTCAGGACGCATGGCCTCTTGAGCATAGGCTACGTTACCGGCAATATTCGTCAGTTCTGGAACAACACAAAAACCAATCGCAGCAAGTAAAACAGCGAGGCGTGACAATCGAAGTTGCTTCATGTTTTGATCTCTCAATCAATAAATTTAATGAATTTTAAAATTGCAGCTTTATCAAAATGAAAAAAGGCAGGAGTAACCCTGCCAATTTTGGATAATACCTTAGATTTTCTGGTTCAAGCAGTCAGAAACGGTATAAATACTGAATTTCACTGATCTGACTCACTTCAAGAACTGCTCATTACCGACCATACCGATCTTATTGACACCGAGTCGTTGCGCCTCGGCCATCACATGTGCCACCGCTTTATACGGTACCAGCTTGTTTGGACGTAAGTGCACTTCCGGTTGATTCGGCGTGGC
>JANXTO010000223.1 GCA_025352365.1 Undibacterium sp. | reverse complement strand
TATCAACTGGCATTCGCCGATGAGTCGCAGTTGCGCCGACTGTGCGAGCAACACGGCGTGACCATCATCCACGCTGCTTATAGAGATGTCGTTGAACTGCGGTTAAAGATGAAACAAAATCAAAGTAATGACTTTGACCGTCTGGCAGCTAACTTGTTACGCGGTGCCTTGGCGATACAAGCAGAAGACCAACGTTAAACTTATCTCTGATAAAGCTCCAATGACGCTCTGATGCAAGTTGAATTGAATTCAGCTTAGCTGGGCTACTACCCCCCTCCACTTCCATCGAACCACCTCGCAAATCAGTTGCGATTTTGTATTAGCTCAAAATTTCCATGAGGCATCTTTACGTCGTGTCGGTAAATTTTACAATTAGACACAAACTTTTCCACACGAAAAGATAAGTGCTTGAAAGAAAACAAAATTTCATCACTGGCACAATATATGCGATAGGAATTTTCGCGCACGACGCAAACAGTAGAAATAATAAGCTAGTCTAAATATCGAACGACCAATCACAAGGAGAGGTAATGTTACGTCAGAAAAGCATTTTCACAAGAGTCGCAGGGATGGCACTGATCGCCGGTGCAGTTTTCAGTTCACAAGCGCAAGCAGCAGCAGTCGATGGTACTTTTACCCCGCTCATCACCGCGGGTGCATTGCCTGATTCACCAAACGCACACATTGATCCAAATACACCCAGTTCGGCATATTCAGGCGTCGTCAGTATTAACATCCGCTATGACGGCCAATCTTTCTTGTGCTCTGGCGCGTTAGTTGGCAAACGCCAGGTAATCTCCGCTGGTCACTGCGTTGATAGCGATGGCAACGGTCATTTAGTCGACATCAACAAACCAGGCAATGATGTGCGCGTCGTCTTTAACAGCAATGGCAATGTCAATGCATTGATTACTGCATCGCAAATTTCTATGAACCCGAACTATGCTGGATTTGGTAAATGCCCGGCAGGTGTGAATTCATTTTGCGTCAATGATGACATATCAGTCATTACCTTGTCTCAAGATGCACCAGCAAGTGCAAAAATCTACAGCATCTCTGGCAACCCAGTGAGCTCTGGTACGCACATCATCATGGCGGGCTACGGCACTACAGGTGACGGCGTCAATGGCTATCAAAGTGGATCCGCTAGTTTTACGAAAAAACGTACTGGCGAAAACTACATCGATTTGTTTGACGGCGACGATGAACAAAATTTTGCGGGACCGAATGAAGTTTACTACGCAGACTTTGACGGTGGCGGAAAAGATACTTTCTGTACCAAGTATGGTGTTTGCACTCCACAACTGGCAAATAACAAAGAATCCGGTATCGGCGCTGGTGATTCAGGTGGACCATCTTTCGTAATGGATCCAACTACAGGTGAATTGTTGTTGGTCGCAAATAACACATTTAGCGGCACATTTACTGGTCAAACTCCTGGTACTTTCGGCACTTACTTCGGTGGTATCTTGCTCGCAAGCTACATTCCGTATTTGGTAGAAGCAACTGGTGGTCAATTAAGTGTCGTTCCAGAACCAGGTAGCATCATGATGCTCGGTTTAGGTTTAGGCATGCTGTTGATTGCACGTCGTCGCAAAAAAATGTAAATTGAATCGCTCAAAAAACGGCGACCTTATGGTCGCCGTTTTTCATGCTGAAACACGTAAAACCAGCTCTAAATAACAGATGCTTTTTTAGCTGAATCGTCATTACCAAAAACCAACTTCTGATAAAAATCTAAGAAAAATTAATCTGAATTTGATTGCGCTTTCAGTACGAATCCGCTACGGTTAGTATCCCCTGGCACAATAAAAATTCCCAATAGAATTCATATGAAAAAAATTACTTTAGCGTATTATTTTCTAGCGATTTTTATTGTTAGCTCTATGACGAGTAATTGCCTCGCAAATGACTTTCCAACTTTAGTAAAAGCACTCAAACCGTCGATAGTCGCGATTGGGACTTTTCAAAAAACCCGTAGTCCGGCTGTGAATTTTTCTGGCACCGGATTTGTGGTTGGAGATGGACTTACTGTCATCACCAATGCGCACGTTGTTAATGGTCTTAGCTTACTCGCGAATGACGAAATAATCGGTATTTTGACTGCAAAAGGCGAATCAACTGAATTTCGATCTGCCGTGGTGATTGCCGTGGATGAAGAACATGATCTGGCGCGCTTAAAAATTTCTGGTGCGCCACTGCCAGCAATGGAATTAGGTAGCCCGGACAAAATAGCAGAAGGTCAGGCAATAGCGTTTACTGGTTTCCCCTTAGCCGCAGCATTGGGATTTCATCCTGCAACACATCGTGGCATTATTTCTGCGATTACCCCAGTGACTCAACCGACTCCAGATTCAAGACGGTTGGATGCTAAAGTTATTACCCAACTGCGGCGCTCTGCGTATCAAGTTTATCAATTAGATGCAACTGCCTACCCAGGCAATAGCGGCAGCCCGGTTTATGACCCCGAGTCTGGCATCGTCATCGGCGTTATTAATAGTGTGGCAATTAAAGGCTTAAAAGAAACTGCGATTACTAACCCAAGCGGTATTTCATATGCAATACCGGTTAACTTTGTGCATGAATTACTGATGAGAAAGTAGTTAAAAAGCGACTCACTTCTAAATATTGGCTATGATTCTAAGGAATCCTGCATCACGTTCTCATACAAGCATCAGCAGATATTGTGGCTTTTTATCGTATCTGTTATATTGCTCAAGAATTATTATCAAAATGGAAATTTTATGGATATAGTTGGTGTCGTCGGGCTAGGTTACGTTGGCCTGCCTTTGGCTGTTGAGTTCGGCAAAAAAATAACCACAATTGGCTTTGATCTCTCTGCCAGCAAAATTGCTAGCTACAAAGAATTCATCGATCCCACCGGGGAATTATCGTCCGATGATCTGAGAGCAGCTAGCCATCTGAGCGTCAGTACAGATCCATCGGATCTGGCAAAGGCGAATTACATTGTGATAGCGGTACCAACTCCAGTGGACGCTGCGCACAATCCAGATTTCAGACCATTAATTGGTGCTAGCGAGAGTGTCGGCAAACACTTAAAACGCGGCAGTATCGTGATTTATGAATCCACTGTTTATCCTGGCGCGACTGAAGAAGTCTGCATTCCCGTGCTGGAAAAACATTCTGGATTGAAATGGAAAGAAGATTTCCATGTGGGCTTCTCACCTGAGCGAATCAATCCGGGCGATAAAGAACACACACTGACCACGATTTTAAAAATCGTCTCCGGTGATGACGCTGACACTTTAGATAAAGTTGCCAAGCTCTACGAGAGAATTATTGTGGCAGGCGTGCATAGAGCGACGAGTATCAAAGTAGCAGAAGCAGCGAAAGTGATAGAAAACACTCAGCGCGATCTGAACATTGCTCTGATGAATGAACTCTCAATCATCTTTGACATGATTGGCATAGATACGCTCGAAGTCTTGCAAGCAGCTGGTACGAAATGGAATTTCCTGAACTTCCGCCCGGGTCTGGTTGGTGGACACTGCATAGGTGTTGATCCCTACTACCTCACCCACAAAGCGGACATGCTGGGCTATCACCCTCAAGTCATTTTGGCCGGACGTCGCATCAATGACGGCATGGCAAAATTTATTGCGGAAAAAGTCGTTAAAGAAATCATCAAATCAGGGCATCACGTCAAAGGCTGCGTCGTCAATGTAATGGGGCTGACATTCAAAGAAAATTGTCCTGATCTGCGCAACTCCAAAGTAGCTGACATGATTTATGAACTGCAATCCTATGGCGTCGATGTGCACATCCATGATCCTCTTGCTGATGCAGACGAGGCTCAGCACGAATACGGTTTAAAACTGGAAACATGGGACAATCTGCCCCGTGCTGCCGTCATTATTGCCGCCGTATCACATGACCAGTTGATGCAACGCCCGCTGTCCGATTACAAAGCAAAAACAATCGACAACGCCTGCTTTGTTGATATCAAATCGAAATTTGACAGAGCTGCTTTACATGACGCAGGCTTTAGCATCTGGCGTCTTTAATTTAGCGCATCCATTTATTTAGCAAAAAAATGACAACATATCAGACGATCCAGCAAGAATTGAAGGCGAAGCAATCTTGTTGGCTAATTACCGGAGTAGCGGGTTTTATTGGCTCTAACCTGCTGGAAACCTTATTAAAATTAAACCAGAAAGTAGTTGGTCTGGACAATTTTTCGACAGGTCATCAGCACAATCTGGATCAGGTACGCGATCTGGTCGGCGCAGAATTATGGCCGAATTTCACCTTTATTCAAGGCGATATCAGAAAGCTGGAAGACTGCCGTTCTGCGAGTCAAGGTGTTGATTATGTGTTGCATCATGCGGCCTTGGGTTCGGTGCCTCGCTCGATAGAAGATCCTTTGCTGGCAAATGAAAACAATGTCACCGGCTTCATTAATATGCTGACGGCCGCCAGAGATGCCAAAGTAAAACGCTTCATCTATGCGGCATCCAGCTCGACCTATGGTGACCATCCTGATTTACCTAAAATCGAATCGGTGATAGGTAAACCGTTGTCGCCATACGCAGTCACTAAGTATGTCAATGAGTTGTACGCCGACGTGTTTGCACGTTGCTATGGAGTCGAGTCAGTAGGCTTACGCTACTTCAACGTATTTGGCCCAAGACAAGATCCGAATGGTGCTTACGCTGCTGTCATTCCGCAATGGATCGCAGCGCTAATCCAGAACTCGGTATTGCGTATTAATGGCGATGGCGAAACCACCAGAGATTTCTGTTTTGTCGATAATGTCGTACAAGCCAATATACTAGCGGCGCTGAGCCAAAACCCAGACGCGGTGAACCAAATCTATAACGTGGCACTCAACGACACCACTAGCCTGAATCAGCTTTATCATATGATGCGTGATTTATTGCTAGATAGTTTCCCGCACGTGCAATCGCATCAGCCTAAATATGAAGCGTTCAGAGATGGCGATATCCG
>JANXTO010000222.1 GCA_025352365.1 Undibacterium sp. | reverse complement strand
AAAATCGGATATAGTGTTGTTCTCAGGCGCGGGGTGGAGCAGTCTGGCAGCTCGTCGGGCTCATAACCCGAAGGTCGTAGGTTCAAATCCTGCCCCCGCAACCAATAAAATCAAAGACTTACAGATTGACTGTAGGTCTTTTTTTATTTAAATCGGTTTTTTGCTGCAATTTTGCTGCACTCTCGATGCAAAACCGTTTTGAAATGCATGTAGCTATACCCTGTTCCTCAACTTTTATTGGAACAGAAATATGCCTACCATCACCAAGCGCGGCCCGTATCAATTTCAGGCCATCGTGCGCAGCAAAGGTCACCCCAGCCAGACACGCACCTTCGAAACCCGCAAGGCAGCAGTCGACTGGGCCAGAGATGTCGAAGCACACATGCAGCGCGGCGAATTCATCGACCGCAGCACGGCCAAAAGCACCACCTTCGGCGAAATACTGGAACGCTATCGCCTCGAAGTGACGCCCACCAAGCGCGGTCACGTCAAAGAAAATTACCGGCTATTGCAGTTGCAGCGACACCCGCTGGCTTTGCGTTCGCTCGTCACGCTGCAAAATATCGACTTCTCCACCTACCGCGACCAACGACTCAAGGAAGTCGCACCCAAAACCGTTCAGTTGGAGCTTGCGATGTTCTCGGCAGTACTGAATACGGCGCGGCGCGACTGGTCGATTCCGGTCGACAACAGCGTCACCGAGATTCGCAAGCCAAAATTGCCGCATGGCCGTACGCGTCGCCTGGTGGGCGATGAAGAACAACGCTTGTTCGATGTTGCCAGCGAGCGCAAATCAGCGGACCTGAGCCTGTTGATGCTGCTGGCCATCGAAACCGGCATGCGCAGCGGCGAATTGGTGTCCTTGCGCTGGGATCAAATCAACCTGGCTCAGCACTTCATCCATCTGGATATGACAAAGAATGGAACGGCGCGCGATGTACCCTTGTCGGTCGCCGCTGAAGCGGCTTTGCGTCCCTTGCAACGGCCAGCGCATCATCGGCTGACCCGCTTCCGCGACAGCGCCAGCGTTACCAAGGAGTTTCGCCGAACCTGTGTACGCGCCCAGATCAACAACCTGCGCTTCCACGACCTGCGCCACGAAGCCGCGTCGCGGCGAGCGAAGATCCTGCCTGCGGCAACGCTGGCAAAAATCTTCGGCTGGAAAACACTGCAAATGGCGATGCGCTATTACAACCCGACCGCTGCTGAGTTGGTCGCGGCCATCCGTTACCCCGCTGCCGCATAAAAAATGGCTCGAATTGAACGCTGCTGAGTGGGCGATTTGGCTAACTCCGCAGCGCTCCGCGTACGCATTCCCCGCCATTTTTCAAGTGGAAAATGGTTTTATCGCCGTAACTATGGAGTTCAAAAATGAAAAAATATCAATTGGTAGAAAGCGTCGTCGAACAAGCACCAAGCATCGAATTGCAATTCCTGGCCTGGATAACCGCGGCCCAAGAATTTGAATCCGATCCGTCCGTGTTTCCTTACCTTAAACTATATTGGCTGAGGAGGGATGATTTCAAAATGCATGTACGTTGGACGCAGCGTGAAGTGAACGGAAAAGTTCGGCGCTGCCTGGATATTGCATCGATCTACATTCCGGAGAAATATCAAAATCAAGGCTGCTTCAGAAGAATTGTTGGTTCCGTCGCATTAACTTTAAAAAAGCGAAACCGGTTATGCTCAGCACCTTTTAAAACGGGTACTGGACATGCTTGATACAAAACGAATGCGATTTCCTGTAGAAGTCATAGCAGTCTGTATTCGTTGGTATGCAGCATATCCACTCAGCTATCGCCATCTCGAAGAAATCATGCAAGAACGTGGCGTCGTTGTCGATCATTCCTCTATCAACCGCTGGGCTATCCGGTTTTTGCCTCTGATCGAAAAAGTATTCGGAAAATATAAACGCCTTGTTGGTCGCAGCTGGAGAATGGATGAAACCTATATCAAGATCAATGGACAATGGAAATACTTCTATCGTGCCGTCGACAAAGAAGAACAAACCGTCGATTTTCTTTTAACTGCGAAACGCGATAAAACTGCTGCCATACGCTTCTTCGACAAAGCCATGCTTCTCAATGGCTCACCAGATAAAATCGCCATGGATAAGAGCGGTGCAAATAAAGCAGCGATCGATCAGATCATCAAAGACAAGGGACTGAGCCTTATTGTAAGACAAGTGAACTATCTCAATAATATGGTTGAGCAAGATCATCGTGGGATCAAGCGTATGACCCGTCCGATGCCTGGGTTCAAGTCCTTTCGTGCAGCCAGAAATATGTTGGCGGGAATTGAGCTCATGCACATGATACGCAAAGGTCAGCTGAACCTGGTTGGGTGTGAGAACATGTCATTTGCAGACCAGTTTTACACATTAGCAGGCGTAGTCCGTCCAGCGATAGTATAAGATGACGTAACGGCGTCAACTCGTCTTTTAAAAAGTTAATGCTACGGAACCGTAAACTCGCCCAAGAAAAATAATATTTCATTTTTCGCTCAGCAAGTTGACAGTACCCTGAAGAGTAAGTAATTAAGTGCAGATTACTATTGCTTTGATTTACATCAATTGATTTTGGTGTTTGACGTTTATGCTGAAAATCAGGCATCGGGTGAGTTGTCAGTATCTATAGTCTCTTTTATGCGTTTTCCTGGCTCAATGCATAGAAACAAACCATCTGGTCGTTTTTACCCAAAATTTAAGGCGAGGTCATATATGAGTAAAGTTCTGAATACATTGCGTGCTGATCACTCTTTGGATGTATATGCCTTTGGATTGATTGCTTTGATCATGGTGATGATTTCAAGCGCGGCCCACGCTTTACCTACTTTTGCCCGACAAACTGGCCAATCCTGTGTAGCGTGCCATGCCGGTGGGCAATATCCTGAACTTACACCTTATGGTCGCTTGTTTAAACTGACTGGATATACCTTTGGCGAACGTCCTGCTGTGCCACTTTCGGTGATGAGCGTGGCAAGCTATACCAAAACCATCAATGCGGATCCTTCATCTGACTTTCCAAAAAATGCAGTCGCATTATTTCAGACTGGTAGCGTTTTTCTGGCTGGAAAAATCACCGACAATATCGGCATGTTCGCTCAGGCAACCTACGACAACTATGCCAATCAGGATCCAAACACCAATCAATGGAGCGGGCATTCGCATTCCGACAATATTGACGTGCGTTATTCTGATCGCTTTATCAGCAGCCGGAGTGACCTGATTGTTGGGCTCAGCCTGAACAATAATCCATCCGTCGCCGATGTGTGGAATACGGCACCAGCATGGATACAATACGTGCCAACCAAATTCGGTTACACAGGAGCCAGTGCGGCACCGATGGTGTCACAGTTAGGGCAACAAGTCGCCGGTCTTGGTGCCTACGTGTTCTGGAATAAAACACTCTATGCAGAGTTATCTTTGTACCAGACCGCCAAAGGAGCATTCACCATCCTGAAGTCAGGCAATGATATCGGTAACCGGCTTAGTGGTATCAATCCCTATTGGCGTTTGGCTGCAAGTCATGAATGGGGGCCACATAATATGATGGTGGGCATGTTTGGCATGAATTCTGATGTATACCCAGACCCCACCAATCCAACCGGACCGACTACCCATTTTCGCGATCGTGGTGTGGACGGCCAATATCAGTATCTACTCGATGATCACACTTTTACGGCACAACTGAGCTATATCCGTGAATCGATCAATGGTGGTGACGTGACAGGTGTGGCGAGTAATAGCAGTAATACCTTAAACCAGTTGCAAATCAAAGGTAGCTATATTTATCGAGCTAAATATGGTGGTAGCTTCACTTATCGCCAAACCACTGGAAGTTCGGACGCCACTCTTTACGCAGGTCTACAGGACGATGGTACAGGGACGGGAACTATGATTCCAATCCCAGGAAGCGGGAGTATCACCAACAATCCTGATACCAGAGTGTCGATTCCTGAATTATTCTGGATGCCGGTTCAGTATGCGCGAGTCGGTTTGCAGTACTACAAGTTCAATCGTTTCAATGGGGCCAGCAGCAACTACGATGGCGCCGGACGGAATGCAAAAGATAATAGTACCCTGTTTGTTTATGTGTGGGCTGCTTATTAAATGTGACGTCGATTGACGATTAATACCATGGGAGAAAAACGTGAAACACAAGTCAATCTATGCGCTGATGCTGACCGCTTTGTTTTTAAATGCCTGCGGCAACCCAGAGCGCTCGCGCTCTCTGGTCACTCAGCATGTCCCGACTAAAACTATAGTGATGCAGCTGTGTTCGAATTGCCATGGAATGACCGGCAATTCGAATTCGCCAAATTTTCCTAATTTGGCAGGACAACCAGAGGCATATCTGATATCGCAGTTGCAAGGTTTTCGCGCTCACACACGCTCCGACAAGGATGGCTATGACTATATGTGGGGCATTACTGCGAATCTCAGTGATGCGCAAATCCAAGGGTTAGCAACGTATTTTTCAGAGCAAACAGCGCAGAGATCAAAGAACACTTTCTTGCCTGAGAAGCTAGCTCGTGGGCAGGAAATTTACGAACATGGTATCCCGGAAAAAGAGGTACCTGCCTGCGTTGCATGTCACGGTGCCAAGGCGGAAGGAAATCAAATTTTTCCTCGTTTAGCTGGCCAACATTCTACGTATCTGCTCAAACAACTAAACGTGTTTCAAAACACTGAACAACGCCCCAATGGCGCGATGATGAAGGGCGTATCACATGCGCTGACCAAAGAAAATATGGATGATGTTTCGCATTATCTTGAGTCCATGGGGAGTTAGTTTCAATGGTAAAAATGTTGATTATCGCATCGCCTAAATATGGCGTCGGGTTCAACCCGCCTAGCAAACGGTACTGTCAACTTGTTGAGCATAGCCGAAATTTCGTAAGATGGGGGTTGAAAGCCGGAACCGCCGAAATTTCCGTCACCCTAGCTCCAGCCAGTACTGTCAACATGCTGAGCGAAAAATGAAATATTATTTTCCTTGGGCGAGTTTTCTCCAAATCGACCTGACTTTTATACGTTGTTGAAACCATGGGCGCAACTTGCCTCGTTCCATGTTAAAAATGCGTGTTGGCGCGCCTCGCGATATCCT
>JANXTO010000206.1 GCA_025352365.1 Undibacterium sp. | reverse complement strand
TTTTGATAAAAACCAATGCATTGATCCCAGGTCGTCGTTTGGTTTTGATTACCGAGTTCGTAAGGTGTTTGCAGGTCTGTTGACATAGTGAGCGTCCAAGGTGAAGGAGGTATCCAAGGTATGCAGCACGCATCCCGTGATGATCGATTGAATAGATTAGCAAAAATAATTACCGTGATTTTGCCTGAATTAGAACGGTAGCGAGGGATATTATCTCGCTGCCCCAGAGAATCCCGCGATGTCGCGATTCACGTAAAATACGCCAACCTACAATACCTCAGGAGCCTCATCTTGACCAACGCCGACATCGCCGCCTTACGCCTGAGCTGTCACACCATCCTCCCCGGCCACCGACAACTGCAGCCAGCGGAACAATTCGCGGCGATGGGACAATGGTGCGAAGCCAACAATATCTTGCATGACACTTATGGTGAGGGTGAATTAGTCCAACACTTTGAACAAAAAATCGCTCAGCTATTAGGTAAAGAAGCCGCCTTATTTTGTATCACCGGCACCATGACACAAGTCACCACCTTGCGACTCGCTTGTGCCGAACGTGGCAGCAATTTGGTAGGCTTACATCCAAGTTCACATATTTTTATCCATGAAAACAGCAATCATGAATTGCTTGGCCACTTTAATGCCCTCAGAATCGGCAATCCACATCGCCCTTGGACAGTAGACGATCTCAAGTCGATACCAGAAAAAATCGCTGCCGTTCAATACGAATTACCCATGCGAGAAATCGGCGGGCAACTCCCTAGCTGGCAACAACTTCAGGATATCAAATCCTACTGCCAGCAAGAGAATATTCATCTACACATGGACGGCGCCCGCTTGTGGGAAGCTCAAAGCGGATTTGATCGTCCTTTGCATGAGATCGCGGAGGGCTTTGATTCTGTGTATGTCTCGTTTTACAAAGGCATAGGCGGTCTGGGTGGGGCGATGCTATTGGGCGGTAAATCTCTGATCGATCAAGCGCGGGTCTGGATGCAAAGACAAGGCGGCAATGTATTCCGCCGCTCGCCCTATGTCGTGGCAGCCGCAATGCAATTTGATCAGCGTCTGGCACAAATGCCCGCCCTGTTCCAACGCACACAATGGCTGTATCAACTGCTGGCAGACTTCCCACAATTAAAAGCCAATCCAGCGCAGCCGCAATCGAACATGCTGCACCTATATTTGCCCGTCAATAAAGAACGCGCCACAAATATCCGCAACCAGATTGCGCGCGAACATGGCATCTGGTTATTTGGCAATGCAGTAGATACAGCCCTGCCGGAACAGTGCATGTTTGAATGGTATGTCGGTGATCAACTAGTAGTGATGAAGGACGTTGATGTGCAGAACGCGCTTACTTTATTGGTAGAAAAAATGTTGGAAAAGCTTTGATGGGAATTTATAAAAACGCTTGAGTCTTCCTACAACATTGCGCATAAAGCTATTTTACTTACCAATCCTGCTTGAGACACGCGGGAATGACATGCCTAGAATTTGCTTTGCTATTAATGGACTTCGTTGTGAATAAAAGATTTTAAAAAAATTTCTGATTTAGATGTCCAATATAAATAAGGCTTACAGAGCAAAAATGGCTTGTAAGCCTTATTTTATATGGATGATCTTAGCGAAATTTCTAAAAAATGAGATCGAAGTTCATTTTTACTCAGGTTTTTATCATTACTGCGACAACTGGTCGACATAATGCAGCCTTGGAATCACTCAATATACAGTCATGTTGAAACTTAGAGCATCCCTGAAAAACGCTTATTCAGTTCGGCCCAGAAACAAGAATTCTGCTGTAAAAATAGTTAGCCAAAATCACCATAAAGCATTCGCTTACTGATACGCTGCTGATGTTGTTTTTTTCTGGTTTATTTAATGAGATACAGACATATTTTCGTGTTGATTTAAGTAGCCCGCTCTGCACTTTTTCATTTTACTTTTCCATGACAATGACCTCTTCTTCCAGCCGCATTAATGGACTGGATACCTTACGTGCGATTGCAATTTTGCTGGTGTTTATTTATCACTACATGGTCTTTGTCAGTCATGAGGCGAGCTTCGGTAGCTTGAGTCAAATTGGCTGGGCTGGCGTCGATTTATTTTTTGTGCTGAGTGGCTATCTGATCGGCAATCAGATTTTTTCAGCAATGCAATCGGGTCATTCGTTTTCGCTAAAGATGTTTTATATCCGCAG
>JANXTO010000153.1 GCA_025352365.1 Undibacterium sp. | reverse complement strand
GGCGGGTTTGGTCTGTGCGGTATCCCCGAGGCGCTGATTGCTGCCTTGCGCGATTCTGGTGTACAGAATTTGACGGCAATCTCCAACAACGCCGGTGTGGATGGCTTTGGTTTAGGACAGTTATTGACCACGCGCCAGATCAAAAAAATGATCGCCTCTTATGTCGGTGAGAACAAAGAATTTGAACGCCAATATCTGGCCGGTGAGTTGGAATTAGAATTTACACCACAAGGTACTCTGGCCGAAAAACTACGTGCTGGCGGCGCTGGCATTCCTGCATTTTTCACCAAGACGGGCGTCGGTACGATTGTCGCTGACGGCAAAGAAATCCGTGAGTTTGACGGTGCGCAATATGTAATGGAGCGTTCTTTAGTTGCTGACGTATCACTGGTCAAAGCCTACAAGGCAGACAAATCGGGCAATTTGGTCTATCGCAAAACTGCACGCAACTTCAATCCCAATGTGGCGATGGCAGGCAAAATCACCGTGGTTGAAGTGGAAGTCCTGGTCGAAATCGGTGAGATTGATCCCGATGATGTCCATACGCCAGGCATATTTGTCCAACGCATCGTCGTCAATGCGACCCCGGAAAAACGTATAGAACAGCGCACTGTTCGCCCAGCAGAATAAGGAGAACAACATGGCATGGACTCGTGATGAGATGGCTGCTCGTGCAGCAAAAGAATTGCAAGATGGCTACTACGTCAATCTGGGCATAGGTCTGCCCACACTGGTTGCCAATCATGTGCCACAAGGCATGGAAGTATGGCTGCAGTCAGAAAATGGTTTGCTGGGTATTGGCCCTTTTCCGACCGAGGATGAAGTTGATCCCGACATGATTAACGCAGGTAAACAAACCGTAACGACCTTGCCAGGTTCGTCGATTTTTAGTTCTGCCGACTCGTTTGCGATGATACGCGGCGGCAAAATCAATCTGGCGATTTTAGGCGCAATGCAAGTCAGTGAAACCGGTGATCTGGCCAATTGGATGATCCCTGGCAAAATGGTGAAAGGCATGGGCGGCGCGATGGATCTGGTAGCCGGTGTTGGTCATGTGGTGGTGTTGATGGAGCATGTCGCCAAAGGTGATGCGCATAAAATTCTGAAAAAATGCAATTTACCATTGACCGGTGTGGGCGTCGTCAACCGCATCATCACTGATCTGGGTGTGATTGATGTCACACCAGGCGGTTTGGCGTTAATCGAATTAGCCAGTGGCGTGACTAAAGAAGAAGTCATTGCAAAAACGGAAGCGTCATTGGATGTCAGTGCGCTCGCTTAATCAGAATTAGTTTGTGGGATGTCACGATTGTAAAGTGATGCAAATTCGCTTTCTAACGTCATCAGAGAAACTCATTACATCAAAAAAATGCCAGCATAATTTGCTGGCATTTTTACTGTATCAATACGGTACTAATCCTCATTAATTTTAATATACTCTAGGTAGGTATGTTTATTTTAAATGAGATTGTCCATATATTAATTAGACGATACAGTGTCTGTTTCATATACTCCCATTATTAATTATTTTTGGGGATATCTATTGGCTTGACATCGCCGCAGTCTGCGGATAACCATTTGCTCTTGGTTTCGCTGTGTATATTAATGGGTTTATTGTTGGCAATGCCTTTAAAGTCGAAAACCGATTGCACGCTATCGTCACCCTGATAAATAGCGGTGACTTTGCCACTACCTTTCATCTCTGTTTTATCGCACACCAAATCCATCGACCATGTATTGCCATTTTTTTGTACATTTTTTGACTGACAACCGGATTGGTCTTTGAAGCTGACTGGTGGTTGATCGCGTTCTGCCATTTCTTTTGTCACGCATATCTGCGTCGTAATCCCACCATTTTGTATATTGGGTATTTTTATTCCCATTTGTTTTAATTTTTCCAATTGTTCAGGTGGAATGGGTGGCATATTTTTTATCGCGTCAGATTGCATAGTCGCCTCCCATAGCCCGGGTTTAGATTTTCCGGCAGCTTGCGCATTGTTTGCTAAAGATAAAGCGCAGAGCGAAAAAGCGATGAATTGAATGGTGCTACGCATATATTTTTCCTTGACTATGGATGACAATAAGTCAATATAGTTGCTAAGCATGCAAAATGAAAGCAAAATCGGTTTTGAGCCTTGTCTCAGGTAGTGTCGACAAATGTTTAATCGTGCAAAAGCGTGTTTCTCGTATCCGTCTTTTTATCGTCATATTATGCTTAAATAAATATACTCCCCATTTTTTTCTTAAAATATTGACGGTAATTCATTAAATGTATAGACAATTAAAATATACTTATATCCAGTATAGCTATAACTTGGTGCGTTACTACGTGCAATCGTTTTCACTCTTATCCGCATCTGGCATTTGTTTAAAATAAGTACGAAAACGAACAGTTGTCGCAGTTCAAGCATCGTAAAATGTCGAATTGCTTCATCCCAACGATCAATCAGATAAGGCGCACTCATGATTGCACTACGCAAATCCGTTCAATGTGTTTCCCCTGCCGGATTACATCGCATGTCCTATAAACAATGGGGCGATCCTCTCAATCCCCGCGTGCTGGTTTGTGTGCATGGCCTCAGCCGGGTAGCGGATGATTTCGACGCCTTGGCGGAAGTGATGTCGGATACTTACCGCGTGGTTTGTCCTGACGTGGTCGGTCGCGGTCAGTCTGATTGGTTGCGCAATCCCCAGTTTTATCAAGTGCCTCAATATGTCAGTGATATGGTGACTCTGGTCGCAAGGCTGGACGTGGATGCGGTGGATTGGTTTGGTACTTCGATGGGTGGATTGATTGGTATGGGTTTGGCAGCCATGCCCGAGAGTCCGATCAAAAAATTGATCTTGAACGACGTCGGTCCAGTACTCAATCCTGTGGCGCTGGCGCGTATTGGCGAGTACATAGGGCAAGATGTGCGCTTCAATACGTTTGAAGCAGCGGCTGCTTACATTAAACAGGTTTCGATTTCCTTCGGCCCGCATAGCGACGCGCAATGGCATAAGCTTGCAACTGATGTCTTGAAGCAAAATCAAGATGGTCAATGGATACGCCATTATGATTTGGGTTTAGCGGCACCGATTAAGGCTACGACACCAGAAATCGCTCTGGCAGGGCAGGGTATGTTGTGGGCTGCCTATGATGCAATGAAGTGTCAGACCTTGGTCGTCAGAGGTTCTGAATCGGATCTGCTCAGTGAACAAACCGCGCAAGAAATGAGTCAGCGTGGGCCTCGCGCCGCCGTTGTCGAAATCCCTTGCGTTGGTCATGCCCCGACATTTGTGCAGCCGGAACAAATCGCGATTGCCAGAGAGTTTTTTCTGGCATAAAACTATGCCCCATCGGACAGTCATAGAGGTTTCTATAATGAGTGATCAATCAGCAGGATTGCAATGAGCTTACAACGTTTTCATGTCGGGCAACGCTTGTCCGAAACTGCTATTTTTAATAAAACGATTTATTTAGCCGGACAGATTCCCGAAGATACCGGCCAAGATATTGTCGGGCAAACTACGGAAGTGTTAGGCCATGTTGACCGTCTATTGGCTGAGGCCGGAAGCGACAAATCGCAGATTTTAATGTGTCAGATTTTTTTATCTGATATTACGCAAATTGGCGGCATGAATCAGGCATGGGACGCATGGGTAGCTGACGGCAATGCACCGCCAAGGGCGACGGTACAAGCGGCGTTGGCAAATCCTGATTGGTTGATCGAAGTGGTCGTTACTGCGGCACAAAAATAAGTAAAAACAAATAGACATTATGGTATCGACATCAGCAATAGCAGCGCCGTCAGAATCTCAATTGCAGTCGCAATTGTTAGAAGGGTTGTCGGAAAGCGAATCTGCCCGCGTCATGGCAGCGCTTGAATTCGTCACTCCTTTATACGTAAATCGCAATGTGGTTACAGGCCAAAATGCGCTGCAATTTGTGCAGGGCGTCGTTTCTACATTGGTGATGTTGCGTACCGATGTGGACACCCGGATTGCCGGTTTATTGTTTGAATTGCCGGAACTAAGTCCCGTCGCAGCCGCACAAATTGAAACCCGTTTCGGTAAAGAGATTGGCGATCTGGTCTCTGGTATTCGGCGCCTGATGCGCTTGCGCGAGGCGGCCTTGACCCAGCATGATGTTGGTCGCGGAAAGGACTCTGCGGAAAAAACCGCGACCCAAATGGAAACCTTGCGCAAGATGGTTTTGGCGATGGCAACCGATATGCGTGTTGTGCTGGTTCGTCTGGCTTCACGCGTGACGACCTTGCGTTATTTCGCTGACTGCAAGCGTGACGATGCCGTATCACAGCAATACGCTAGCGAGACCATGGATTTGTATGCGCCGCTGGCAAACCGGCTGGGTGTCTGGCAATTGAAATGGGAGTTAGAAGATTTATCCTTCCGTTTTATGGAGCCTGCGCAATACAAACGTATCGCCAAAATGCTGGAAGAAAAACGGCTGGAGCGCGAGAGTTTTGTGGTCTCTGCGATCAGTCGTCTGAATGCAGAATTAAAAGCAGCCGACATCAAAGCAGAGGTCTCTGGACGACCTAAACACATCTACAGTATTTTTAAAAAGATGAAGGGCAAAGACGTCAATTTTGATGAGCTATACGACGTGCGTGCTTTCCGTGTGGTGGTTGATGATGTTAAAGATTGCTACACCGTTTTGGGCTTGGTCCATAACGCGTGGACGCCGCTGCCCAATGAGTTTGACGATTATATTTCTCGCCCAAAACAAAATGGCTATCAATCATTGCATACCGTGGTGGTGGTGGAAGATGGCCGCCCGCTGGAAGTGCAAATACGCACTCGCGCCATGCACCAGTTTGCTGAGTATGGCGTAGCAGCGCACTGGCGCTATAAAGAATCTGGTGGCTCCAATTTTTCTGCACAAGAATATGATGAAAAAATTGCCTGGCTCAGACAACTATTAGCATGGAAATCTGAGGTCGCCGATGTTGTGGTGGGGCAGGAAGAATTGCAGCGTGAGTGGGTAGAAAAAATTAAGGCTGCGACATTGGATGATCGTATCTATGTCTTGACGCCACAAGCCCGTGTGATTGAATTACCTAGTGGCTCTACCCCGGTCGATTTTGCTTATCATTTGCATACCGATGTCGGACATCGTTGCCGTGGTGCGCGCGTCGATAACGTCATGGTGCCATTAAATACGCCGTTAAAAAATGGTCAGACGGTAGAGATAATTACGCTCAAAGTAGGCTCGTCCCAGACCGGACCGTCGCGCGATTGGCTAAACATAGAATATTCAGCAAGCACCCGTACCCGAAGTAAAATTCGCGCTTGGTTCAATGTCATTGATCAGCAAGAAACGCTCTCGAATGGTCGTGCCTTAGTAGAAAAAACCTTGCAGCGCGAGGGTAAAACCGCCGTCAATCTGGACGAGCTGGCGCGCAAGCTGGGGTTTGCCAATGTAGAAGAATTATTTTTGTCGGTCGGTAAAGATGAGTTCAGTCTGCGCCAGATAGAAAATAGTTTGCGCGAAACCATTGAGGTCATCGACCCAGACGAAATTGACATCACCAATAAAAGTCGCGCATCCAGCGTGACCCAAGGTGCGAAGTCCGGCGTATTGGTTGTCGGTACCGAAGGTCTGATGACGCAACTGGCACGTTGCTGCAAACCTGCGCCACCAGATGGCATTATCGGTTTCGTCACACGTGGCAAAGGGGTTTCTATTCACCGTCTTAACTGCAAAAATTTTGCAGAGATGCGTACTAAAGCCCCTGAACGTGTATTACAAACTACCTGGGGCGAGCACGGCAAAGAGACAGTTTATCCGGTAGATATTTTTGTGCTGGCACAAGACAGACAAGGATTGTTACGCGATATCTCAGAAGTATTCTCCCGAGAAAAAATCAATGTGATCGGTGTCAATACGCAAAGCGCGAAGTCGCAGGCGCGCATGTCATTCACTGCGGAAATCAGCGGCACAGCGCAACTGCAAAAAGCCTTGATGGTGATACGGGAGGTCAGCGGTGTATTAGAGGTGCGACGGAATTAAATTTACCACGTCTAATAAAATTGTGGATCCTGGCGTGAAATCATTCTAGGAGCCTCATTTTTATTGGATGTTTTTTGCGTGATCTTTTAGAAACTCTGCATCCTGGGTCGTTTTGATTAAAGAATCTTTAGGATTTCCTGATTGCTTTTAGGTCTTACGCATAATCACCAGCTATCTCATTCTCGGCCATGCCAGGCGCTTCTGCTTGTAGGGTGATGTGATCGATTCTATGTTTCTCTAAAAGCATATTTTTTACGTTTTGTAAGATGCGTGGCCATGTCGTCAGATCATCAATTTCTAGATGTCCTATTAATGCAGGGTAACCGGGCGACATTTCCCATACATGCAAGTCATGTACAGACAGAACGCCGGCAATTGT
>JANXTO010000350.1 GCA_025352365.1 Undibacterium sp. | reverse complement strand
TAGATATCGCCTTGTTCCGCAAAGGTGGTGGTCTGTTATTTTGAAAGCTTATATAGATCGTTATCTAGTGACATCATAGTGACTTCACAGGCTCACGCCATTGGATTCCAGCCCACGCTAGAATAACGCTTGCTCTAGTACTTCTGCTTCGCTTTATCCTATATTTCATCAACGCTTTTGAAGCGAGCTTAGACTTGGTTTATGCTTAGTTAGCTATAAAATTAGCTATAAAATTAGCTTTAAAATCAGCAACCATCCCGGCTACTTTTTCCACCCCGCCTGATCCGTGCAGGATTCAAGCTTTCTTGGCATTTTCCAACTTTGCTGCAATTGGATTTACAATGCCTCCCAGCCAGTTTTGTTCCGCATTATCAATGTGGTCAATTCTCTATTTGATAAAGCACGTTCACCACAATATTTTTTTGCTGTATTGGCAATAAAAGAGAGTGAGCGATTAATGACTAAGCAGGCCACGAGCCTGCTTAGCTACAATAAACAAGTAAGCCGATAGGAGACCACCTTGTCAACACAAAAACAAAAAATAGCCGCTATTCCAGAAGGGGCTGGGGCGTTATTCTTTATTCAGATATTTGCCACCTTGGGTTTTGCCGTGTTGTATTCAACCTTAGTGTTGTATGCCACTAAAAAACTAAACTTTAGTGTGAAAGACGCCACCGCGATTATGGGTGTGTTTGGCGCATTCAATTACGGCTTGCATTTATTTGGTGGTTATCTGGGGGGGCGCTTTATTAGTAATCGTAATTTGTTTGTTGGCGGCATGGTGTTACAGGTGATTGGTTGCGGCTTGATTTCTGGCGGCACAGTACAGCAACTGTACTGGGGTTTAGCTTTTTTCCTGACTGGCAGTGGCTTAAACGTCACTTGTTTAAATCTCATGCTCACGCAGCGATTCAAACCAGAGGACGACCGTCGCGAAAGCGCGTTTCTCTGGAATTACGCAGGGATGAATTTAGGATTTTTTATCGGCTTCACAGCGGCAGGTGCGTATCAATTGCAGCAGGATTACACCAGCTTGTTTATCTTTGCCACGATCGGTAACTTTATGGCGATCGTGCTGGCTGCGTTCAACTGGAAGAAGTTATCTGATCTGAACACACCTTTGTTAAAAGCCAAGCCGAATGAATTTAAATGGCGCTTGTCGGTTGGTTTGCTAGTCTTATTCGGCCTAGTACCGCTGATCTATTTTATGTTGCATCATGCCGAGGTCAGCGGCTACGTGGTACTGGCGATTAGCGCCGTGATTGCCTTGGTTTTAATTTGCCTCACTATTATTCATAAAGACCCGAGAGAGCGCAGAAATATGTGCGCGTATTTATTACTCGCTGTCGGTTCTTTAGTATTTTGGACCTTGTACCAGATGGCGCCGACGGGTTTGCAATTGTTTGCGGATAATAACGTGGACCGCATGGTCTGGGGCTTTGAAGTTGCGCCGCAGTGGATACAAAATATCAATAGTTTTACCATCATGGTTGGTGGGCCTTTGATGGCAATGCTGTTTAGTTCTTTGCGTAAAAAAGGCTGGAACATCGATATCCCAAGACAGTTTGCCGCCGCCTTAGTGTTGATCGGATTAGGATTTTTAGTTCTGCCCGTAGGCATCACATTGGCAGCTGCCAATGGTCTGGTCGCTTTCAAATGGATCTTCATCAGTTATCTGCTGCAAAGTGCCGGCGAACTGCTGATCTCACCGATTGGTTATGCCATGATCGGTCGTCTGGCACCAACGCAATATCAAGGTGTAATGATGGGCACCTGGATGCTGGTCACTGGCACTGCATCCATTTTCTCCAGCTATTTTTCCGGCCTGATCCCCGAAGCGGCAAGCGGCATGGCAGCCTCCACCAATCCAACTTACTATCAAATTTTTTCTAATCTAGGATGGGGTGCAGTTGGGGTCGGTGTGGTGCTGGTTCTGTTGATACCAGTGTTGCGTAAATTAATTACCAATGGCGCGGAGAAGATTGATGTGGCGATGCCCACGGTCGTATTAAGCGATGCACCTATTATTTAAAATGAACCACTAGATTCGCCTATTGTTGTCGTCACCACACCGCAGAGAGTAAGACATGACATCACGCCGTCTCACCATGATCGCCGCCATCAATATGTTCATCGCCGTCGCCGCAGGCGCATTTGGTGCGCATGGATTAAAGGAGATGCTCAGCGCAGAGATGCTTGCAGTTTGGCAAACCGCGGCGACTTACCAGACCAGCCATGCGCTTGGCTTGTTTGGCATTGCCTTGCTGATGCACCGTTTGCAGTCTATCTGGCTAGCGCGTTCTGCCACTGCGATGCTGATCGGGATTGTGATTTTTAGCGGTAGTTTGTATTTGCTGGCAGTCAGTGGCATACGCTGGTTAGGTGCGATCACGCCATTTGGCGGACTAGCATTGTTGCTCGCTTGGGCGATGCTCGCATGGGCGGCGTATCGCGATACCAAATCAGTTTGATTACCGATAAAAGGAAACACATCATGCGCACGATCATCGTTTTATCAGTACTCACTTTGCTCAGTGCATGCGGCAAAAAACCAGAGCCAGCGATCTCCTCAGAACCGCCACTATTCAAAATCGCCGAGCCACAGCGCGAGCAATTACAAAAAGCTAAAGAGGTAGAGCAGACGCTACAAAAAGCAGCCGATGCACAACGTCAGGTGATTGATGGCGTGAGTGCTAGTCAGGTTGAGAAGTGATCTTGTTGAAAGCTTAAACATGCTTAAAAAATGTATAAACGTAGGTACGATTAGCGCAGCGTAATCGTACGCATGTCAATCGCCGCCAGACAACTCGGGTGACATATCGCCACACCAGCCCATAGGGTAAATCCCAGCCTCAACAGCTCGATGAAAAGTCGAATACGGCCAATCACAAACTCGCTGAACTAAACCATGTTTAAGCGGATTGACATGGACGTAATCGACATGTCGTTGATAATCTAATTCATCACGAATCAGGTGTTCCCAATAATGTCTTTGCCAGATACCACGCTCACCCGCTACAAGTCGTACGCCAGACAATGATTCGGTTTTGGGCAAGGCGCGAGAAAAACCGCTTTTGATTAATCGCCATCACAGACTGAAATCGCTATCGCCCTCAGGTAAAGTGAACACACAATGTATATGCTCGGGTAAAACTACCTAGGCATCAATGTGAAACGGAGTGCGTTGACGGACGCGCTTCACCACTTGCCGCAGCAGTGCGATCTCGCGCACCAGCAAATCGTTGCCATGTCGTTGCAGCAAATTTACGGTAAAGAACCATGTGCCTCTGGGTACAAATGCGCGGCGATAATTGGACATAAGTTAGGTGATCATTTCCTGATTGTGGTAACGAGCATGCGTACGATTACGCTGCGCTGATCGTTCCTGCACTACTTCTCATTCACCTTCACCACAGTCACCGTGCAATGTGATTCGGCGACTACTTGTGTGGACACGCTGCCCAGATAGCGTTTGATGGCGGAACTTCCTCTTGATCCTATGATGATATGGTCGACGTCGTTGTTGTTGGCGTAGTCGAGGATGGCAGTTGCGGGATCGTGCGCTTCTAGTACGTGGAAAGTGATTTTATCCGGGTTGATGTTGAGTGGTCTTGCCCAGTGTTTTAGGTCGACTAATTGTTTGACGTGGATATTTTGGCCTTGCTGGATCAGGCTGTCGTCCATGCCGATGCGGTTGACTTTGCGCACGGTGACGCAGGCGAGTCGTGCGCCTTGCTTGGTTTGTAGTGTGCGTTCGGTGATGTTGCGCAGGCTGTCGGCTAATTGTGTTGAGGCGTTGGTGGGATTACTCAAGTCCAGTGCGACCATGATGATAGGTGCTTGCGATAATTGCTCGGTGACGCTGTGCGGTAATGCAGGCTCTGAGCCTGCGGCCTGGAAGCGTCGTTTGAGTACCGATAAATAGCCGTCTTGCTCGGTTTTTTCTGCTCTGTCGGTCAGCGTTAATTGTTCTGGATATTGCAGTGATAAAGCGAGCTGGGCGGCGGTGTCAAACCGGGCTGCGGGATTGACTTCCAGGCAGCGCAGAATAATTTCTTGTAGCCAGTCGGGGATGTTGGGATTGTGGCTGCGTGGTGGAATCGGGTCGCGGTATAAACGTTTTTTCAAGCCATTGACGGTGGTCGGATATCCATACGGACGTTGACCAGTCGCAAGGTGATACAGCAAAACACCTAAGGCGAATAAATCGCTGCGGGGTTCGTTACGCACACCCAACACTTGCTCTGGCGAGATGTAGGGACCGGTGCCGAGTGGCAGTCGAAATTCTTCATCTAGCAGGTCGGGCAGTTTGTCATGTCGCGATAAACCATAATCAATCAGAACGGCGGAACCATCTGCGCGGAACATAATATTGCTGGGTTTGATATCGAGATGGATCACGCCCTGACGATGTAAATCTTGCAGCGCATGCGCGATCTTGATGCCGATATCGACCACCTCGGCCACGGGCAGCGGGGCCTGATCAAAGCGGCTACGTAGTGATTCGCCAGCAATATGTTCCATGACGATATACGGTTGCGCATCAAAATCACCGGAGCCGAAATATCGCGGTACATGCTTGCCCTTGAGTTTGGGCATGATCATTTGTTCGACCTCAAACGCGACGATGGCGGTGGGGTCTTCGCTGGAAAAAAGCAGCGGTACTTTCATGATCAGTGCAGGCTGGGTTTTATCTTGCTCGTCAATATCGCCCGGTCCGCTTAGTTCCTGCGGGTGGCGTTGTTGCAGATCGCTGATACGCCATAAGGCTGCCATGCCGCCAGTGTGTAATTTTTCTTCCAGAAGGTAGCCATTGACTTGCATGCCAGTGTGCAGAACGCGGTGATGTAAGGGCGAACTTGAAGCCAGCTTGGCGTGTTCAACTGGACCGTTATCGCTCTTCGGTGGTGACGGTGGTGACGGTGTTGAAGGTGCTGGCGGAGCTGGCAATTTTTTACCCGTTTCTGTTTGGCTTGAATGGCTGGACTTGTGATCTTAGCTGAATTTAGTTGCCGCTCACCAGGCGCTGTGCCAGAACTGCAGGCAAACCGGCGGCGATGACTTTGAGCGCGGTGGTGTCATGATCATAAGGGATGCGGTAGTAGGTCAGCTCTCGTGTTTCTGTATCAAAAGTGGCGTAACACGCCGCCGGATTGCCGTCTCGCGGTTGGCCGACTGCGCCGGGTATTACTAGCCAGCGGCGTTGTTTGTTGAGTGGAATACTGTGTTCAGGCGCAGGTAAAAATTCGCCGGTTTTGCCTGCTAGGGTCATGTGGTAAAGACGCGGCAAATGGACGTGACCACAAAACGTGATGTGCGCTTTGGTCGCGTACATGCTGCGCATGGCCTCCATCACACCATCGACATATTCCCAATGTTCGGGCGCCCAGGCATTGGCATGGACGAGCAAAATGTCGGGCAACTCTATGCGGTAAGGTAAATCACGAATAAAGCTGATCTGCGCTTCGCTTAGTTGTGAGCGGGTCCACTCTACGACTTGTCGCGCGGTAGGGTTCATGCCTTGTCTGTCTTCTTGCAGCAGGCCTATGTCATGATTGCCCATGAGGACATGCGCACCGCGCTGAGCATAATCCATCACCGTACTCATGACCCAGGCTGGATCAGCGCCATAGCCAATCAGATCGCCCAAAAATGCATATTGATCGGCCTTTTGCTGCTGCGCATGAGCTAGGACAGCTTCCAGTGCTTCGCGATTGGCATGTACATCGGTGAGAACGGCGAGCAGCATGATAGGGATCTTGGTTTGGGGTAATGACTTTGGTGGATGATGAATGGTTCGTGAAGCTGCAAAGACAATCGACAATCAGTTTGCTTACTTTTTGAATAAATAAGCAAAGCTGATTTTAGTTCATTATGCTAACGCTGGCCTTACATTCATCGGGGCACGCAAAAAACCAACAAAGCAGTTTGTTGTCAATACGCAGAGAGCCAAGACTTCTTTACTTCGCTTGCTTTTGGATATCATCTCGGCCAACACCACGCCGGAATGACGTCCCGTCTCTTTTGAGCATCATGTGGTGAGCATCAATGAGACGAACATCAATATTCGATCTGAATATGGTCGCTAAATACTATTACTCATGGGTAGTATATTTAGTTGTCCAGAGATTTCCTGCCTCACAGGCCATTTTTATAAGAAATTATGGGGAGTATATTGATTTCCTTAGTTTTATGCCGTTGCCGCGGCATATTCTTGATAGCCGTTGGCGCGTAGTGCGCAGGCCGGGCAAGTGCCGCAGCCGTGACCCCATGCATGCAATTGTCCGCGTTCGCCGAGGTAGCAGGTGTGGGTGTCTGCGCGGATCAGAGTGACCAGATCGGTCCCGCCCAATTGTTCTGCTAATTGCCAGGTCTGGGCTTTGTTGATCCACATCAGCGGAGTTTCTAATTTGAGCCGGGTTGCCATGCCGAGGTTGAGTGCGACTTGCAAGGCTTTCATACTGTCGTCGCGGCAATCAGGGTAGCCGGAGAAGTCGGTCTCGCACATCCCGCCGACCAGCACGTTGGCACCGCGCCGGTACGCCAGTGTTGCGGCGACCATCATAAACATCAGATTGCGGCCTGGGACAAAGGTGTTGGGCAGGCCGTTCTCTTGCATGACGATTTCTATATCTTCCGTCATCGCGGTGTGGGATAGCTGCGAGATCAGCGACAGGTCGATCATATGATCTTCGCCCAGCTTGCTGTCCCAGTCGTCTGACAAGCTGCGCATCTTTTCTAGCAAAATCGGGCGTTGCCCTAACTCGATCGCATGGCGCTGGCCGTAATCAAAGCCAATGGTTTCTACCCTTTGATAGCGTGACAAAGCCCATGCCAGGCAGGTGGTAGAATCTTGGCCGCCGCTGAACAGAACCAGTGCGCTATCGTTTGAAGAGTTCATATAGATTTATTGAGTTTATATACTGGATGGGAGTAGGCTTGTTTGGCACTTAATTGTCCAAAGAATATATGGATAATCCAGTGATCAGACTAGATACTCCCCTTATTTTTAAAATCAACGGAGTTGCGGCGCAACGCCTGCAAACGCCCGCACAGCATTTTATCAAGATCAGGTGAGATTGCTGGCAGTCAATGAAATATTGTAAGAGAATGGGATACTTTTGATCAAAATAGCTGTCTATTTACATCAACACCTACCCTGATTTTTTCTAAAAAGACTGCATGAGCTTCACCAAAAAATTTCTCTCTTCTTCTATCTTGTCCGTGATTGATCAGGGCATGCTCAGTGCGCTGAATTTTGCGATTGGCATGCTATTGATACGTCTGGCGACCAAAGAGGATTACGGTTTATACGGCCAATTGTACGCTGGTGGTTTGTTGGCCGGCCTGGTGGTGGATTCCTGGATTGCAGGACCCTTGACGACGGTTGCCAGCGCAGTGCAAGAGAACACTAGAAAAGCCTTGTTACGTCACTACTGGATACGCCAGATCTGGAGCACGCTGTTGATGGGCGGACTGGCGTTTGTGATTGTCGCCTTTATCCCAGCGGCGACGCACAATAGTCAGCCTGGCTATTTACTGGCGATTGCTTTTGCGGCGTATGTGATTGGTAATGGCGTGCGTGAATACGGTCGTACTGTTGGTTTTATTCAATCGGACATTTTTGCCGTACTGCGTCAGGATATTGTTTATGTGACTTTGGTCGCACTGAGTTTGTTAGCGCTCTATCTGACGGATCATCTTGGTCTGGAATGGATTTTTACTTGTCTGGCGAGCTCCTCAATCATCTGTTCATTACTCGGCATCGGACGTTTAAAAGCCAATACTAGTAACCACAGCGACCATCAAAATCAGACCTCAAGTGATACCGCAAATGAGACTGCAAGTAAGACCGCAAATGACACACTGAGTGGCGCAAAAATTACCCAAGTCCAGGAAGATTTGCAGCAGGTGATTGTCGATCATCAGGACACCATTAGCGGGCATGGCCGCTGGGCGATTTTAGGTGTGCTGGTCGGTTGGCTATCTAACTACAGCTATGTATATTTGTCCGGCGCGTGGTTAGGCGTGGCGGCGATTGCGGACTTGAATGCCTCACGTACTTTATTAATGCCGATACCGCTGGCAGTGGCAGCATGGTCGCGGATCGCGCGGCCAGAAGCTAGCCGCTTGATGGCGGAGCAAAACTGGACTGGTCTGCGCAAGCTCACCTTGTTTTCTATTGCCGGGATTGAGTTGGTGGTACTGGCCTATGTGGGCGTAATGTTGCTGATGTTGCCCTGGCTGGAGGCGCATGTGATCGGTGCCAAATACAGTGGGCTTGATCCCTTGGTGATGCTGTGGGGTGCCTACTTTGCGATCAACGCCGCACGTTGGGTCGGTACCTCTTGGCTAAGCAGCGGCGGCGCTTTTCGCTCCCTGTTTTATTTAGGTAGCGTGACTTTGGTACTGGTATTGGGCATCACCTCATGGACCATACCGCACCTCGGCAGGTCGGGCGCGATTATCGCGTTGATCGCGGTAGAAGTGTTTGAACTCTTTGTAGTGTGGAAATATATTCTGCCGGGTTTGCAGAAGAACGCGTGATCGTGGTTTGACCAACAGTTTTCTTATGGGAAGCGCTTAGCCAGATGCTGGGCCAGCATGGTCGCTAGGTAAGTTTGCGACCACATTGGTGTGAAGGTATGGTCAACACCCTTGATCACTTCAATTTTAAGACTGTCTCTGTGCTGCAAAAGATGGGCATTGCTGCCCAGATGTTTGGTCATCAGATCGATGCTGCTGTCGTTGGCATCAAACACAAATACTAATTCCACTCCACGCGCCTGCATGGCCTTAAAGTTTCTGGCGACAGGTCCTAGCAGGTGATGCGTCTTCATAAAATGCGCTAAGCGATGCCGCATATGATCGAGTAGTTTTTGGATCAATTTTTTAGCAAGATTTCTAAAAATCCGGCGAGAGGCAATTTTGCCTCTGAGCATGCGACGCCATGTATTGCCATGCGTGGCCGCTTTAAAATAAAACTGGGTTGATTTAAAGGTCGCTGCTTTTTTCGTCTGTATTACGTTACCGGTACGCCAGTGAAACGTTAGCTGATTCATCAATATCAGACCGGTCACACGCGGGTCGTGTACCGCTGCCAGATACGACAGATACGCGCCAGAACATAAGCCTGCCAGCACAAATCTGGGTTGTCTGTAAGCTTGCTGCATAAACTGCATGGCAGAGCCGATATCCTCTACGCCTTGCAATCCGTGCACATCATTTTCCTGCTCATCTGGTGTTGGTTGGCTATAGCCGATACCGCGCTTGTCGTAACGCAAAACAGTAAAGCCTTGCGCTGCCAGCGTGCGTGCCATCGTGACATACAAGCGATGATTGCCGACGCGATGATTGGCACCGACATTGGTGAGGATAATGGCTGGTCGCGTAGTGTCGTTTTTGGTTTTGTCTGTGTTGATTCCGATATCTGTGCTGATGGCGGTCGGGCTAGGCTGGGTAACGATCCCAACCATGCCATCAAATTGCACAATTTCCTCCTGCAATACTTGTTCGCCATGCCGGACACGGCAGCGCGTAGTCAGCATGTTTGCTGAGGTGGATATTGTATCGTCCTGCTGATCTTGTAATGAGACTTGCTGCACTGGAATTTGCTGTACCAACCATTGGCACATTTCTGCCCAGATCGCATGCGGTACACTGGACTCATGCGCATCTTCGGTCATCATTGCGGCATAACCTGGCGTGGTAATCAGATGCATCTGATATTCATCACGCCGCCAGGTCGTCGCCAGTTTGGCCTCTTGACCAGAGATATCATCACGCGCGGCGATCATAACGGCAGCCGGTGGCGATGCCAGATTGAGGATGTTTAATTCGCTTAAAGCTGCACGCGTGCTGGCGCAAAATGTATAGCCCGTCAGCTCATCATCACTGACGCTATGTTCAGATGGTTTTGCTTCATTACTTTTATGCGCGGCGCCAACGCCACTCATGCCGCGCAAGACCATCAGTTCACGCACATAGGCTCGACCAGATATTACCGGTGCCAGCATTAGCAGCGCAGGTGAGGCTAACTCAGTTGCCAGGCCTGCTGCGAGTAAAGCGCCCATGCGCATACCAAACAAACTGATCTGCTCCACACCGGACAAGCGGCGTAGTTGTTCTGCTGCCTGACGTATATTGTGCTGCCAGGCAGCGATCCGTGCCGTATCGCTCTGAGCAGAATCGCCGCAGCCATCATAATCAAAAAAACAAACCGGAAAACCAGCTTCTGCCAATTGCATCGCTAAGTGTTTATACGACAGATAGGAGACCATATACTCATGCCCAAAGGGCGGGCAAAGTACCACGCCAGAATTGCGCATCGCTGTTTTAGGTGGGTGATACCACGCTAACAAAGGCGTATCTGCATCGCCAAACCAGAATGCCTGTGCGGCATGCTGCTCTGTATTCATTGGCGATGTTGTCGGGATGTCTGCCGCCGTAAATGCGGGTCTAAATACCGACGTATGGATTGATGTGAGCGTCGATTCTGACGATGGCGCATCGGCTAGCAACTGCTTGTCTGATGTCGTCATGTGATGCTGCTTTCCAGATGGCTTCCAGCATCACGGTCGTTGGCGTTTGCGCTCGAAATCTTGCACGGACTGATGGCATTGAGCACTGTAATTGTCCCTTGGATCTTGTTGGCACTTGCCAGATTTTTCTGGGTAATATCATTTTTTCTCAGGCGAGTCAGACGTGTCAGACAAATATGACGCTCTGTGCCAGGTGCTAAGTGGAAGAAATTATCTTCTGGCTGATATCCAATGACCTCAATTGCCAGCGACAGCGCAAGTTTTCGGGTTGAGACATGTAGCATCACATGGTCATCATCCGTCTGTACAAAATGCGCTTGTAAGCCCAGATCGCGCTCGACCGGATTACTTAACTGACCGATGCCCAATGGGAAATAGAAGGCCTCGCAATGTGCTGATGACGGTGCAGTTTGAAACCGCGCTACCGCCACATTATGTCCGGGAGGCCCAAAGCGATAGGCATAAGTGGTATCAAAAAAATGTTCCAGCATGCTATCCGCACGTACTTGCATCACGCTATGCGGTGCCAGATTAATCTGGCGTTGGCCTTGTGCGATACGGGTCTCGCCATGACGATATAAATGGAGGGAGAGGGTACCCTGATAAGCGATTGCGCTGTCATTGACGATATGCAGTGCAAGACCGTTTAAACCTTCGTTGGTCATCAATAAGGCGAGGGGAGCCATCGCTCTTTTTGCATAGTAATAAGCTGCTTTGGGTTTGCCGCTGGCATCAATTAAACCCCAACCCGCACCTAGCCACAGATCACGTAAAAACCAGATCAAAGCACCGTGGCAACTTGATCCTGCACGCCGCCATTCAGCCAGAGTTTGTGCCATCACTTCGCCAGTTGTCACGCGTGCCAGTGCCAGATAACGCGTCGGGTCGGCATAACGTAAGCGTGCCGGATCGAGCTGAAATAATTGCGCCATG